>CAZDDH010000014.1:4861-31711 GCA_964504165.1 uncultured Rickettsiales bacterium | reverse complement strand
CCCGCGCGCCCGCCGCCCCCCCGCCCCCCCCGCCCGCCGCCACCCGCATCCGCCCCCGCCCGACCCCCGGCCCGCCTTCATCGAATATGAACGAATGATCGATTCGATCATCGGTAGCACGAGGATGCTGGCCCTGTGTACCTACCAGCTCAGGGAGTGCGAGACGGCCGAGGTGTTCGAGGTGATCGAGGTTCATGACGCGGCGATCGCCAGGAGGAACGGAGACTGGAGCCTGGTGGTGAGCGGCCGGAGAAAGAGCGAGAACCAGCTGCAGAGCATCATGGAGCACGCCTCGGCGGTCATCTACATCGTGGACGAGGACGATCGGCTGTGTTTCGTCAACCGCCGTTGGGAGAGCCGGTTCCGGATGGGCGACGAGGAGGTGTACGGACGGAGCATCCGCGACATCTTCCCCGAGGAGATCGCCGATCAGCTCGTCCACTCGAATCGCGAGGTGTTCCGGACGGGGAGGGACGTCGAGTTCGAGGAGGTCGTGCCGCACGACGATGGCGCGTCTACCTACCTCACCCAGAAGTTCCTGTTGAGCAAACCGGGGGAGAGCCCGGCCCTGCTCTGCGGCATCTGCACGGACATCACCAGCCACAAGCAAGCAGAGGAGGCTCTGACGGTGGCGCAGAGGATGGAGTCCCTGGGCATCCTCGCGGGTGGTATTGCCCACGATTTCAACAACCTCCTCTCTGGCATCTTCGGCAATCTCTCCGTGGCCATCATGGACGCCGAGGAAGGGAGCGACCTCCGCGAGATGATCTCGGAGTCCATGCGCGCCTGCCACTCGGCCAGTGGCTTGACCAAGCAGTTGCTCACCTTCGCAAAAGGCGGGAGCCCCACCACCGATGTCGTTGCGCTCGACTCGATCGTGCGGGAATCCTGCATCTTTGCCACGCGTGGCTCTGCGGTGAAGTGTGTCTTCGCGGTCGATGATGGCCTTTTGCCTGCCAGGGTGGACGAGGACCAATTGGCCCAGGTCCTGCGGAACCTGGTCATCAATGCCTGCCAGGCCATGCCGGCTGGCGGCGTCGTCACCATCACCGCAGCCAATCTGGAGCTCGACGAGACGTGCGGCCTGCCCCTGGAGCCCGGCCCCTATCTCGCGATTTCTCTGCGGGATGAAGGGGATGGGATTTCGGAGGACAAGCTATCGAGGGTGTTCGAGCCATACTTCAGCACCAAGGCAGTAGGACGCGGGCTCGGCCTGGCGATCTGCCACTCGATTGTGACCCAACACGGTGGGCACATCGGGGTGGAATCGAACCTGGGCGAGGGGGCAACCTTCACCATCTATCTGCCCGCGGCCGACCCGGCAGCGCTTTCCACCAAGGCCGGACCTGGGGCGCTCGAGACCGGCGTTGGCAGGGTGCTGGTCATGGACGATGAACCCAAGGTGGCGACGGCGCTCACTCGCATGCTGCGGAGACTGGGCTACGAGTGCGAGACGGTGTCCGATGGGGCCAGCGCCTTGCAGGCCTGGAAGAATGCGATGGCATCCGACCACCCCTTCGACGTGGCGATCATGGACCTGACCATCCCGGCCGGGATGGGAGGGAAAGAGGCGAACGAAAAACTCAAGGAGCTGGACCCTGACGCCAAGGCTATCGTGTCGTCGGGTTACTCCGAGGATCCGATCATCGCGCAGTACGAGAAGTTCGGATTCCTCGGCGTACTGGCCAAGCCCTACGGTATCGGCCAGGCTGCCGAAGTACTGAGCCGGGTGTTGAACGACCGTACCAGCAAATGAGCCAGACTCCTTACCTCATGATGGATACCCGCTAGTTGCGAAGAGAATACACAATCATCGAATTGACCCCCTGCCTCGGCCGGAAGTGACGACCCAGAACGAAGACACCCCCGCCAGCCGTGCCGGTGGGGGTGTCTCGAAATATCACAGGTCCCGAAGGACCTTCATGCGGGACCTACCAGCGGTCGCCGCCGCGTCCGCCGCCGCCGCCGCCGTAGCCGCCGCGTCCGCCGCCGCCGCCGCCGTAGCCGCCACGTCCGCCGCCGCCACGGTTCTCGCGGGGCTTGGCCTCGTTGACGTTCAGGGCGCGGCCGTCGACCTGGTGTTCGTGCAGGGCGGCGATGGCAGCTTGTGCCTGGCCGTCGTCCATCATCTCGACGAAGCCGAAGCCGCGGCTGCGACCGGTGTCACGGTCGGTGATGACGTTGGCGGACTGGACGTCCCCGTGGGACTCGAACAGCTGGGACAGGCTGTGCTCGTCGATGCTCCAAGGAAGGTTGCCTACATAGATCTTCATTTTTCGTACCTTTGATACCCGAGTGTGTCTTGGTTGAACCGATGCCTGAACTCGGGTGAACGGGCGGGTCCTATGGTCACCTAGAACAATCCAGGTGATTGCTAATGTCTTGCACTGTGCTTCGAACGATGGGGGAGGACGAAGGCAGGAGTTTTTGACCTGGATCCAGTCCGCTATTCCGTCGCCAACTTGGCTGGTGCGTAGTTCAAATGGCTCCGCAGGTTGAGGTCTGACAGCACCATCACCGCCGTGGTTGACCAGACTGCGAGTCCGCAGCCAGGAGTAGTCGAATTTCCCCGACAACGCAAGCTTTGATTGCGTGGGGAGCGGATGGAGGCCCTGATGACGGGGCCGCCGCCTGCCGCCGTGATCGCTGCCACGGGACCAGGTCCCGGACCAAGTCCCGGACCAGGTCCCGACCAGGTCCCGTAGCTTGTCGATTTATTATTTAATCGCCCGCCCAATGGAGGTTTGTGTTTTTCGCACACGGAATCCACGCTCTTCCGGGGTAGGTGCGGTGCTGACTGGCGGGAGCTGGCGTTGCGGGCGGGGTAGGCGCTACTCGGTCTGGATTTCGGTCTCTCTTGGCTCCGCATTCTTCACGTGCTCGTCGAACCACCGGATCTGCTCCCACAAGACGTGCTCGATGCTCTCGATGGACCGGTAGCCGTGGTCCTCGAAGGGCAGCAGCACCAACCGGGCGGTGCCCCCGGAGCCGCGGACGGCCTCGAAGAAGACCTCGGACTGGAAGGTGAGGGTGCCGGGGTTGGAGTCGGCGTCGCCGTGGATGACCAGCACCGGCTCGTCGACCTGGTCGGCGAAGAAGGTGGGCGACACCTGGATGTAGACGTCCCGCGCCTCGAACAGGGAGCGCCGCTCGGACTGGAAGCCAAAGGGCTGGGTGGTCTTGTTGTACGAGCCGCTGCGGGCGATGCCGGCCCGGAACAGGTCGGTGTGGGCCAGCAGGTTGGCCACCATCAGCCCGCCGTGGCTGTGCCCGATGACGCCGATGCGCTCCGCATCGGCCACGCCGATCTCGACGGCCTTGGCCACCGCGGCCTCTGCGTCGGCCACCAGTTGGGTCACGAACGTGTCGTAGGCGGTCTCGGGATCGCCGATCATCGGCATGGCCGTGCTGTCGAGTACGGCATACCCCTGATGGGCAAGGTGTATGATTCCTTTGAGTTCAAGAACGCCCCCAATGAGGTCATCGGTTCATGGGAGAGTATTTCCGGTACATCAATCTGGATCGCGGCGAATATTTCGCCATTGACGCCCTGGGCGGTGCCACCAAATCTGCCGGGATCGGTCGCAACCTAGGCGCGCGCGCATTCGGGCTCCTGTTGACCCGACGAGGCGGACAGCCTCCGATGAAACCAGATGAGATCGGCATCGGTGTCTGGGCGGGGTGTCGAGTGGCGGTCATCGGGGACTACATCGAGGCGGACGCCCTCGGTGTTCCGACGGCAACCGGGGAAGACGAGGACCGCAACCTCTGGACGTTGTCGGATGAGGCGTATCGAGACATTTCGTCAGCCGTCGCTGTCATGCTCCTGGAACACGATGGACCGGACGAACTCGTGGAAAGAGCCAGGATAGATCCTCGTCTCTTCGTCATGCTCGGTGAGCTGGCTTTGGTCTATCGGCATCCTGCCTGTATCAGGCTCATGGAGAATGCTTTCCCGAACTGGCAGAAGAAGTACGCCAAAGAGATCGCTTCGGGCGGGGCCACAACAGTGAACCAGACCTCAAGATAGATCGTTGAACACCACGGAAGGATTCCCGCCTGAATTCTCGCGCGGTGTCCCACAAGTGGAGGTTCAACCATGTTCCACCGTTATGCGTTCCTCGAACGCTCGAAGAATCCCCTCATGTCTGTCCGTGCGATGGTGCTCTTCCTTTTCTTTGCCGCGTGGATATCGTTCGGCTCGGGGTGCAGCGATGATCCCTGCGTCAAGCCGTACCATTGCCCGCCGCCGGACACGGTGTACGACTGCATGCCCGTCGCCAAGCCGAGCATGTCTGACCTCTGTTACGGCGAATGCGGGGACTGGATCCGGGAGCATTGCCCTGAGGTGGAGTGGACGTACTGAGGAGCCTGTGTTCCCTGGGATCCGGTCCCGGGACGCTACCCGAGTCAGACTCGACTCAAAACTCGAAAGGCCGTTTCTTGGCCAGGGGCACTTCCCCTATCACCCAGTCTCCATCCTCGCCTCGTTGGACCAGATAAAGTCCCGAATGACGCTCCCCGATGAGGAACGCCCCGTCGTGAAATCGACCAAGCTCCTGCGGTCTGACGCCGATGCCCCCCACGAAGGGCTGGGCCTGTTGGTCCATGTGTTCAGGGTAGGTGAAGCCGACGATGGCCGAGATGGTTCCGTCGTGGAACTCGAAACTGCCCTGCTCGCCTGCCATGAAGATTTTCCCTGAGTGGTCCACGTGAATGGCCGTCACGGAGATAGCAGACCCCTCGGGCTCATCGACCGCGTCCTTATCGGCGGGATCCTCGAGAAAGTGTCTCCGGTGGTAGTACTCTGGATATCCGTTGAATAGTCCAAAACGAAGCTGATTGCCCTGGATGAGGACCATGGATGGTTGGTGGAGGAAGGATCGGTTTACATCCTTCCGTGACCGTCAGGGTTCACGGCCGTAGATGATGTAGATGGCGCCCTCGTCGACGGCTTGATCGAAGTGACGCGATGCACCCACGAGCAGGTCGTCCAGGCCATCGAGATCCAGATCGGCGGTACGCAGCGAGATTCCCGCCCGGTCCCCATCCGCTTCCCCACGCAATTTGGCGTCCGCGTCTGCGACAGAGATCGTGCCCGGCGGCACCTGGCCGTCGATCAACCCGCTGCCCAGGAACACATAGACGATCCCCGGGCCTTCCTGGATCTGTGCGCCACCAAATGCCAGATCGGTCCGGTCATCCCCGTCCAGATCCCCTGCGGCAGCCATCCACAGGCTGTCCAGCGGCAGGCCCTCGAAAAGCAGCCCCACCTGCGCCAATGATTGCTCACCTTCGACGAGGCCGCCGAACACCAGACAGACGGCGCCGGCCGAGTTACTGCCCTCTTCGCGTCCGACGAGACTGACGAAGAAATCGTCCCGACCATCGCGGTCCACATCGCCCGCCGGGAAGAGCTCGCCGCCGGTTCCGTCACCAAGAGTGAGCCCCAGCAGGGTCGCGTCGGCGTCCTCGAGATCGGAAGGTAGGGTCTCCATCGGGCCATGGAACAGATAGACGACGCCTGCATAATCCGCCATTCCGTGGACCCCGGGTGCGGCGACGGCCAGATCACTTTCGCCGTCGCCGTTGATGTCGCCCACGTATGCCACATGGAACCCGACAATACCGTTGACCTGCTCGGCCGACAGAGGGCCATCTGTTTCTGCGGCGGCCCACACCCCACCGATGCTGGACGGTTCCGGGACCAGATAGGCCCCGCCGTAGTTGAGATCGGTGGTGATTCCCTCCAGGCCGTCCCACCCCGCCGCGCCGATGGCCAACGGCCCCCTTCCGTTGGACGGCAGGGCCACCGAAAACCCCAAGCCATCATCGGTGCGGTGGCCGAGGAAGGTGGCGTCCGCGGTGCTCAACGCCAGCTCCCCCGAAGGGAATTCACGGAACAGATACGCGGCCCCTGCGGACTCCTCCGTACCGGCATGCCCGAAGGCGCCGACGGCCAGTGCGGCGTCGGGATACGGCGTGACGGATACCGTCCCCAGCTGGTCGCCCGACAGATCTCCGACGTAATTGGTCCTGGCGATGTCCTGAAGGTACGACGTTCCGGGCGCCAGATTTCCGTCGACAATCCACACGGATCCCGTCCCGTAATCCACCATTCCAGGGCAGCCGATGACGATCTCGGGGCTCCCTTCACCATCCAGATCCGCTACCTCCAGCCGCTGCCCTCCCGCACCGGCCATTCGGTACGCGAAGCCCCCGGCGATCTTGGTGTCTGCGATGGACAGATTGGTGTCTGCGGTCCAGGGAAATGTGATCGGCCCGGGGACCGGTGGCTCCTCGCAACCCCACCCCAGGCAAGCCGACACGATGAACACACCTGCTCCCAGAATTCGGCTGCGTCTCCGCATCAGAACCGCCCATCCCACGTAAGAACCCATGACCAATCTTCGGCCCTCGATGCCTTCGATCCGGGAGCCTCGTAGTGCACCCGTGCACCCAGCAAAAACCGCCGTCGTTCATCCGCCAATCCCACGGGAATCGATAGCAGGAATGTCGCCCCCCCCGCCAGCAGCAGGCCGTACCCGGAATAGAGGCGACGGACCTGGGTCTGCCACTCCTGATAGAGGGGGTAGGCCTCGGGATCCTCATCGTCGGGCATGGGAAACGGTTCCAGCTCCCGCGAGACCACCTGAGCGTTGAACTCGCCGAGGCCCCGCTTCGAGCGGTCGGCCACCGCAACGCCTACGCCCGTCAATACCGCTCCGGCGATCCACATGCCGACCGTGACCGGGCCCGGAGGCAGCCGCTGACGATCCGTGCCGGGTTGCGACCACGTCGCCACCGCATCCGGCACCGGGATCTCCACGACGTCGAACTGGCCCTGCTGCCACGACCACACCCTCGGGCGGTCGCCCAGGCCCACCAACCAGACCTGTGGAGCCACCAGCTCGAGTACGGCCAGGCCGGAGAGAGCCCCTCCCAGCTGCGGGTCCAGATCGCCGTTGGGATCGGAAGGGCCTCGCAAGATGGCTGGATCGATGACCCGCGCCCATTCGCCCACCTCCAGATCAAGCGCCATGACCTCCAGGTCTTCGGCCCCCGGACGACGCAACTGGATCAGATGGCCCCCCGGGGCGATGTGGATCGTCCCGGCGGCCAGCGGTGCACCGTCGAGCCACACGGTGGACCCGGATGAAACGACGACAGTCAGCTCCGCTTTGGCCCGCCGCGCCAGCCCGGCTCGCACCTCGAGGTACAGCTGCTCGGCCGAGGGGGGGAATTCGGGATCCCACGGATGATGTGGATCCAGGGCCAGCACCTGATGGAAGGCCTCTACCGCACGGTCGGTATGGCCCTCACTGTCTTCGATCACACCGCGCAGGAACGGCACCCGTGCGAGCACGCCCGGCTCCACCGGTTCCGCCAGGCACAGGCGCTTGTCCTCCAGGGCCTGGGCCCGCTGGATCAGCTCCTGGGCGTCCAGTACGGCCAGGTTGTCGCGGTACAGCTCGTCGATAGCCTGGCGATAAGACGCGGCTGCAATGGGAGCGTCCTCGCAGACCCGCCACGAGGTCCCAGCCACGAACAGCCCGCTGTCGGGCCGGAACTCTTCCAGCGGAATGGACGGCCCCAGGGACCCGGCATCCGGGGCCACCAGGCGCACCAGCGAAACGGCTCGTTGTTCTGCGTCGGTGATGTCTTCGGCGCCGAACCACAGCACCGTCCCGCCCAGATTGGCTCGATCAGCGGAAGACCGTGGGGCTGCGTGAAGCGGACCCGTCGCCGTACAGGCCACCGCCGCAATGATCAGCCACCACACTCTTGTTTGCGCGCTCATGATTTGACAGATCAGACGGCCGGCCATCGGTTCAACCGTCAGGGGGATTCGGTTAGACAGGGGGCCATCTGGTGGAAATCCCAGCAGCCCAGGTTCACGTCGTCGCCATCGATCTGCACCGTATAGACCTTCTCCCGTCCGCCCAGCGTGGTGCAGCTCAGGCGGATTTCGTGCTCGCCACCCGGCAGTGGATGACTCGCGAGCCGATTGGCCGACACCACCCGTGTGCCGTCGATGGAGATCTCGGACCAGGGGCGGCTGTACAGCGAGATCGTGCCCGCTTCCAGAGCCGTCGGTGGGGCTTCCAACGCCGCGGCGCCGGCCGGATCTGCAACGGGACCCGGGGTCGCCACGGGTTCTGTGGCGACGGGGGCGGGTACGGATTCGACCGACTCACCGGCGGTGGCGATGGGGGCGCGGTGCCCCGGGGTTGGCCCTTCGCCGCTGGGGGAGGCCTCCAGCATGGCGGGCCGTGTTTTTACCGCATCCGTGACGCGGGGCGCCTCGCCTACATCCTCCGCATCCGACCATGGAACCACGAACAACACCGACGTGACGACCATCCCGATGGCAAACGCCAGTATCGGGATGAGCCACCGACGTCTGGGCGTTCGCGGGCTGTCCGTCGTGGGCGTAGCGGACCACTGGGAGGGCTGGCCATCCGTCTGGTCCGCGTCCAAGCTTGCGACTGTGGCCAGGGGGGAGCTCTGGCTCCACGACAGCTCGTCCGGGTTATCGTTATGGGAGGCGAGCTCCGCTTCGTCGAACGACGCGGTGTGGGCGACGAATGGGTTCAACTGCTCGACGATCGCCCCCAGGTCCGTCGGTGGGCTCGTCTTGTCGAGCTCCCGCAGTCCATCGGCCATGGCTTGGGCATCCACCGGCCGGTCCTGGGGATCGCGGGCCAGGGCTTGGCGCAGCAGAGCGGCGCTGCCCGGGAGCACGGCCTCTGCCTTTTCCAGCTGCTGCTCGTCCGGCGGCGCGTCGAGCTGGCGGATCAGCGCCGGCAGCGACTGGGCTTGGTACAACGGCCGGGTGGTGATCAGCTCGTACAACACCACCGCCAGGGAGAACAGATCGGAGCGATGGCAAAGGGCATGGCCGTTTGCCGCCTGCTCGGGGGACATATAACGCGGTGTGCCCTGCGCCAGGTGCGACAAGGTGGTTTGTTGCAGTCGTTCGGACGCACGGGCAACCCCAAAATCGAGGATCTTGGCGGTCCCGGCGCGGTCGATGATCAGATTGGACGGCTTGATGTCCCGGTGGATCAGCTGGAGTGGATGACCCTGGGGATCCCGCAGGGTGTGGGCGTAGTGCAAGCCCCTGCAGGCCTGGATACCCAGCGCCACGATGGCACCGGGGGGCAGCAACGTGCTCTGCTCCCGGCAGCGGCGAATGAGCTGGGCCACCGTCAGCCCATCGACGAACTCCATGGCCAGCGCCCAGTTCGATCCCACCTGGACCAGTTCGAGGATGTCCACGATGTTGGCGTGGTGCATCATCCCGCCGATGCGGGCCTCCCGGGCCAGGCTCTTGAGGAACAGGGGATCACGGCGCAACAGATCGGGGTGCAGACGCTTGAGAGCGACCCGCTTGGCAAAACCCATCGGCCCGGGTTGGATGGCCTCGTAGACCGTGCTGAAGGCCCCCTCACCGATCTGGCCCACCACACGGTACTTGCCAAACGAATACCCCGACGGGAGTTCGCCATCAGCTGGCCCGACCTGCTGGTCATCGGGAGGATTTGGTATGCCCATGCCGCTCAATCCGGTATCCCCAGCGCGCCCGTCAACATCCTTCTAGGGACAGACGGGCCGGGTTATACCACGGCTGAGCCGTTATTCATCACCTCCGTAGGGGTTGGCCTGCGACGCGGCGGCTCCGCTGTGGTGATGGCCTCGCCCCTACTGCGACTGGAAGAACTCCCAGATCCCAGCTGCTGCCAGATCGGGCCATTCGTGCCCACCGTCGTGCTGGCACCAGTGCACGTCCCGGGAGCAACCGTCGTAGGCCACGCAGGGCTCGGGTTGGGTTGGGGCGGTGCTTGGCTCGCACTCGTTTTGCAGCAGCCAGGTGTCTCTGGACTGCTCTCCTTGAACCAGCAGCACCGTGTCGTCCTCGGTTCCGTGGGTGATCCAGGCGGCGACCGCGTGGGTGCAGGGGCCGTAGTAGGGCGGCCCTCCCGCCACCGGGGCGATGGCGTTGAACCGTCCGCCGCGGTAGCACCCCAGGCTGTGGCTCATGAACCCGCCAAAGCTGTGGCCGGTGGAAAACACACGGTCTTCTTGGATGCAGAGGTGGGCCTGTAGGTGATCGTACAAGGCGTCAAAAAAGCGGAAATCGTAGCCGGCGGGATCCAGTTCCCAGCCCGTCTCGCCGCTGTAGGCCTCCAGCGGCAGCGCATCGGGATAGGCGATGATGGCGTCGTCGCCGGCCAACTCCTCGATGCCGAAGTACCACTGGGCCAGCTCCCCGTCGCCACCGAGCCCGTGCCACGCGAAGATCAACGGGTAGGACTGGTGCGGATCGTAGGCGTCCGGAATGTGCAGCACGAAACGGCGTGACACCCCGTCCACGTCCAGCGTCGTGGCGATGTCGGGCACCTCCGCGCCGCAGGGGTCGCCGACGGCATCGTCGTCGTCCGTCGGGCTGCTGGCGTCACAGGACAGACCGCCCAGCCCCAGGGCCACGATGAGCAGAATCCAGGACCGTTGTCGGAGTACAGACATGCCCCTGAACCTATACCCCCGGAGGGTACCCAGGGCAAAGCCCGATGGGCTGCGGCCGCAACCGTTGCGGCGAACCGATGCTCGAGCTCGGCCATTCACCTGTCATGATTCGGATTCCCGCAAACACCGTCTGGCGGGGTCCACTCCGAGGCGCCACCCACCCGAAACGGGGCACAGGATGAGTGCGATGACGGCGTAGAGCCGGGTCGTGGTGCAGCCGGCATGGCCGCGGATTTTGAGCCCAGCGCACCTCGATTATGGGGGGGGGCGCCGTACCGGGCATGGGAGGATGGCTGCTGACCCCGGCCGGGACGAAGTCAGGCCAGCTGCGGGTTACCGGCTAGGCACGTGGAGACGAGGTGGTCGAGTGACGGATCGGACCCATGGTTCCCTGGGCGAGCTGGCGACTTGGATCGAGGCGCGTGATGTGTCGGCGGTGGAGGTCGTCGAACACTATCTGTCCCGGATCCAGCGCCACAATGGCCCCCTCAATGCCATCGTCACCTTGGACGAGGAGGGCGCCCGCTCCCGCGCCAAAGAGGCGGATGAGGCGCTGGCCCGGGGGGAGCGCTGGGGCTGCCTGCACGGCGTCCCGGTGACGATCAAGGATTGTCTGGAGACCGCCGGGCTCCGTACCACCGCCGGTTTCCCACCCCTGTCCGACCACATCCCGGCGGTGGATGCCACGGTGGTCGCGCGCGTGCGCCAGGCCGGCGCCATCATCCTCGGTAAGACCAACCTCCCCCCGCTCGCAGCGACCTATCAGACGGACAATCCCATCTTCGGCCGCAGCAACAATCCGTGGAACCTGGGCCACACGCCGGGGGGATCCACCGGCGGGGGCGCTGCGGCCGTGGCGGCGGGCCTGTCGCCGCTGGAGATCGGCAGCGACCTGGGCGGTTCGCTGCGTATCCCCGCCCATTACTGTGGCCTGTGCGCCCTCATGGCGACCAACCATCGCATCTCGCGACTGGGTCACATCCCCGAGCTGCCGGGGTCGCCCAGGGGGCTGCGGTTTGCCGGCGTGATGGGACCCATGGCGCGCCGCGTCGCCGACCTGCGCCTGGCCCTGCAGGTCCTGGCCGGACCGGACGGGCGGTGGTGGGACGTGCCCCCGGTCCCGCTGGAGGAGCCTCCGCCGAGGAGCCTTCCGGATCTCCGCATCGCCTGGATGGACGAGTTCGGGGACGTCCCGGTGTCGGCCGAAACCCGTGGGGGATTGACGAATCTGGCCGAGGAGCTCGCTTCGGCGGGTGCGACCGTGGTGCGGGCGATGCCCGGGGAGTTCGATCTGGACGTGGTCGCGGAGACCTTTGGCGAGCTCGTGTCGGCCGAATCCGGTTCGGCCATGACACCCCGGGCCGAGCAGGAGAGGGCGGAGCTCTTGGCCGCCAGCCGCGATCCCGACGAGCCCTTTGCCCGCGGCTTTGCCCGCGGCATCAACGCGACGATGCGGCAGGTCACCGCGGCGCGGATGACCCGCGACGCGCTCATCACGGCGATGGAGGCCTTCTTGCAAAGCTGGGACGTGCTGCTGTGCCCGGTGACGCCGACACCGGCCCCACCGCACGCCGAGGTGGGCCACCCCATCGACGTGGACGGCCAGCAGGTGCCGTACTTCCAAGCCGGCGGAACCTATACGACGCCGTTCAACCTGACGGGCCAGCCGGTCGTCGTCATCCCGCTGAAACGATCGGCCGAGGGTCTGCCCATCGGGGTGCAGGTGGTAGGCCGGAGGTGGGGAGAGATGCGGCTGCTGCAGATCGCCGAGCTACTGGAGGATCACATCGGAGCCTTCCAGGAGCCTCCCGGCTATTGCTCTAGTAGCCGCCCCCCATGAGCCCCGCGCCCACGCCGAACACGACGGCGAGGATGATCGCCACGATGAACAGCAGGATCATCAGCGCGTAGAGCAGCAGGTTGACCAGGGAGGTCCAGTAGCCCACCTTGGCCTTGCCCATGAGTTCGTCCGGCAGATCCCCCATCTGGACCTCCCGGATCCCGGCACGCCCCCAGACCACGCCCAGGATGCCCAGCACGATGGCGATCACCTGCGGGCAGCAGGCGATGAAGCCTACGCCGACGAAGCTCAGCAGGCTGCCAATGAAGCAGCTGAGCAGGGTCAGCACGAGACCGGCGATGCCCATCACCATCGAACGGTCGGGGTTGCGGCCAAAATCGAATCCGCTGTTTTCCATCGGACGACTCCACGTGTGAACAAAAAGTGTAAAGGATCTGGCGCCTCGGCGCTGGTCAGAGGGCCAATGGCTGGATGAGGTACACCCGAGTGGCGATTTTACTCCTGCTCCTGGGCGAACACCGCCGTTCGATCACTCCGGCCGACGCCCGATGACCGCACCTTGGAGCTTTTCGAACAAGGGTGGTGGGATGGGTGGGCCGACGAACTCACCCTTCCACTCGAGATCCGGGACCGCCCGTCTAGCGAGGGCCTCCATATCCTGTGGTGACAGGCTGAGCAGATACGAGATCACCGCGTCGTGCCCCGTGACCACGGTGTCGTTGCGCTCGGCCACCGGCAGGACGGCGTTGTCGATGGCGTCCACCGAGGGGACGCCGTCGAACAGGACCACCGAGCCCCGGGTGATCCGGGACATGTTGGTGAACAGCGCCTCCTTGTCCCGGAGTTCATGGAGCAAGAACGCGGCCGAGGCCACCGAGACGGCGCCGAGCAGCGACTCCGGGATCAGGTCGTCCGCCGTGACGTCCACGTTGGAGAGGAAGAAGACGGTGGGTGGGCAGGCGTTGTTCTGCCAGTCGCGAATGGCCGATGTATCCACATCACCCCGGTCGCCCAGCACGACCATGTCCGGCAGCTGGACGCCGGGGGCCAGCCCGAACGTATCGCGGAACAGGCCTCGGCTGACCTGCTGGTCCAGGGCGTCGAGGCAGACCACGCTCAGGCCCTTGTCGATCAGTGGAACGAGCTCTTCGCCATTGCCCGGACCGAAGACCGCCACCAGCGGCAGATCGCGATTGCGCTCGGCCTCGGTCACGACGTACGCGACGTAGTCCCGCAGCAGCAGCGATAGCTTCAGATGCGGCGGGGACAGCTCGAGGTGCGGGATGAAGGGCACGTTCGCGGCGAGCCAGGCCCAGATATCCGCCGGTTCGGGGAACGAGAGCAGGGATTTGACCCCGAAGAACTCGCAGAACATCAGCTGGGTGAGGTCGGCCACATCCTGCCGCAGCGACTCGGGATAGACCGCGGGGTCGAGGTTCACCACCTCCATCTGGGGCTGGACGCGCGCGGGGACCTTCAGGCTGCCTTGCCCCAGCACCCCTTCGTCCGCCAGGAACTGCCGCAGCGCGCCCGAGCCCTCGGCGCACGCCTCGAAATATTCGATGGACCAACTGCGCGACGGTTTCATGGCCGGGTCCGGCTCTTCGTCGGCGAGCGCCCTGAAGAGGTGGATCGCCTTTTCGAGCTTCTCGGCGCGAGTCAGCGCCTCGAGCTGGGGGATCAGCTGCCGCGTGCGCGGACCGTTGATCGTCGAGAAGAAACGCGGAAGCCAGGCTTCGCGTTGCCGGTGCGGTTCGGAATGCTGTGTCATCGGTGGTGGCCCCCTCTGGCCGGCTGCCACGTTATCGCCCGGTTTCGGCAGCGGCAAGCAAGGGTACGTACGGGGTTTAAGATTCGATTAAGGTAGGCCCCCTACGCTGATCATCGAGCCTAACAATGGAGGACTCGATGATGATTCGCACCACGTTTACGTTTTTATTCTTGTTCACCTTCATCCTCGCCGGCTGCCCGCCGGTTGACGGAGACGGACCCCCCGACATCACCGACAAGGTCGAGGGCGCCGAGCGGCGGATGCCCGCCGAGTGGGAGCCCCAGGCCGCTGTCTGGTTGCAATGGCCGCACGACTGGGAGGGGCAGCAGGTCCAGGCCGCCTTCGTGGACATCATCGAGGTCATCACCGAGTACGAGGATGTCCGCCTGGTGGTCAACGACGAGGCGGATGGGGAGCGGGCCCTGGACGCCCTGGCCGGCGCCGACCTGGAGAGGCTGCAGATCCATGCGATCCCCACGAACTCCTCGTGGATGAGGGACAACGGCCCCCGCTACGTGGAGGTCGACGGCGAGCTGGTCCTGCAGAACTGGGAGTTCGACGCCTGGGGCGCGGGCACGAACGCCGACTGGCCCTATGACGACGACAACGCCGTCCCGGACGCCGTGGCCGATCTACTGGACCTGCCCGTCGAGCAGGTGTCGATGATCCACGAACGCGGAGACCTGGAGGTCAACGGCACGGACACGGCGATGGTCAACTGGTCCGTGGTGTCCCACCGTAATCCCAACAGCACCCGCGAGGAGCTGACCGCCCTGTTCCAGGAAGCCCTGGGCGTGGATTCGGTGATCTGGGCCGAGGGGTACGACCCCATCGACATCACCCGCGGCCACATCGACGGCATGGCCCGCTTCGTCGCCGAGGACACCATCTTGGTTGGCAAGGACGGCACCACGCTGATGAACAACGTCGCCGATCAGATCGCCGAGCAACGGCCGGACCTGAACATCGAGCGCCTGGAGGCCTACGACGCGGCCCTGTTCATGAACTTCCTCGTCGGCAACGGCTTCGTGCTGGTGGGGACGAGTTCGGACGACGAGCAGGACGCGGAAGCCCAGCGTGTGCTCGAGGAGATCTTCCCCGGCCGCGAGATCCGCTTCGTCAACGTCGATGCCCTGTGGGCCAACGGCGGCGGCATCCATTGCGTCACCAACGACCAGCCGGTCATCCCCTGACTTCCGTCACCCCCCTCCCTCCGCCCGGATCGCGTTATGCTGACTCGATGCGGATCCTGCTGGTCGAAGATGAGCCCGTGCTGAGGTCCTCGGTGGCTCGCGCCCTACGCGAGGACGGCCACGCCGTGGACGAGGTCTCCACCCGCTACGAGGCGGAGACGGAGATGCGGGTCGTGCCGTACGGCCTGGTGATCCTGGACCGGGGCCTCCCCGACGGCGACGGCCTGGACACCCTGCGGAGCTGGCGCCGGGCCGGCAAGGTCGTCCCCGTCCTGATCCTCACCGCCCGGGACGCGGTGGACGACCGCATCGACGGGCTGGACGGCGGCGCCGACGACTATGTGGTCAAGCCCTTCGACCTCGGCGAGCTGCGGGCCCGGGTCCGATCCCTGGTCCGCCGGGGGCCCGAGCTGCGCGACACCGTGCTGCGGGCCGGGGACCTGGAGCTCAACACCGCCCGGGCCCAGGTGCACCGGGCGGGGGTGCTGCTGCCGTTGCGCCAAAAGGAGCTGGCCATCTTGCAGGTGCTACTGGAGCGGCGCGGGCGGGTGGTCAGCCGGGACCAGCTCCGCGAGGCATGCTGGGACGCCGATCATGTACCCGGGTCCAACGTCGAGGAGGCCACCCTGTCATCCCTGCGCCGCAAGCTCGGCGATCCCCCGCTGATCCGCACCCGCCGCGGCCTGGGGTACATCATTGACGACTGATCCGCGGACGTTGTCACGGCGCATCGCCCGCTCCACCGCGGCGGTGTGGATCGCCGGCGTGATCGCCTTCGCGGCGCTCTCCATCGCGGTGGCCGGGCGGGGGCACCAGTCGGATGTGGACGCCCAGCTGCGGGCCCACGCCCTGGCCGCCTACGCCCTGGGGTGGTGGGACCTGGAAGGCGTCTACCACGACGAGGTCCTGCTCAAGGAGACCTGGCTGGTGACGGGGGACGTGCGGATCACGGTGAGCACCCCCGAAGAGCGGGTCTTCGGCCCCGAGGACCCGGACCGGGAGTCGCTCGTGCGCATGGCGATGGCCTCCATCGACGAGGTTTGGCTGGATCGGGGGGGTGAGCGCACGCTGGCCATCGCGGCCTACGGCGACGACGACGAGGTCCACGGTGCCGTCATCGCGACCATGTCCACCGCGGGGGCGCTCCAGGCCACGGCGGGGTTTGCCATCGTCACCGGGGTGGCCGCGCTGGCCCTGATCCTCGCCGGGCTGCTCATGAGCCAGCGGCTGGCCGCCCGCCTGCTCGAGGCGTTGCAGGCGTCCCTGTCCGAGCGGGAGCAGATCCTCGCCGGCGCGGCCCACGAGCTGCGCACCCCGATGGCCGCTTTGCTGGCGCGGGTCGATTCCACACCTGCCGGTGGGGCCGAGGAGGCGTTGCCGGAGATCCGCAGCACGGTGGCCGGGGCCTCGGGCATGGTCGAGCGCCTGCTGACCTGGAGCCGGTTGGCCCACAGCATGCCGGCGCGGGAGCCGGTCAGGCTCGATCTGCTCGTCGAGCTTTGCCTGGAAGACGACGAGACTCTGCAGGCCGAGGCGACGGTGGTGGACGGGGACGCCAAGTTGCTGGAGGTGGCCGTGCGTAACCTGGTCGAGAACGCGCGGATTCACGGTGGCGGCGTCGACCACGTGGCCGGCGCAGGCGGACGGGTGGAGGTCCACGACCGCGGGGACGGCATCCCCGACGACCACTTGGTCGCGCCGTTCACCAAGGGGGATCAGAGCCCCGGCTCGGGGCTGGGCTTGGCGCTGGTGCGGCGTATCGCCGAACGGCACGGTGGGCAGCTGGTGGTCACACCGGTGGTGACGCTGGTGCTGCCGGTTTGCGGGGATTGAACCCCGATACGTGGGGTATCCCCGGCTCGGATTCCGCTCTGCTGAGTTACTTTCTTTACATCACTTTTTCCGTTTCAGATTCGTTTAAGTTTCAATGCATATCTTGAAAATGAACGCAGGTTCACGGGAGAAGCAGATGCCCAGACGTCAGCCGTTGGTCCTCGCCGCCGCCCTGACGATGGGATTCTGGGTGGCGTCCCAGGCCACCGCCGATCCCCGGTTCGAGGTCATCGATGCGGATGACAGCGGGATCACCCTCCACGTCGAGTTCCCCTCGCCGTCGGTCAGCACGATCCATACCGCGGGTGGCGTGCAGAACCGGATATCGCTCCCCGGTGCCGGGGTCCACACCGAGCTGGGCGCGCCGGATGTTCCGGTGATTCGCACGAACATCGCGCTACCCGCCGACGCGGTCCCCCGCCTGGAGGTCCTCGGATCCGAGGCCGGTACGTGGACGATGGACGGCCTGGGCATCGACCTGGGATGGCTGCCGGTGCAGGCTCCGGTGGTCAAACGCCCCGGGGCCTGGGCGGCCCGGACCTTCGAGCGCCAGGAGGCCCTGTACGCCCTGGATGCCTTCTTCCCGGGGGAGCTGGCCCGCCTCGGTGAGCCCGGGCAGCAGCGGGGGCACCGGTTCGTGCCGCTGGAGCTGTTCCCCGTCCAGCCCAACCCGGCCGCGGGCCAGGTCCAGGTCGCGCGATCCCTGACGCTGCGCGTCCACTTCGACGGGGCGGACTGGGACCTCACCGAGCAGCAGATCCGGCGGTACGCCACGCCGGCGTTCGACCCGGCGGCGATGGCGCTGATCCGTCGCGAGGACGACCGTGCATTCCGGTCCGACGACGGAGGGACCACGGGGTATCTAATCATCTCCGACGCCACCTTCGATGACGCCGTGCTTCCCCTGGCCGAATTCAAGCGCCGCCAGGGCTACGTGGTCACCGTGGCCACGCTGACGGAGACCGGCAGCAGCGCCGAGTCGATCAAGGCCTACATCGAAGAGCAGTACCACGCGGCCCCGGTGCCACCGGCCTACGTGCTGCTGGTGGGGGACACGGAGCAGATTCCCTGCTTCGCCGGCCAGTTCACGGGCGCGGCAACGGACCTGTACTACACGACGATGGACGGCGCCGGCGATCTCCACCCCGACCTGTTGATCGGCCGTTTTCCGGCCAACTCCGTCGCCGATGTGGACCTCCTGGTGACCAAGAATCTCGTCTACCAGCTGTTCGATGGGTCCACCGACTGGATCAAGAACGCCAGTTTTATCGCCTCCGAGGATGAATACCTGATCACCGAGGGGAGCCACGAGTACTGCATCGAACGGTGGCTGGCCCCCGATGACTACATGTGCAACCGGCGTTACACCGTCGCCCACGGCGCCACCACCGACGAGGTCCTGGCGGACATCGACGCCGGGCTGTCCCAGCTCACCTTCTCGGGGCACGGCTGGGTCTGGGGCTGGCTCGACGGGCCGCCGATGACCGTCGCCGACCTGCCGGACCTGGGCAACGCCGGCATGCTCCCCCTGGTCCAGTCCTACGCCTGCGAGACCGGGATGTACGAGTACGACAGCTTCATCGAGCGCTGGGTGCTCGCGCCCAACGGCGCCATCGCCTCCTGGGGATCGTCCACCGCCTCCTATTTCGAGCAGGACGACGTGCTGCAACGGGCGGTCTACGACGCCATGTTCGGCGGCCAGCAATGGCAGATCCGCGGCGCCCTGAACCAGGGCCTGTGGGCCGTGTGGTCCCATTACGGCGGCGAGGGCGTCGTGCGGGGGTATCCCGAGCAGTACAACCTGATGGGGGACCCCTCCCTGGACCTCTGGACCGCCCCTCCCACCGCCGTGGATGTCACCGCGGTGGAGCCGCTGGAGGATGGGGCCAGCCAGGTGACGATCCAGGTGGCCGGGGCGTCGAGCGGGGAGCCCATCGCCGGGGCGCTGGTCTGCCTCTACCTGGGGGATAGGATCCACGCCGCCGGCCACACCGGCGCTTCGGGTGAGGTGAGCCTGGATTTCGGCGACGAGGTCGTCGAGGGCGAGGTCCTGGACCTGATGGTCAGCGGCCACGATATCCAGACCCACGACGGGACCATCGAGGTGGAGATCCCCGAGGGAGGCTGCCAGTGCGGCATGGGCGCCGATGAAGGGCGGGGCCATGCCCTGGCCGGGATCCTGCTCGCCCTGCTGGCCATCCGGAGGCGCGACAAAGTTGTTCACTAGACGGGCACGTTTAGTTTTTGGAGAGACCATGACGATTCAATCCTTCCCCACGTTCAAAGCCACTCTGACGGGCGCCCTGGCGGTGTTCGTCCTTGCCGCTGTCGCCGGCTGTGACAAATCCGTCGATGTGGCCCCCGGCGATCTCGAGGGCCTGGTCAGCGACGTCGTCGTCGACATCCACCCGGACATCGGTTCGGTGGTGTTGGTGACCTGGAACCAGCTGGAGGCCCAGTCCGGCTGGGTGGAGTTCGGCTTCGAAGACGGCGACCTGCGCCGCAGCCCCACGCGGGATCTGACGGCGGGAAGCCAGGAGGAGATCCTGCTGGGTGTTCCCTACGGGACCGATGTCTCCGTGCGGCTGGTCAACGATCTGGAGACGGGCCCCACGTCCAGCGACGAGGTCTCGATCACCACCGATGCCCAGCCGAACGGCATCCCCACGGCCACGGTCGTCACCTCCGATGTGGACCGGTGGGATCCGGACCGGCCCTACCTGCTCGCGGGGGTCGATGACTGGACGATCATCCTCGACCGGGAGGGCCGCGTGGTGTGGGGCATGAAGACCCCGGGGCTGCGGGTCACCATGCACCCCCAGATCTCCCTCGCAGGGGACGACATCCTCATCGACCACGGCTCGTACTGGGCCATCTTCGACGGCGGCAACGCGTCCGAGGTGGTCCGCGTCAAGATCGACGGGACCGTCGAGCAGACCTACGCGACCAAGGGCATGCACCACCCCTTCACCGAGCTCGGGGACGAGTCCATCGTCTGGTCGGCGATGACCGGCTCCGACGAGACCATCCAGCGGCTGTGGCCGGACGGCCAGCAGGAGCAGATCGCGTCGTGCGACGAGCTGCTCGGCGGCTTTGGCGATATGGACTACTGCGGCTCCAATACGATCCGCTGGCACGAGCCCACGGACACCTTGCTGTACTCCCTGTACTCCCACGAGACGATCCTCGAGATCGATGTCGCCACCGGCGAGCACCTCAACACCTTCGGCCACCACAGCGGCGCCTGGGTCTTCGACCCGCCGGAGGCAGCTTTCTGGTGGCAGCACGGCGGCCACTACACATCCACCGGGACGCTGCTCACGTCCACCTATCGCGCCGACGGCGACGAAGAGCTGGTCGTCCGCGAGTACGAGCTGGATGCGGACCAGGAGATCCTGCGGGAGATCTGGAGCTTCGGCGTCGACGAGGGGGTCAACGGCGAGTACATGGGCGAGGCCCACCGCCTTCCCGGCGGCAACACCCTGCACAACTATGGCAGCGGCCGACGGCTGCGCGAGGTGCTCCCCGATGGCACGGTCGTGTGGGACATTCTGTGGGAGAACGGATCGTGGGATCTGGGCCGGACCACTCCGCTGGGAGATCTTTACGCGTTTGCGCCGTGAGCGATCTTCACCGGACGCCAACTCCCTATAATTAGGCGCCCCATTCGGCCGCCAATCCCGTTGATCCGAATAGAGGAGGCATACGACGATGCGCTCTTTCCCGTTGATATTGATCGTGCTGTTGTCTGGCTGCACAGAGCCCATCCAGGACATCGAGGTCCAGCTGCTGGGCGGCATGCCCACCGTGGCCGAGGTGACCTGGACGACCGCGGACGAAGTCGCCTCGCAGGTCCGCTTCGGTGTGGGCGACACGCTGGATCTGGCCACCCCGCTGGACGACCCCGCCACCGAGCATACCGCGCTGCTGCTGGGGCTCCCCCCCGCCACGAGCGTCAGCTTCCAGGTCGTCGCCGGCAGCGACGAGAGCGAGGTGCTGGCCGTCGAGACCGGCGCCCTGAACGACACCTTCCCGGTCTTCACCCTCGAAGGGGACGAGCTGGGGCAGTTCATGCTCACCCCGCTGTACGCCCCCGAGGGCGCTGACGGCCCGGTCATCCTCGACGGGGCTGGCCGTACGGTGTGGCAGTACTCGGACCCCCGGGGGCTGTATGTCACGCGGGTGCGGGTGGCCCGGGACGGCTCGGGGCTGATCTACAACTCGTCGGATCTCAACGGCCACGATGACGAGACCCAGGAGCTGGTTTGGGTCTCCTGGGCCGGCGAGGAGATCCGCAGCGAGCAGGTGTTCCTGATGGGCCACGACTTCGTCGAGAAGGCCGACGGGACCGTCGTCACGGTGGCCTTCGAAGAGCGGGAAGACATCGTGGGCACCAAGCTCGTCGAGATCGCCCCGGACGGGACCCAGACCGACACCTGGAGCAGTTGGGACTGCTTCGACCCTGCGGTCCACACCCACGAGGAGATGGCCATGGGCTGGACCTTCGCCAACGCCATGGACTACGACGAACAGGCCGACGTCTACACCCTGAGCTTCCGCAACTTCGGCTCCATCGTCGCCGTGGACGGCGCCAGCGGCGCCTGTGACTGGGTCCTCGGCGACGTGGCCGGCACCCTCGACATCACCGGCGCCACCTTCGTGCACCAGCACCAGTTCGACCGCACCGGCAGCACCATGCTGGTCTTCGACAACGACGGCCAGCCCGGCCGCTCCCGGGTCATCGAGTACGACTTCGACCCGGCGGCGGGCACGGCGTCCGAGGTGTGGAGCCACTCCTTCGACACCTGGAACGCGGTGCTGGACGACGTGCACCGGCTGGACAACGGCGACACGCTGGCGGTGTGGGGCATGCACGGCCAGGCCGACCGCATCACCCCCGGCGGAGAGGTCACCACCCACCTGGCCACCGACGAGCCGGGCACGGTCATTGGGTTCACGACGTTGTTAGATGACCTCTACGCCCGGTAGGGGTGGTAAGGTGGGCACTCTTTTGCGGACCGCCACCTTCCTCCGCGATCAGCAACTGCTCAGCAACAAGCCATAGAACATCACCCCGCCCCCGATGGTAAAGGCGAGCCCGATGATCCCCCGGATCTTGTATTGAATCCTCATCTGCAGCCCGGCTTGCGGACCCGGGTCCCGGACGCCTTTGCCGGTGACTGCCGAGACCATCATGAACAGGCCAACCCCGATCATTCCAGAGATGGGAATGGAGGCGAGGAACGTCACAATCAGGCGCTCGGCCATGTCTTGTACCTCCCAGCGGGCCCGGAACGGAAAAAGGGACGCTCATAAGAACATAAGAAACTCGACGGATCACAAATGCTCTTGAGAGCGTTCCTTTTTTATCACGACGTCGCTGGATGACCTTCACTCCCGGTGGGGACGTAGGTACGGGCGACGGATACACCTGGAAGGCTTTATTTCCAGTCCCCGGTCATCCATGATCACGAGCCATGCCCTCTGATGACTCCACACCCGCCCAAGATCCTTCCTGGCCCCGATGGACCATCCCACATCGATACGCGCTGGCCTGGTTCCTCACGGTCTTCCAACCCTGGAAGGTCAACGAGCGGTCCGCCCGCTGGGGTGGGGTCGAGCGGGCCGCCTGGTTTGCCTCGATCATCAGCCTGTTTTGTTTCCCGGCGCTCTTGCTTGGATTGAAGCTGACGACGCATCTATTCGAAATCCAGACCCTTTTGTTACCCGTGAACCCGACGGATTTGAGTGAAGGGATGGTGGCCGTAGCGCAGGACGGGACGTTGACCGAACCACAGGCCAACATGCTGGACGTGCTCGTCGAGAGCATGATGGAAACCGAACCTCCCAGCACAGCGAGGATAGTTTCGACGTATTTACTGGCGTTTCTAGGGGGCTGCTTGGTCGCGGGCGCGCTGGCGTTCAGCGTTCTTGGCGCCCATCTGATCAACCTGGCGGTGATGGCAAAGATCGCTGGCATCGGGTGGAAGGACGAGTCGTTCTGGAGAGCGGGACTGTGGCAGGCGTCGTTCGGGCCACTGGCGATGGTTACCTATGCACTGCTGGGCTATGGGGCCGGTATGTCTTCGATAGCCCATCCGTTCAAAGCTGGGTTGTGGTGGGTTGGCGCGGTGCTGGTGGTTTGGCTGGCAGCCGGGTATGGCGTGGCGTCATTCAGCACGCTCAAGCGGGGAGCCCCCGCTCTCCGCGCCGGCGTAGCGGCGGGCGTCGGCGTCCTGGTACCTGGGGCCTTGATCGGGGCGAGGTTGCTGATCCAGGTTGTCTTGTGACTCCGACACAATTCGGGGGGATTCCTGTTCGGGCCACTAGCCTAGCTGAGGAACGCAACACCCTTGTACGCAGGCTGGGGCCCGATGGGGGGCGGATCGTTGCTGGGCTTGTCGCACAGGGTACCGTCGATGAGGTCTTGCTCGACCTCCCCGTAGTCCTCGGTGAGCACCCACTCGTCGTGCGCGCAGCACTCCACCATCTCCTCGAGGGCGCCGGCGATCTCCGCGTCCGTGCCGCTCTCGAACAGGGCGGTGAGGCCCTCGTCCCAGTCCTGGTTCACGTCCACGAAGCAGCCGCACAGGGTGGTGCGCTTGTTATAGCCCAGCTCTGACTCGTCGATGGCGGACCAGACGGTGGACTCCTCCTCGATATTGCAGTCGGCGGACCAGTCGCAGCCGGTGACGGCCAGGCCCAAAAACAGGAAGCTGCCCAGTACGGCGCCGGACAGGCTGCGGGCGAACTGCTGGACGTCGGCCAGCACGGGGCGGGTGTTCCCACCGGGAAGGGACCGGCGCAGGTCCTGGACCACCGTGTCCACGTCGTAGGCAGGCATCAACTCGGCGCGGGGGGCCGGCAGGGTGCCCTGCTTGTCGTCCACCAGGTCTTGCAGCAGCTCGGACAGGGGGCCCCAGAAGGCTGGATCGTCCTTGCGCTGGCACAGCAGGCCGTACAGCTCGGCATAGGTCTCGTCCAGCCCGGCCCAGGGGTGGACGGTCACCCCCTGGGCGGCCAGGAAGTTGCGGACCTTGTGGGTGGCGGTCAGACGATAGGCGCGGGCTACCATGGTTCTTCTCCCGGTTCACGGCGGAATTCCGCCGGTTCTTCTAGCGTAAACCCGCAAGGTTCGTGCCAGCCGATGGGGGTGATGTGAGCCCCCTGCGCGCGGAGGCGCGTCTTGTCGTCGGCGGCTGGACCCGGCATTGCGGGCCGGGGCAAGATCCCCATCGAGGACCATGACCGACCACCCCTTCCACGGCGACGACCGTATCCGCCCCGGCACCCTCGTCGAGCTGCGGGGCGGCACGATCATCGACGTGGAAGCCGGCCGGGCGTACCCGGATGGCACCCGCGTGGTGTTCCAGGACGGCCGCATCGTGGCCCTACCCGGCCTGCCCGGTCAGCCCGCCGATCTCCAGGCCGACCTCAGCTACGATCTGGCCGGCCGCGCCGTGATCCCCGGGCTGTTCAACACCCACGCCCACATCCACCTGAAGATCCCGGCGCTGGTGATGGCCATGGGCGACATGAAGCTCGTCAAGCACCACGGGGAGCGGCAGCTGCACAAGGAGATGGCCGACTGCCTGCTCCGGGGGATCACCACCATCCGCGACTGCATCACCGACGACCTGCGGGACACGGAGGCGGTGCGGGTAGCCATCGCCCGCGGCACCCTCCCCGGGCCACGGATCAAGCAGGCCGTGCTGGTGGCCAACCTGGGCAGCACCTGGGCCCCCCAGCGGGGCGTATGGGCCCGGGCCTTGGCCTGGATCGGCAACATGGCCTACGTGCCCTATGACGATCCGGCATCGGGGGTGCTGCCCTTTGCGCCGGACGCCGACGAGGCCGCGGTCCGCGACTGCGTGGACCGGGCCATCGACGAGCGGGGAGCCCAGACCCTCAAGCTGTACGAACAGCGGGGCGCGAAGCTGACGTACAAGCCCACGCCGCTGATGACCGCCGCCCAGCTGGAGGCGGCGGTGGACCAGGCGGCCCGGCGGGGGGTCCCCAGTACGATCCACCACGTGAGCCTCGAGTCCTTCCGCCGCGCCGTCGTGGCCGGCCCCACGTCCCTGGCCCACGTGCCGATGGACGGGCTGCTCACCGACGAGGACCTGGACGCCCTGGCCTCCACCGGATGCGCCGTGGAGCCCACGCTGTCGGCGGCCTACGGCATCAATTACCGGCTGCCGGACACGCCCGAGGAGCACCACGAGGCCATCGCGTGGCTGGACGAGTTCCGCGAGGGGACGTACGAGGCGATGGCCGAGGAGTTCTGGCTCCCGGAGTTCCAGCCTGCCGTCAAGGCCGGCATGCGCCGAGCCGCCGCCGGCAAGACCCGGATCCTCGGCCTGATCGATGTCTCCGCCGCACTGAAGTTCCACGAGGGTTACCTCTCCGTGGGCGGGTCCAACATCCAGCGCATGCACGCCCGCCGTATCCCCATCGGCTGCGGCAACGACGGCGGCGTCCCTCCCTGCACGGCGCCCATGGTGGCCCACGAGTTGGCCATGCTGGAGCGGGCGATCAACGGGGGCCCGACCCAGGGTTTCACCCCCGCAGAGGCCTTGCTCTGCGCCACCCACAGTTCCGCTTGCGCCATGGGCCTCGAACGGGATCTGGGCACCCTCTCGGTGGGCAAGATCGCCGATCTGGTGGTGGTGGACGGGAACCCCCTGGAGGACCGTGCCCTGCTCGCCGCCCCGGCCGCGGCCGTGTTCAAGGACGGCACAATGGTAGTGGACCGTATCGGACTGCGGGTATGATCTCTCCTTGAGGGAGTCGGTCATGCCTAGTCTCAAAGCGTTTTCCAGCCTGTCGTCCGTCCTTTTTTTCCTGGCCACGGTGATGCTGTTGGGGTGCCCCGAGCCCAGCATCGATCTGGGTGACGACGACGATGATGACGCCGACGCGGGCCCGGTGGATTTTGACGGCGACGGGTACGACGAGGACGAGGACTGCGACGACGCCGATCCCGATATCCATCCAGGGGCCGAGGAGTTGTGCGACGGCGTCGACAACGACTGTGACGGGAGCCTGAGCCTGGAGGAGTCGGACGTGGACGGCGACGGCTTCAACGAATGCCAGGACGGCGACTGCGACGACAACGACAACGCCATCTATCCGGGCGCCGAGGAGGTCTGTAACGGGGTGGACGACGACTGCGACGGGGCGCTGGGCCCCGACGAGAGCGACGACGACGGCGACGGGGTCACCGAGTGCGACGGCGACTGTGACGACGCGGACGGCAACGTCTACACGGGGGCCGCCGAGCTGTGCAACGGCGAGGACGACGACTGTGACGGCGCCGTGCCGGACGACGAGATGGACGGCGACGGCGACGGCATGAGCGAGTGCGCCGGGGACTGCAACGACAACAACGGCACCATCTACGACGGCGCGGCCGAACTGTGTGACGGCATCGACAACGACTGCGACGGGGACATCCCGGCGGACGAGGTGGACGGCGACGGCGACTCGGCCCTGGCCTGTGAGGACTGCGACGACGGAGATCCCTACCTCAACCTGCTGGACGCGGATCTGGACGGGCTCACATCCTGTGACGGCGATTGCGACGATCTGGACGCCGCCATGAACCTGGACGACGCCGACGGGGACGGCTCCACCACCTGTGACGGCGACTGCGACGACGACGACCCGACCCTGGAGCGCTTCGCCGCCGACCTGTATGACTACATCACCTACGACTGCGA
>CAZDDH010000014.1:0-4851 GCA_964504165.1 uncultured Rickettsiales bacterium | reverse complement strand
GCTCCACCCCCGGGGCCGCCGAGTGCGACGAGGCCGACCCGGCGCCGGCGCCGGTGGACGCGGACGGGGACGGCTTCCTGTCCTGCGAGGGCGATTGCGACGACGGGGACGCCGCCGCCAACCTGGACGACGGGGATGGGGATGGCTCCAGTACCTGTGACGGCGACTGCGACGATCTCGACCCCACCGTCTATCCCGGCGCCGCCGAGCTGTGTGACGGGCTGGACAACAACTGCGACGGCGTCCTGCCCGTCGATGAGGCGGACATGGACGGTGACGGCCTGTCCACCTGCGACGGCGACTGCGACGACAGCAACGCCGATGTCTACCCCGGCGCCCCCGACCTGTGTGACGCGGTGCCCGACACAAACTGCGATGGCGTGCCCGATCCGGGCGAGGTGGATGACGACGGCGACGGCATGGACGAGTGCGACGGGGACTGTGACGACACCGATCCCGGCGTCTACGACGGCGCCCCGGAGCTGTGCGACGGCCTGGACAACGACTGCGACGGCGCCCTGGGCGGCGATGAACTGGACGACGACGGGGACGGCTACACCGAGTGTGACGGGGACTGCGATGACGGGGACGCGGTGGTCTATCCGATGGAGACCTGGTGCGACGGGGACGACGTGATGATCTGTGGGGTCAACGGGCAGATCACCGTGCTGGAGACCTGCAACCCCGGCGAGTGTGATGGGGGGGCCTGCGACCAGCTGACCTGCGCCACCGCCGAGGCGGCCGGAGGCACGGTGGGCTGTGAGTTCTACGCCGTGGATATGGAGCAGTACACCAGCTACGACAGCCATCAATACGCCGTCGTCGTCGCCAACATCTCCGACAGCGAGGTGGCCCACGTGGAGGTGGAGCAGCGCAGCGGCAACAGCTGGACGCTGTTCGCCACCGAGGACGTCGATCCGCTGGACGACACGGCGCTGCTCCTCGACGAGAGCCAGGTCACCGACACCGGCATCGGCACGGCCTGGCGCATCATCTCCGACTGGCCCATCACGGCGATCCAGGTCAATCCATACGTGGTGGGCTCCTACACGCCGGAGACGTCGCTGCTGCTCCCGGTGTTCGACTATGACACCGAGTACGTGGCCACCGGCTGGGACAGTTCGGCCTACGGCAACAGCGATCTGGTGGTGGTGGCCACGGTGGACGGCACCTCCGTCACCATCACACCGTCCGTCGACACGGACTCGGGCGGCGGTGTGCCGGCGGGCACGGGCGGCGTCACCATGACCGCCATCACCCTCGACGACGGGGACGCCCTGCAGATCGTCAACGCCGTCCAGGGCGAGGGGCTCCAGGGGACCGTGGTGGAGGCGGACGAGCCGGTGGGGGTCTTCGTCGGCCACGGCTGCGCGAATGTCCCTGACGGCATTACTTACTGCGATCACATGGAGGAGCAGATCCCCGGCCTGGCCACCTGGGGCACGGAGTACGTGGCGTCCCGGCTCCCGCCGCGCCTGCCCGCCGCGCCGGAGATCGCCGTGTGGCAGATCGTGGCCGGCGATGCCGGGACGGTGCTGACCCTCGACGCCCACGCCGACGTCAACTTCGTTCCCAGCGGCGCCAGCCACACCCTCGCCGCGCTGGAGGTGCTCACCCTGGAGGTGGACGGGTCCGTCGCCAACCCCGGCGATTTCTCCGTCATCGGCACCGAGCCCTTCGCCCTGAACCAGTACATGGTGGGCGGGTCGTTGGCCTCCTCGGAGGGGGATCCCTGCATGGTCCAGGTGGCGGCCCCTGATCAGTTCCAGGACGAGTACCACTTCGTCGTCCCGGCCCTGTGGGACGACGACTGGCTGGTGCTCACCCGCGAGCCCGGCGACGTCATCTACGTGGACGGCGTGGACGTGGATACCTGGCTCACGCCGGTGGAAATCGTCGACGTCGACGGGATCTACGAGGCGGTGCGCCTGGAGATCAGCGACGGCTACCACCTGGCCGAGAGCGCGGTCCCCTTCGGCGCGCTGGTGGTCAACTGGGACTATGTGAGCGGGAATTGCTACCCGGCCGGGTACCAGTTCTAGGATCGTCTCCGGGCCATCAGGCCCAGCGCCAACGCCACCCCCAGCCACCACGGCTTGCGGGCTCCCGGGTGGTGTACGCAGGCACACCCCTCCTCGATGATCGCCGGTTCGTCCGGCACCGGGATGGTGAACACCGCCATCGCCGGTTGGCTCTCGTTCCAGAAGTTGTCGCGGGACTTCACGGCAAAGGTGTGGGGCCCCTCGACGGTCACCACCGCCAGGGCAGTCGTGCCCACGGCGTAGGGGGTCCAGCTGCCCTCGTCCACCTGCCACGAGTACACCAGCGGGCCCCCTTCGGCGTCGGCGCCGCTGTACTCGATCTCCCACTCGAACTGCTTGGCCGGCTCGGATAGATCCGTGAGGATCTCCACCGTCGGCGGGGTCTCGTCCACCTCGTCCAGTAGCGTGATGGCCAGGGCCGCTGCCTCCGGCTGCAGGGTCATACGCTCCAATCGGATGCCCGCCACGTCCGCCAGCAGATCCTCCAGCCCCCCGCCTGCAGCCGAGTCGTCGTCATCGCCGGTGTCATCGTCATCGTCGTCGTCGAGCAGATCTCCCAGGCCGGCCAGGGCGTCCATCGAGAACTGGATCGGCAGCAGCTGCATGTCCTGGACCATCTCCAGGGCCAGGGGGACCACCAGGGCGTCGGGCAGGGCCGCGAACTCCTCCTCGGTGAACACGCTGCCGGCCACCAGGCCCGCCGAGTGGACGTAGTCCACATCGATGGCGATGGCGGTGAGGGTGGCCAGCACGGCGCTGACGTCCGTGTCCATCTCCAGCTCCAAGGTGGCGGTCAGCCCCAAGCTGATGTCCAGCAGCGGGTCGTCGCCCGTACCGGGCGAGTCCAGGATCTGCAGGATCAGCTCCGGCACGATGACCGTCATCCCGCCGTCGTGCAGCTCCAGCAGGATCTGCTGCACCACGTTGAACTCGAAGGTGGGCTCCGGCGCCTCGGCCAGCGCCGGCAGCAGCCCTGCCAGCTGGGACAGATCCAGGATCTCCGGCGGCGTCCCGCACAGCATCCCGCCGCCCCAGGCCTGGGCCAGGGCCGCGTGGATCAGCGGCTGGGTCGCCGAGATCTGCACGTCCCCCAGAGATCCGCTCAGCCCCACCGGCACCGCCCCGTCGAAGGTGCCCTGCACCTCCCCGCCGCCGCACTCCGGCTCCTCACCGGCGTAGGTCAGGCTGACGGTGCTGACCACGTCCACCCCTTCCGTGTCCACCTCGATCTCGTCCAGCTGCACGCCGTAATCGAACCCCGCCAGGTTCCCCGCCAGGGGCAGGGCCGACACCATGTCCTGGATCTGCTCGGTGATGGTCTCCAGCAGCATGGTCTCCACGTCCTCCTGGAACCACCCGATGGCCGTCTCCACCAGCGAATCGGGGGTGTACCAGGGGGCCATCTCGATCTCCACCTCCCCCAGGTCGATGTCCGAGCCCTCCAGGATGACCAGCTGCACCTCGAAGGCCACGCTCTCGGCGGTGACGTACAGGTCGAAGGTCGCGTTCGACGACGCCAGCAGCTCGATGATCACGTCCTGGTCGTCGTCGTTGTAGTTGAAGCACCACCAGTCCTCGGTGGTGGCCACCAAGATGGCGTCGGTGATCTCGAACCGATCGATGGTGCCGTGGATGCCGATGGCGTCGCCGGCCGGCTGCAGTTCCATCGTCATCGCCCCCAGCTCGGCGAACCCGCTGAACCCGTAGATGTCGATCTGGTAGTCGCAGCCCAGGATCTCCTGCTCGAACCCCAGCGGCATGTCCGACAGCTCCATGGACATCCCGGTGAGCATCTCGCCGGCGAAGTCCAGCCCGCTTTGGGTCAGGCGCAGGCCCAGGCCCTCGGGCACGTCGGTGGCGTGGGCGGGGGTGGCCGCAAGGCATAGCGCGAGTAGTATCGCGGTGCAGAACCCTCTCATGGCCGTAGCTTATACGACGCTCGGGACGGAGTTGCAGAGGAAAATCGGTCAGCAGCCGGTGCCGGGGTAGACGCCGTCGTCCCCGTCGTCGCAGTCCATGCCCGGGGACGTCGCCGGGTCGTACGGCCCCGGCAGCCACCACTCGTAGTAGCCGTCCATGTCCAGATCCCAGAACTCGGCGTCTGGGCCGCCGTAGCCGCCCATGTCGCTGGGGCTGCCATCGGGATCCAAGATGGCGGGGTCGCCGGCGTCGATGCAGGGGGAGGCGGGGTCCAGGTGGTAGTCGTCGGCGGCGAGGAAGAGGGGGTCGACGGAGAGGTTGCCGTTGGTGCCGGTCTGGTCGGTCTGGTCGTAGTTGTTGGGGGTGTTTCCGTAGTTGTTGGAGTGGGAGAGCAAAGCGTCATCAGAAGACCCGATGCCTCCTATGATTGAGGCGTAGTTTTCGGTGATGATCGTGTTTGTGATGCTCGCCGTTGAGTTCCGCAGGTAGAGCCCCCCTCCATACGTTGGTGCAGTATTCATGGCAATGACTGATTGGGTGATGCTGGCGTTCGAATCCCGCATGGATATGCCCCCGCCCCAGTGTGATTGGTTCTCGTCGGCGCAATAGTTCCCGACAATTTTAGCGTTGGTGATGACGGGGTCAGAATTGTATGCATAGATACCACCGCCTGTGCTGTCGCTGTAGGAGTGGCAAACCCCCGTCTGGTTCAATGAGTTCTCCCGGATCTGGATGTTGGTCATCTCCGGTGAGGAATTGCTCAGGTGAATGCCTCCACCTGCCGTTTCGGCGATGTTCCAGCTTACATCCACGTTTTCCAGGACCGCGTCGGAACTGTACACCTCAACGTTGCAGACCGTCACACATAAAGCATGATCGCCAGTGTGCT
>CAZDDH010000013.1:45048-70270 GCA_964504165.1 uncultured Rickettsiales bacterium | reverse complement strand
AGCACACTGGCGATCATGCTTTATGTGTGACGGTCTGCAACGTTGAGGTGTACTCTCTCACGAGCGAAGGCTTGGGCAGCTTGCGCCAATGCCTCTTCAGCCAGTCCTTCGGAAACGCGTGCAGGAAGATGCCCCCCTTCTTCAGGATGACCTCCGGGTCGGGTGCGGGAGCGTTGGACCAGATCTCGAGGCCGTACGGATCGTACCGAGACCAGTTGGTGAACTTGGACTCGCTATAGGCGTTGGATCGCTCCCCGCCGCTCCGTTTGTGCCCTGCCATGGCCCGTGGTCTTCCGTCTCCGTTGTTCCAACGACATTGTTCCAACAACGTTGTCGTGTGGCTTGTATTCCAGGCGAATCTTACCACGCTCCCGAGTCAGGCATCATCCACCTGTTCGTACACCTCATCAGGCCCGTCGGTCGCTGTACAACGCCACACGCCGTCCACATTCCTGAACCCGTATAACTGCCGGAGTTCCTTCTTGGGCTCCGGCGGGCACCCGGGTTGCCACAGCGCGAGGACCGCGGCCTGCCGATGCCGGGCCGTTCGGTCGGGAATGGAGACGCGGAACTCCAACAGCCGCCTCCCCTTAGCCCCGCCCGTCGGACCATCGGAACGCCAGCACTCACGGTCCCCGTCCCAGTACCGCGCGATCTCCCAGTCATGCTCGGGCAGACCATCCCTGGAATACCCGGCTCCCAGGTACCCCGACGGCCAGGCAAATCCACCATCCGCCGTCCAGCGCGTCTGATGTGGCCGCCGCCAATGCGAGCAACATCCGAGCTTCAACCGGATGGTTGTACGTCCCGGGTTGTTCCGGCACAGGTACTCCGCATCCCGCATAACCCGGATGACCATCGTTTTCCAGGCTGCGGCGTCATCCTCAACGCCCAGCTGACGCAACACATCGTCTTCGATTGACGACCACGCTGTAGTAGCATCGCGACTGGCCATTCTCGATCCCTCGGTCATGGAGTCATCTCATAGACATCAGCCCAGAACTCGAAGAATGCCCCATTCCAGAGTTCCACGTGGATCCGGCCGAATTCCTTCTGCGCATCAATGTCCTCACTGAAGATGATCTCCCGGGCCGTCATCAACTCCTCGAAGTCGGGCAGCTTGCGCACCCCACTCAGCCGGATCTCCCGGTGCCTCTCCATGACGTAGACCTTCAGGACCACACCGTACTGCTCTCCAGTGAGCCGCTCGACTGTAGCGGATCGGATGTCCATGCCCTGGCAGCGCAACAACTCCTTTTCGACCATGGATTCCCTCCGACTGGCGGACCGGCGTTCCCACCATACCCCGACGGCCTTCATCCCGTCCGGGATCTCGACGCGCTCCATGTCGACTTCCTCTGGATACCCCATCAACAGATCGCCGGTTGCGAGGCGCCTGCCCAGCCATAGGCGGATCTCGTCGGGAGACGCCGACGTCAGGACCCACAGCGAGTCCGTGGACGGCCACATTTCCTGGTCCTCAAGCTGGGAGATCTCCACCCCGACATCCGCCACCGATTGAATGCGGATCTGCTTGAAGGGCTCGGTCGTCTCGTAGCTGTCGGCGGTCGGTGTTGGTCCAACAGGAAAGCGGTACCCTCACTCCCCGTTTCCCGGCGCCATCTCATCCCGCCGTTCCCGGTAGATTTTCAAGCAGTAGTGTTCACAGATGCTGTCCCGGACGAACATGACGCCTATGCTCAATAAGAGGACAACCAGTTTGTTGTAGATCTCGTCAACAGTGAAGAACAGATATAGCGACGACACCAATAGCAGTAGGGTGCCCGAGATGAACTGCCAGTGCTTCCGGTAGATCTTGATCTCCCTTTTATGGATTTCCAGCGAGCCGTAATATTCCTCCATCGATTCGCAAGGAGAACACCTCAGAACGAACCGGTGCCAGAGTTTCATCTCTACGTCCTCTCCTTGCCTCGCCCCGGCTCCAGCTACCGGGCCAGCAACGCCACCTTCGGACGGCTCGTCAGGAATTCGGACAATCCGTCGGCCCAAACGAAGCCCGCTTCAATTGGCCCCTGAGCTATCCCGGGCAAGGTACCAGCAGTCCGTCTTCCGGGTACAGAGACCCGACCAGAATCTCTTTGCGGTAGTCATCGTCCACCTGGATGGACTCGGGGCCAAACCCGTCCAGGAGGTCCAGCAGGTCGTCGAGACATGGCGACTAGATCTACGGCAACACCTCGATGAACAGCAGCCAGAAAGCGAAGGTCAGAAACCAGCACAAGACGGCGATGCCGAATTGCACGAACCACGGCTGCCTCAAGAACTCCCGCCAGAACAACACCAGTACCCCGAGCGCGAGGCCGGAGACACCGGCGCAGACGCCGTTCACGACGAGCCCGGTCCCGTCGAGGACTTCGTACCCCTTGAGCAGGTTGTACGGGATGAAAAAGAAGCCGGTCGATGCCGTGCCGATCGCGCCGATGAACGGGGCCATCGTGATGATGTAGAGCCACGGCGGTGGGTTCACCGTTCGGGTAGCTGGCGTACAGCTTTGTTCGGATTCGTTCAACGGTTCCAACAACGTTGTAATATCCCTTCCGCTCGGGGAAGCTTACCACGCCCGAGGACTGCATTTGTGCCGGGCTAGCCTGGGTTTGCGAACAAGTGTCCTCCGTAGTGCCAGGCACTCGAGACCGAGCCGCGGGGCGACGACGATCCACAGGGTATGGCAAGCAAGGCTTACCCACTCGCCCCAAAAAAGGTCTGAATCCTGCGAACGTAAGTGACCGAACCGCGACTACCTACCCAATGGAGGTGTAAACGTGCAGATGGATCGACGATGGGCTTGGATGATGTTCATTGCGCTGTTTCTGATCGCCGGGTGTACGGGGACCGGCGAGGACGACGACGATGTGGCCGGAGATGATGACACGGGCGATGACGACACCGGGGACGATGACGACCAGACGGACGACGATGACTCCGCCGGGGACGATGACACGGGAGACGACGACACCGGGGACGACGACACCGAGGATTGCCTGGGCGATCCAGAGGCGGTGTTCGTGATCAACACCCTGGCCATCGGCGACGTGGACACCGGCTTCAATCTCGACGGCACCGTGACCCCCGACGACTGCAATGGCGACCCGTATTGCGAGGACGGACCACAGGACGGCGCCAACGGCGTGGACAACTCCCTGGGGATGCTGGTCACCGCATTCTCCCAGTTCGGTATCAACGTCAACGCGAGCATCGAAGACGCACTGGACGACGCATCGTTGCTCCTGTTGAGCCGCATGCTCAGCGTGGACGACTGGACCACCGACCCTTGCGTCTCGAGCTATCTCTACAAGGGCCATGATCCGTCCGCTCAGCCCGCCATCGAGGAAGGGCGAGCCTATGAAGTCGACGCCACCTGCCTGGGAGGCGACGGCACCGACATCGACGACCCGCTGTACGCCTTTGCCGGCAACGGCGACATCAACGCCGGTGTGTATCTGGGCGGCCCCTCGTGGCTGAACCTCAACCTCCCGGTCGCCGAGTTCCCCGGCGGCCTACCGCTGGACATCAACGATGCGTGGATTCAGTGGAACGTGTCCCCCACCGGCCTGACCGACGGACTCATCGGTGGCCATCTCGATCTGTTCCATATCTACGCGCTATTCGCCGGCGCCGCCGATGCACAATACTGGCCGATGGCAACCACACTGATCGGCCCCATGGCAGACATCGACGCCATCCCCGAGGGCACCGAGCTGCTCAACACCGCCTGCACACAACAAAACGTCGATACGCTGGACCAACAGCTCAACGGCTGCGGGGACGCCATCTACACCTGCAGCGCAGCGGGCCACTGTGTCGAGCCCGCCGACCACTACGATTCCCTCTCCGTCGGCCTCACGGCCACGGCGATCCCCGCGAGCATCTCGGGTATCTACACTCCCTGACCACTCGCCTACCGTTCGAGGCACCTTCAAGGCACCAGGCCGGGCTTGCATTGCGAGCCGTGGGTCGCTCGCACCCCCTGTAACACTGTGAAACCAAAGTCAGGCTGGCAGCGCGGTACGGGATGATCTGCGGAAACGATTACACAAGTGGGTTGCAAACCGTCGCTGGGAGCTTTTGTGCCTTGACCAACGGGGGCCTTATAGGGGTTAGGCTGGAACCCATCGAGAGCGTCACTGGAAGCATCAATCCGTTGAGAGCAAATCGGTCAGAATACAGAACCAATCTGCTAAGAAGCCAACCCAAGAAAATACGAGCGACTATTTGATTTCATCGTCACGTCGTATTCGGGTTTTCGGTATGACCAGGCCGTTGCCTATGCAGGATATTATGAATAATGACAACCCCAGCTTTGTGGGATTGAGGGAATATGCAAGAACGGACATGAAAAGCTGACGGTCGAATTCATACCCCCACGGACGTAACACATGGGAGACAGTCCAACAGGTTCCAAGAACACCCGATGCGAGCATTGCCGCAGATAAGCCCCACAGCATCGGTGCATAGTTGACCTCGTAGCGCTTGCGATACTGACGGATGATTAGACAAATTTGAGCGAAAGCGATTGTCACAACCACGTACATCCACGGCCCGCCTTCCTCAAAGGACTGTCTAATCCAAAGAATCATAGGCATGGCGGAAATCTCCTGGCGCCGAGCGCCGCTTCAAAATTGTTCCAGTTCCGTGGCAAATTTTCGAATCTGCCTAACACCCATTATGCAGGTCTACATAATCCCGATCGTGCGGCGAGCCCGTCAAGATATCGCGTGGGTTGGGAGGTGCCTCAACCACAGAGAACCCCCCAAAAAAACCTACGCTCGGCAGAGCCTGGTCGGATCCGAGACTAGCAGATATGCAGATCTGGATAAATCCGTTGAAGCTTGCGAGCGTGGGGCTGGTTGGGCGGAGATGATGGGTTGGGACCGTCGGGGAGTGACCTGCACATCGCGCTACCACACGAGGAACTCCACTTTCGACCTGCTCTGGAGGAACTCCGTCAACTCATCGGGCGTGAACGATGCCTGTGCTAATTCTTGCCTGAGCGCGTCCGTGGGTGTTGCGTAGCTCCCGGGGTAAGGCGTTAGCTCCCGGGTTGCGCAACAAATGGGGGATTCTTGAGCCGTCGGGGGCCCGGTGTTGGCCCGGCCGTGGACATGAGCTTGATCAGCGGTTGCCCACATGTCCACCGCCTCGACTATCTGGATGGATTTCGTTCGGGATTCGGGGAAGAGATCCATCGATTTCTTGGGAGGTTTCCTCTTCTTCCTTCTCCACGATGTCTACCAATCGTAGTGGTGTGGGAAACGTGGGTAGCCAGAAGGGTTATCCAACGGCTGGGGGCAGTCCCGAAGGGCTGACCACAGGCGGGCTTCGTTCATACCTCGGGCTGATCCAGGCCATCGAGCCAGTTCGAATCCCATCCAACGCGGGGGGTGGCGCCTCACCCTCTAGGTTGGGTTCGCGGGCGGGCCCACGATGCCGTATGATGAATGGTTCGTTGAGCGGGTTGTTCCAGCGGGAATCGAGGGACGGACATGACACCTTGCCCAAACTGCGGCCACGTGCCGACCATGCAGACTACCTATTGCCCCCAGTGCGGGTCCACCATGCCGACCGGCGCGGCGACGGGGCCTGCGGCGCCCCCGCCCACGCCGGGAGCGGGGCCGGCGACCCAGCCGCCTCCCGCGGCCCAGCCAGGGCCTCAGACGATGCCGCCCCCGGGGCCCGCGCCGGCTCAACCCCAGGATTACTTCAGCGCGTCGTCGGCGTATGACTCGGGAGGGGGCGAGTACGGGATGCCGCCCAACGCCGGGGCGGCCATCGCGCTGGCGGTGCTGTGCTTCTTCTGCTGCTGGCCGGCGGCCGTGGGGTCGCTGATCACGGCGATCCTGGGGATGAACGCGGGGTCGGCGGGGGATATCCCCCGGGCCAAGACGCTGATCAAGTGGTCGTACGGCATCAGCGGGATCTCCATCGGGCTGTTCATGCTGCTGATGATCTTCTACTTCTGCCTCGGGTTCCTCAGCGTTCTCGCCGGCTACTAGCGCCTACCCTTGTCTCCCGAGCCATCCAACGCGCAGCCGCCGGCATGGGCCAGCCGGGCTATTGCCACGTTCATGTTGGGCGGGGTGGTGGTGCTGACGGTGTTGCTGCTGCGTGACCACCCCAACGATGTGCAGTTCATCCCGCCGTGCCCCTGGTTCACGGCCACGGGGCTGCGGTGCCCGGGGTGCGGGGTGACGCGGGCGGTGCACTTCATCATGCAGGGGGATTTCTGGGCGGCCATGTCGCACAACCCGCTGGTGATGTTCGTGGTGCCGCTGACGATCTACTGGGTCTACTACTGGGGGCGGGTGCTGTGGTTCGGGCGATGGTTCGTGATCAAGGACCCGCCGTCTCGGGTGGCCTGGGGACTGTTCTATCTGATCGTGGCGTTTTGGTCGTACCGGATCGTGGTGGATCTCGTGGGGAAGGTTTCCGGGGGAAACTGACTACATCAACAGCTGGGCTTTTAGCTTCTTGACGCCTTCGAGGCCTTCGTCGGTGAGCATGGCGCGGGAGACCTGGATGACGCCGGGGCGGTCGGCTTCGCCACCGATGACGGTGTGGGCGGCTCGCCAGCCTCCCTGGATGAGGCCGGGGTGGACGACCAGCAGGAGGTCGCCGACGTTGGCGGAGAGGGTGCCCAGGTCGTCGCGGTGGACGCGGACCTGGTGGCGGGTGACCTCCAAGAAGGTGTCGTCGCCGGAGATGGCGGGCGGGGGGAGCTCGCTGTCGTCGACGACCTCCACCTGCAAGGTGATGCGGCCGCCGACGTTGAGGTTGGGGCGGCTGCCCTTGAAGCGGGCGCGGGCGTCGTCGATGGTGCCCCAGACCAATCCGCGGATGCGAGCTTGGTTGGCCTTGGGGGAGAGCAAGCCCGCGACGATGCCCACGGCAAAGGTGACGCAGAAGCCGTAGGCGGCCCGCTGGAAGCTCCAGGCCTTGAGGTACTCACCGCCCTGCTCGACGCCAAAGCTGAACGGGGCGATGACCGGCGGGTGCACGATGGAGACGATCATCGCGACGATGCCGATGCCCAAGGTGGCGAAGGCGGCCCGGGACGAGAATCGCCGCCAGCAGATCGCCATGATCAGCACCACGGCCATGGGTGGGGTGATGGACGCCGTGAAGGCCCCGTGGGCCTGGTAGATGGACTTGAAGCTGTCGAAGACCGGCACCAGCGCCATGCCGACGAGGGCCGCACCGATGCTGACCACCCGCGCGACGTTGAGGTAGTGCTTGTCCGTGGCGTCCGCCTTGACGTAGGGCTTCCAGATGTCGTTGACGACCACGGCCGAGGTGGCGTTGATGAGCGTGTCTGCCGTGGACATAAGCGCCGCGGTGACCGCCGCCATCAAGAAGCCGAAGATCGCCGGGTGGAACAGGAAGTCGGCCACCACCACGAAGATGTCCTTGGGGTTGCCCGGGGCCTCGATCATGCCGGTCTCGACCATGGCCCGGCCCAGCCAGCCGGCGGAGCACACCGCCAGCATGGACACGAACATCAGCGCCAGCAGGGTGAAGGCCATGGCCTTGCGGCCGTCCGCTTCCGACCGGGCGGCCAAGAAGCGCATGATCATGCCCTGGTTAATGAAGTACAGGAACATGGTCTGGCTGACGCCGTCTTGCCAGAACACGCCGACAAAGTTGAACTCCGGCGGGCTGTTGTAGGGCCGCAGCGGGGCCCGCAGTTCAAACGGCAGCCCGTGCCAGAACTCGCCGAAGCCCCCCAGGTGCCAGACCCCCACCCCCAGCAGCAGCAGCCCGGCGAACAGCAGGATCACGCCCTGCAGGAGGTCGGTCATGATCACCGAGTTCTGGCCGCCGGCGGTGACGTAGATGGCGCAGATGATGGCCACGACCCACGCCGCCGTGGTGACCTGCCAGCCCAGCATGGCGTGCAGGGCCTGGCCCATGGTGACCAGGTTCACGCCGATGTAGCCCAGCAGGTAGATCAGCATCACGACGGTGACGAGGTTGCGCACCCCGCGGTTGAAGCGCCGCTCGAAGAACTCGGGCACGGACGTGACCCGGCTGAAGTAGATCACCGGCAGCCAGATGAACATGAAAAACGGCATCCAGAACCAGTCGTTGGTGTACGACATGGACGCCGAGATGCCGTGCTGGTACGCCACCTGGGAGTACTTGATGAACGAATACGATCCCACCGTGGTGGCCACCAGCGAGAACGCGATGATCCACCACGCGAAGCGCTGGCCGGCGAAGAAGAAGTCCTTGGTGCTCTTGGTGAAGCGGCCGAAGAACGCGCCGAAGCCCAGCACGACGACGAAGTAGATGACCAGGATCACATAGGTGATCGTGGTCCCGGCGACGGCTCCTTCGTTACCCATCGTTCTATAGCCCCGGTGCGATGAACTGGAAGAAGCCGTGGATGGCCATGTACAGCGCGAAGCCGCCCACGAGGGTCAACAGGTTGCGGCGACGGCGGGAATCCTGCAGGCCCAGGTCCCCCTGGCGCCAGACATAGAAAACGCCGATCCAGAATACGAGCCCCAGGCCCAGGTACATGTACAGGAAGCAAAGCAGGTTTTCGGACATGGCTGTGGAGAACTCCGGGGGCGGAGTATACAGGAACCTCGGTTCAGCAGATCAGGGTCGGGCAGGGGGCATGGCGCACGATGCGCACGGACGTGCCGCCGACGATGCGCTCGCCGAGGTCGTGGCGGGTCTCGCTGCCCACCACCAACATGTCCGCCTCGATCTCCTCGGCGTACTCGGTGATCGCCTTGTGGGGCTTGCCCTGCACGACCTCGCAGACCGTGGTCCAGTCGGGGTTGATGATGTCGCCGGCGCTGCGGGAAAGGGCGTCGGTGAGCTTGTCGCGCACGCCCGGGTTGAGGGGCAGGGCCTCGGTGACGCCGGCCTGCACGTAGGCCGCGGGGATCTCGACGTTGAGGGCGTGGACGATGTGCATCTCCGGAGCGTAGCGCTTGAGATGGCCGGTGACGTAGGCCAGGGCCCGGTGGGCGTTGTCGGTGAGGTCGTGGGCCATCACCACCCGATCCAGACGCACCGCCGCGGTCTCCGGATCGACGAAGTCCCGGTCCCCCTTCTCCACCACCATCACCGGGCAGGGGGCGTAGCGGATGACGCGCTCGGTGACCGAGCCCAGCAGCATGTAGGACAGGGACGAGCGGCCCCGCATGCCGATGATGATGAGGTCGATGTTGTTGTCGGAGGCGTGCTGGATGATGGCTTCGTGGGCGTTGACGGACCGCAGGATGGTCCGCTCCACGGTGGCCACCTCACCCCCATCCGCCCCCGCATCGAGCTTGTCCCGGGCGGCCCGGTCGGCGGCGTCCAGGTAGGGGGTCATGTCCGGCCAGATCTCCTTGGAGTCGTCCCGGTCCACGTCGTGCAGGGTGACCACGTGGACCAGGTGGATCTTGGCGCCGTAGCGCTCCCCCAGGCTGGCCGCGTAGAGCAAGGCGTGGTCCGACTGCTCGGAAAAGTCGGTGGGCACCAAGATGTTGCGGATGGGGACAGTCATGAGCTAACTCCGGGGTTGGGGGACCAGAGCAGGGTTAGGTAGGCCCGCCCGCTTGCGCAGACGCTTGTCCCGTGCCCATAGCCTGGCCGCCGCGTCCTGCATCTCGTGGGTGCGGGCCGCAGCGGTGGAGAGCAGCGCCGGGTTGACAGTAAACCCGATGCGCACCAGATCGAGCCGGTCGGCGTCCCAGCAGCAACCCACGGTGGGATCGGCGGTGACGCGGCCCTCCGTGTGCCCCTGGATGGCCAGCACCAGGGCGTCCAGCTGCCGGGGCTCGAGCCCGAGCCGGGGCGCGAGTTCGGCTTGCACCCGGGCCGCCGCCCGGGGGCCGTGTTTCATATCTTTGCCGTCGTGGACGCGCGCCACATCGTGGCAGCCGGCAAACAGGGCCACGACCAGCGCGTCCGCCCCCTCCAGGCGCGCCATACGCAGCCCTAACCGGGCCACGCGCCGCCAGTGGACCGGGCCGTGGATGCTCTTCGCACCAACTTGTGTCTGGGAGGTGGACCACTCCCAGGCCAGCTCGATGACCGTACGTTCGCGACGGTTCAGCAGAGGTTTACGGGGTGGGTTCATCCAACGAAAGGTCAGCCAAGCACGCGCTTGACCTCTTCCAGCAAGGCATCGACGGGGACTGGCTTGCGCAGGACGGCGGCGAGGTTGGCGCGGATCTCGGGGCGCTGTTCCAGCTTCTCGTAGTAGGCGGTGCAGAGGATCACGGGGATGGTGCGGAACTTGTCCGACTCCTGCACCCGCTCGAGCACCTCGAAGCCGTCCATCCCCGGCATATGGAGATCCAGCAGCAGCAGGTCGGGGCGCCAGCGAGCGACGGCCAGGCCAGCGGCGAAGCCGGAGCGCGCGGTCTGCACCTCGTAGCCGCCCTCGATCTCCAGGACATCGGCGAACAGCGTGAGGATCGCCGGGTCATCGTCCACGACGAGGACCCGCTTCTTGGCGCTCGCGGGGCGTAACCCCTCGTCGGCCAGCGGCATCTCGTAATGGTGCGCGAACTCCACCAGATCGGAACGCGCGATCCGTCGATGCCCCCCGGGGGTCTTGTGGGCCTTGAGGCGCCCATCATCGATCCAGTTGACGACGGTAGCTACGCTGACGCCCAGCAGGCGTGCAGCTTGAGCTGTTGTGAAAGTGTCCCTAGTACTGCCCATTCATTTCCCGGTCGTGCAGGTTGCCAAAAAGCCCCTACGTGAAAATCCAAAAACCAAGAAAAACCCTATCCCAAGCTAGCATCGAGGCCCTGACACGGTCAAGCCGTGGAGGCTGTTGGGTGGGCCCCCACCGATCGGATCTCCAGAGATTGCGTCAGCGCGGCGTCCGGGTCATGGATCGGTTCGAGCAATGCCAGGATCCGGACGGCCATTTCTTCTTGGGTCAGCTCGCCCGGATCGAGCACCGCCAGGGCGCGTTCCCCGATACCGCTGCGTTCTTCAGGAGTGATGGGCTCCACCGCGACGATGACCACCGCCGGCCGATTCTCCTCGTCGATGGCACCCACGGCGGAGAGCAGGTCCAGGATGGTGGTGTTGGGCATGTCGTTGCAGGCCACCAGCATGGGGACCTTGTTGCGCGCGAGGAACTCGATCCCGCGGGAACCTCGGCGGGCGCGAGCCACGGCTGTACCCGTCTCCCGCACCGCCGTGCCGATGGTGTCGACAGCTTCCTGATCCGCGCCGATGAGCAAGATCCGCCGCTGATGCTGGCCGATGAGGGGCCAGATCCGCTCGGAGACCTCGATGCCATCCGTGGGGACGCTGACGTACTCGTCCACCTGCAACTCCCGGGCGGCGCTGGACAGGCTGCTGGGCCCCACCATGACGATGGGGATGTGGGCGGTGACCGGATCCGAGCGCACCAGGGTCACCAGATCCGCCGGGTTGTCCTGGCTCCCGGACAGCAGGTTGACCACGACGGTGGGCAGCTTGGAGCGGGCAACCTCCGCGCCCGGCATGGCGTCCTTGGCCTCCAGGAGCTCCAGGCCCTCCTGCTGGAGGCCCTCCTTGATGCCGAGGAATCCGACCCCCTCCTGCCCCACTACCAAGGCGGTAGGCGCCTGGCGGGCCAGGGTGGGCAGCTCCATGTCCGACTGGGCCTCCTCCGCCGTCTCGTCCGTCTGGGATCCCCGCACCGGCATGCGCAGATAGAAGGTGCTCCCCACGCCCGCCCGGCTGGACAGGGTGAGCCGCCCACCCATCTGCTCGGTGAGACGCCGGGCGATGGAGAGGCCCAACCCCGTACCCCCGTGGACCCGCGTGGAGCTGGCCTCCACCTGATAGAAAGGATCGAAGATGGCGTCCTGGTCTTCCGGGGAGATGCCGATGCCGGTGTCGCTGACGGCGGTGACGAAGGAACCGTCTGCCTCCCGCCGGCAGATGACGTCCACGTGCCCCGATTCGGTATAGCGGATGGCGTTGCCGACCAGGTTGAGCACGACCTGCTTGTAGCGCCCCCGGTCGCCGGTGACCTCGACGGGGGCCTGCTGGAAGTTGGAGCGCAGCTCCACGTGGCGGTCCTCGTCGTCCGAGCTGTCGAGGAAGTCCCAGTCGTCGTCTTGGTCCGCCCGCTCGGCCTCGCGCAGCAGCAGGTGGCCCGTCTGGATCACCTCTTCGAGGACCTCGGTGGGGTTGTAGCGGGTCAGCTCGAGCCGCAGCCGGCCGGCGTCGATACGGCTGATGTCGAGGATGTTGTTGATCAGGGTCAGCAGGTCGTTGCCGCGGTTGACGATGCCGTCGACGGACTTCTGCTGCCGCTCGTTGAGGTCGCCGTAGAGGCCGCGCCCCAGCAGCTCCGCGTACCCGATGACCGCGTGCAACGGTGTGCGTAGCTCGTGGCTGACCGAGCTGATGAACTCGGATCGGGTGTGGTTGATGCGCAGGATCTCCTGGGTCTTGACCTCCAAGATGGCGTTCTTCTCGGCGAGGGCCTGGGTGGCCCGCTGGAGCAGCGCCTCGCGCTGACGCTCCGCGGTGACGTCCGCCATGACGGACCGTACGCCCACGCAGACCTCGTTCTCTTCGAGGGCCGGATGGGACCGCACGACGACATCCACCTTCGAGCCGCTCCGGGAGATCATCTGCAGCTCGATCTCGGCGCCTTTGCCGGTCTCGAACACGCCGTCGATGTGTTCGCGGACCATGCGCTCCTGATCGGGGGAGACGATGTCCAGGATGGACTTGCCGACCAGCTCCTCTTTGTCGTACCCGAGCACCTTGGCCTCGGTGTCGTTGCAGTTGACGACGGTCCCGTAGGGATCGGTGGTGTGGGCCATGAACGGCGCGTCATCGTAGAGTTCCCGGTACTCTCGGTGGACCCGGCGCAGCTCCTTGGTGCTCTCGAGGATGGACCGGGAGTGGGCGGCCACGTCCTCCTCGCGGCGGGTCTTCTCCATCTCCAACGATTCCAGCAGGGCCTCTTCCAGCCTGCGGTCCCGGACCATGAGGCCGATCTGGTCCCGGCGAGGGGCGCCCAGAGCCTTGAGCTCGATGGGGACCTCCGCCCCCGATGAATCCTGGATGTTGGTGGTCAGGGAATAGGGCTCGCCGCGCTCCTTGTGCTCGCGCAGGTCTTCGAGCAGATCGGTGGGCAGGTGCAGGGCCGCCAGGGTATCGGTGTCCAACGCGGTGATCGGCTGGTCGTCCAGGATGAACAGCTCCTTGAACGCCTCGTTGGCCAGGACCAGCGTGCCGGTAGCGTCCATGAATGCAGCGGCGTCGGGGAAGGCATCGAGGAACAGCAGCAGGCGTTTGTTTTCTTCTTTGCGGGACTGCTCGACCAGCTTGTCCCAGCGCATCCTGTGCAGCAGAGCGCCCAGCCCCAGTCCACCCGCCCCCGCAAAGACGGTGATGAACAGCAACCCGATGATCATCAGTGGTTCGGGTATGCCAAGCTCGCCCAAGAAGCAAACCTCCGCCAGCTATTGTAGCGCAGCGGGGGCGGTGCCGTCGGTCTCCTCCTCCGGCCCCTCTTCGGCGTCGTCGTCCCCCAGGCCAGGTAAGGCGTCCTCCCCGCCGAACTCCTCGATGTATTTCTGGATCTTGGACAGGTGAGGATAGGACTCGTGGGCCATGGCCAGCGCCTTGCCAGCGCAGGGACGATCTTCGAGCTGGCGGCAGACCTCGTAGCACAGCATGAGCATGTCCCCGTTGGAGCCATGGTCCGTCAGCGCATCGTCCACCAGCTCCCGCCGCCGGTCGGAGCGCAGATCGTAGCGGTCGTACAGGAACAGCAGCCAGAACAGCGGCTCGTACATCTCCGGCGCCATCTCCCGTGCGCGCAGCAGCTCGCTCTCCGCCTCCTCGATGGCGCCGTAGATGGCGTAGGACCGCCCCAGGTCCGAGTGCAGCTCCCAGAAGTCGGGCAGGACACGGAGGTTCTTCTCCCCCTCGAGGATGGAACTGGGGTAGGTGAGCGTCGCCGACTCGAGGATGCCCTCACGCAGGCGCGAGTAGGTATCGAAGTATTTGGGTAGGCACTGGAAGGTGAGCCGGAATTCCACGCAACCCCGCCAGGTGACGGCCCGCTGGAAGACTCGTTGATTGGTCCCGTCCTGGACCTCGATGGTCACCACCCGCCAGACCTCCGGCCCAACCTGGCGCTGCTCCTCGTCGAGGGTGTCGAACAGCACCTCGTAGGTGCCGGCTTCGCGGATCTCGTCGATGAAGCGGCCGGCGAGGGCGCCGGGGCGGATCGGGTACTCCTGGACCGCCGCGCCGTAGCTCACGGCCATCGCCTTGGATGGGGAGGTGTAGGCATCGTAGGGGAACCGGTCGTAGACCGGCGGTGGCGTCCAGTAGCCGGGCAGCTTGAAGCTCATGCCCTGCTGATCGTGCACGACCTCGCGGTTGAGGCGCGGGAGGTTGAGCAGGCCGCGGGGGCCGACCAGCACGGAGATGCCGAACAGCACGGCGAACGCCGTCACCACCACGATGTAGGACCGCTGTTTGGCCGACGCCAGCCGATCCTTGCGGTTCTGGACGACCGCCGGCACCAGCGCGAAAGCGGCGATACCGCCGCCGATGACACCCCCGACGTGGCCCCAGTTGTCCACGAGCTCCGAGCGGAATCCCATGATCAGGAACACGGCAAAGAACGGGAAGAAGGCCCAGCCGAACTTCTTGGTGTAGCCCTCGGGGATCAGCGGCTCGTACTTCCAGCCGAAGACGACGGAGGCAGCGAACAGCCCGAAGGTGACGCCGGACGCCCCCACCGAGGGGATGGGCCCGGCCATCAGGCTCACCAGCCCACAGCCGATGGCCGAGAAGAAGAAGATGACCGCGGCCCCGCTGCGCCCGTAGACGGCCTCCACGCTCCACCCCACGTAGGCGGTGTAGAGCATGTTGGGGACCAGGTGGATCAGCCCGGCGTGCAGGAAGCTGAAGGTCAGCAGCCGCCACCACTGACCCAGCTCGATCATGTGGGCCCCCTCCTTGGCGCCCATCGACACCAGCAGGTCGTAGCGGGGGCTGTGCAGCAGCTGGACCGGCGACCCGCCCCGCTGCACGATCTCGATGGCCAGCACGGCCCAGTAGGCGATGCAGGCCACGACGAAGACGAAGGTGACGTACGGGAACCGCTGTAGCGAGAACTGCCGCTGGAAGCGCGCCCGCTCGTCGTCGAGGAGGCTGCGGTACATCTCCAGCTCGCCGGCCCGGACCCACTGCTTGCCGGTGACCGGCTCGAAGAGGATCTCGACGCGGGAGTGGACCCTCCCCTCGCGCACCCATCTCTCGAAATCCTCGTAGGAAATCTCGACGACGTGCCGGCCGGCGCGAAGAAAGACCAAATACCCCTCGATTCCAGCGGCAACTCCCCATGAAGAAAGCAAAACTTTACTCTAACAGAGGTAACGGCCGGTATCTCGGGGTGATATGCAGGCCAGGGATCTCCTGCTATCGTGGTCCTCCGATGCCCGTCACCATCCTATCGAGTGATATCGCCTACGCCACGGTCGCGGACGGCCGCCTGGCGCTCCATTACACCGGGGAGAGCATCCCGCCCGGGTACTTCCTGATCCTACGAGACGTGGACGGCACGGAGCGCTCCCGCTCCGGCCCCTACGAGTCCGAGGATCTGGCCATCGAGGCGGCCCGCAGCCAGTACGACGACCCTCCCTGGAGAGACCTGTGAGCCTGGCATCCGAAGCCTGGGAGACCCTGTCGGCCGACCTGCAGCTGGAGTGGTGCCTGGCGGCCCCCTGTGGTGCCCACGGGCTGGGGACCGGCGGCGGCGACGACGCGCTGGACATCATCGCCATCTGGGTCGCGCCGACGGCGGACCTGCTACGGGTCGATCCGCCGGCGACGGCGTGGGAGCGGCAGGGCTACCTCCAGGGCGTGGACGTGTCGATACAGGGCCTGGAGATCGGGGAGGCGCTGCGCAGGCTCCGGGGTGGCGATAGCCCGCTCCTCGAGGCGGTGTTCTCCCACCAGAACCTGGCCTCTAGCGAGACCCACGAGCACATGGTGGAACGCGTCCGCGACGGGCTGCACCGCGGCCATGTGGACCACACCATCCAGCGCGTCAAGGCGTTGCGGCGGTCCGGGGCCCACCGTACGGCCGCGGCGCTGCTGCTGCTGGCCACCCACCTGGCCAACACGGGCGTGGTGAACACGGACGCCCGGGCGCTGGCCGATTCCATGGGGCGGCAGGAGCTGCTCGATGGGGAGCCGGCCGACGGTGCTCTGGATGCGCTGATCGCCGATCTGCGCCGGGGGGCGACGGCTGGGTTGCTGCCCCGGGAACTCCATCCCCAGGCCTTCGACGAGTTCCTCCTGTTCGTGCGCGAAGCGCGCTGGTAATGCCCAGCCCCCCCGAGATCCTGGCCCCCGCCGGCGGCCGCGAACCGTTCCTGGCCGCCCTCAACGCCGGCGCCGACGCGGTCTACCTGGGCCTGCAGGCCTTCAACGCTCGCGTGGGGGCCGACAACTTCACCCTGGAGGATCTGGAGGAGCTGCTCCCGCTGGCGCGCCGGTACGGGATGCGCGTGCTGGTCACCGTCAACACCCTGCTCGCCGAAGGGGAGCTGCCCGCGGCGATGGAGTTGCTGGTGGCCCTGGACACCCTGCGCGTGGACGGGATCATCGTGCAGGATCCGGGGGTGGTGCGTATGGCGCAGCGGGAATTCCCGGCCCTGGCCCTGCACGCCTCGACCCAGATGGCGATCCACTCGGCCCGGGGGGTCGAACAGGCCGAGGCGATGGGATTCAAGCGCATCGTCCTAGCGCGGGAGCTGACGCTGGAGGAGATCGACGGCATCGCTCGGGAATTCCCGGGGGTAGAGCTGGAGGTGTTCTGCCACGGCAGCCTGTGCACCAGCTACAGCGGGCTGTGCCTGCTGTCGTCGATGGAGTCGGGCCACAGCGGCAACCGGGGGCGCTGCCGCTACCCCTGCAGGCGGCCCTACCGCGTGGAGGGGGACGGGGCGGCGGCGACGGACCGTGAAACGCGGGGGGATCACCTGCTGAGCATGAGGGATCTGGAACTCCCCACCCCCCTACTGGCGCGGCTGGTGGAGACGGGCATCCACGCCCTGAAGATCGAGGGCCGCAAGAAGGACGCCCAGTACGTCCAGACGGTCGTCCGGCTCTACCGCCAGCGCCTGGACCAGGTCTTCGGCGGTTCGACGCTACGCGCGTCAGCCCCACCAGCGGCCCGTCAGTCCACGCCGTCCGATCTGGAAAATGACCTGGCGTATGGTTTCCGTCGGCGGCCCACCCAGCTCTACTTGGCCGGCCGTCGCAGACGTTGCCTGGATCCGGCCCACCCCACGCACATGGGGATCGTGGTGGGGCCGATACGCACGGTGAAGGGGCGACGTATCCGCCTGACACCCTCGGTCCCGCTGGAGCGCTACGACGGCCTGCGCCTGGAACAGGGCAAGGACGGCTTCTCCTTACGGCGCATGTGGGTCGTGGGGCGCTCCGTGCCCGTGGCGAGGTCCGGGAGGGAGGTGGAGATCGAGGTTCCGGACGACGTCCCCCTCCCCCACCCGGACACTCAACTGCTCAAGGTACGCTCGGCGGATCTGAAGCGGCGCACCGCCGCCTTGAGTGTGGTCCCGCAGGGAGCGCGTTTGAGGCGGATCCGCCCGGTGGATGGCGTCGTCGAGCTCCATGCAGAGGGGGGCGAGCTGACCATCGTCGTCCGCCTGACGGTGGGCTCCCAGGGCCTGGTCGAAGAGCACCTGATCACGGCCGCCGAGCGGCCCCGCGGGCCGTCCAGCCTGGCCGCGGACCTGCACAAACTGGCGCTGTTCGGGAAGGCCGGTTTCCGCATCGAGGACCTGGAGATCCGGGGGGACCACGACTGGTTCGTGCCCCGCCGGCGGATCAAGGAGCTCAAGGCCCGCCTGGCCCAGGCGCTCCCCGCCGCCTACGCCCGATGGCGGGAGGCCCGGCTGGACCGGGCCCTGGAATCGCTGGACCGGGCGGCGGATGGATTGACGGAGGGGACTGCGGTATTCCACGTGCGGCTCGACACCGTCGAGGGCCTGCACAGCCTGGAGGCGTTCCTCACCGCCCACCCTGATTCCCCGGCCGGTGAGGTCATCGTCGCCCCCCGCGCAGATCGGGGAGCGTTCGCCCCAGCCGAACCCTGGATCGACGCCTGGAAGGCCTGCCCCACCGTGCACGAGCGGCCGTTGCGGCTGGCCCTGCCCGCGGTGGTCCGCGCCGACGAGGAGCCGGGGCTGGAGCGCTGGCTAGGGGCCTTCGCCGGGGCGGGGCTGGCCGGGCGCTACGAGCTGGCCAACCTGGCCTCCTTCACGCAGTTGGCGGGCCTGGGGCTGCCGATGGCCGAGCAAGGGGCGTTGACGGGGGCCGCCACCCTCAACGCCCTCAACCACGAGGCCGCCGCCCTGCTGGCGGGGCTTGGCATACACCGCGTGGCCCTGCCGCTGGAGGCCGACCGGTCCAATCTGCGCGATCTACTCCGCCGGTGGCCCACCGCCGGGATCCGGCCCCAGGCCGAGCTGTTCGCCGACCCACCGCTGCTGACCACCGAGGCCTGCCCGCTGGCCGAAGTGGACAGCGGCTGCCCGGGACCGGAAGCCTGCGACATGCGGGACCTGACGCTGGTGGACGGAGACCACCGCTACACGCTGTCCCACCAGCGTTGCCGCGGCGTGCTGCGTGACGCCCGGCCCTTCTCCATCGCCCACCTGCGTGGAGAACTGGCCCAGCTCGGCGTACGGGATTTTGCCGTCGAACTCACCGGCCGCCATGGGAGCCCGGATCACACCGAGGCCATCCTCACGGCGTGTCTCCAGGGGCAGGCCATCCCCGATACGCACAGTGGCAACATGGCTCGAAAGCTGCTCTGAGTCGAATCCAAGCCCTACCGGGCAGCCCGGCGACGACGGACCAACCAACCAACCAAGGCCAGCGTGAGTATCGCGGCAGCCCTATCGCGGGTGGAGGTTGAAGCCGACTCACACTTGCAGCCGGCGTCGTCCCCCGCCGAGTCGTCGTCGTCGTCGTCCGCGCCCCATTGATCCAGGGGGGTCTCCACCAGCCGGTTGTAGACGACGCAGCCGTCCTCGTGCAGGTAGCCAATCTCACCGGCGATGCCCGGCGTCCAGATCTCGTACCAGCCCTCGTAGTTGGTATCGGAGATGAACCGCTGGCCGCGCCGCGCCCGGAACAGCACCGGCGAGTCCTCGCTGGGCTCGGCCTGCACCGGCCAGCTGTCCTCGTTGTGGATGGCCAGCATGGAGTAGCTCTTGAGCAGCAGGATGGCGTCGGCCATGGCGTGGTCGTCGCCCCCCTCGGCAAAGCCGTAGAAATACCGCTCCGTGTTCTCCAGCAGAACCGCGTCGGCCACCACCCGCACCGGGTTGCCCACCACCGGCTGCGCGCTGCCGTCGGACTCGACGGTGACGGCGCCTGTGCTGGGGTCCTTGCCGACGGTGAAGGGGTAGGTCCCCAAGGAGACCCACTCGTTGGCGTTGGCCACCGGGCCCATGCTGTCCCCCGCCGGGGATCCGGAGAAGGTGACGAGGAGCTGGTAGGCGCCCGCCTGCCCGTCCACAGGGGTGTCCACGACGACGTAGTAGATGCCCGCGTCCGCGTTGGCGAGCACTGCCGTCGTGCCGTCCCAGGCCAGGCAGGCTTCGTCGTCCAGGTCGTTGAGGATGAAGACGTCCAGCTCGGCGCCGCCGCTCTCGTTGACCGCCGCCTGGATCGACCCGTTGGTGGAGGTCTGTAGCCGGTAGATCACCTCCGCGCCCGAGTGGTCCAGGTCGTTCGTGCAGTTGTAGGAGAACATGGAGTAACTGCTGGCCACGGTGGTGTCGTCGTGGTCGGTATAGGGCGGCGCGGTGATGACCCGGGGCTCGTCGATGTCCCCGACGCCACCGCCGTTTTGCTCCACGGTGACCGTGTCCGAGCCGCCGTGGTAGGTGATGGTGTAGGTGACCGCATCGGCGTTGGCCGCCGGGCCCCAGCTGGCGAACACCTCATAGTCGGTCTGGTTGTCGATGCGGGGCACGAAGGTGGCGCTGGCCGCCCAGTCAGTGGCCCGGCAGGAGGCGCCCAGCACGTGGGGGGCCGCCGAGCCCCGGCCGTGGGTCTGCCAGCTCCCCTCCTCCAGATAGTCGTCGGCGTGCTCCACCCCGTCCAGCCGGTCCAGGGACTGCACGACCGTGCCCCAGTCGGTGGGCAACCAGTAGCGGTAGAACCCGTGCTTGGCGTTCTGGGTGGTGCAGTAGCCCCACTCGGAACGCATGTAGCCCACGTGGGCCGACGCCGTGTCCTCGTCCTCGTACACGGGCTGATCCTGGTACTGGAGCACCGCACCGAAGAAGTACAACCCCTTCTTCCAGTACCCCTCGTGGTACGGGCAGCCCGCCACGCCGTCGAGGTAGGTGCCGATGAACAGGTGGGGACCCAGCTCGTCGTCCGCCCCGTTGGACGTGGCGATGACGTCACCCTGGGAAACGTCGTCCCCGATGGAGACATGGTCGGACACGCCCTCGGCCAGATCGGCGTAGGTGCTCAGCCAGTCCCCATGGTCCGGGTGTTCGATCCACACGTAATTGGTGGCATTGGGGTCCCCGGGGGGGACGCCGTCGACCATGTCCACGACCGTCCCGCCGGCCATGGCCAGCACGTCCGTGCCGGTCCCCATGGCCAGGTAGGTGCCGGCGTTGCCGTCGCTGGCGTGCTCGGGTTCGAAGGCCGTGCCGTACCAGCCGGTGTAGTCCTCGATGGCCCCCTGGGCCGGGTCCAGGTCCACCGGGCTGGCCACTCCCGAGATGGCCTGGACGGCAGCCGGGAGCTCGAAGGGGCCGGGCTCGGAGGTGCTGTACTGCTCGTCCGCGGTGGCGGCCAGCGGCAGGCACAGCGCCAGGTAGAGGACGATGCGGGTGGGGAGGCTCATCGTTCACCTCCCGTCACCGGGAGCGTGACCCAGCCGGCCTCACCGGGCGGGCGGGCCAGCGCCACGCCGTCCACGACGCCGGCGAGGTCCCGGTAGGCACCATGGTAGGCCGGGCCGCTGTCCGGAGCCATACGCCAGAGCTGGGCCGCCCCGGACGCGGTCCGCGTCTCGTAGAGGATCAGGCCGCTGGAGGCGTCCCAGAAGCATCGATCGGACAGGCCTACCGGCGTGGCAGCGCCACCGCGGTGGGCGCCGAGATTGGTGAGCTGGCGGGACTCCCCTGCGGGCAGCGTGGCCAAGAAGAAGCTGGCGTACCCGGTTCGCACCGAGGTGAATAGCAGCTCGGTGCCGTCCGGCGACCACACCGGGTTGTAGTCGGCGCCCCGGGCGTGGGTCAGCTGCTGCCAGCCGGTGAGGCCGGGCAGGCTGACGTAGACATTGGCATCCATGGCCTCGACCAGCGCGTCCCGCTCCCGGACACGCCGTTGGTCCCAGGGGCGCCACCCGTCGGCCCAGGCGGTGACGGCCAGGCGTTCGCCGGCCGGATCCCAACGGGCCTGGGTGAAAAACAGACCCTCGGCAGCCACGGGGGCCAGGCTGCCGGGCTGGCCCACCCACAGATCGCCGTGGATGGTGACCAGCGCGAGCTCGCCCGCGGCGGACCGATCGCCACCGATGAACTCCAGCTGCGGTTCCAGCCCGTCGGCGCCACCTTCGTCGATGCGCACCAGCGTGTACCCGGTGACGGGCTCCCCGGCGCGGCGGCTCACTACGCCGCGGAGCGCCAGCCATCCCCCGCCGTCTTCGCCGAGGATGACGGCCAGGTCATCCGCCGCGCCATCCAGCAAGGCCATCGGGGCAGCGGTACTGGGGGTACCGACCGCGGCGCTACCTACGCCGATCATCGTGGCCAAGCACACCAGCAGGGCCACGGTACGTGCTGTCTTCACGTTCACTCCTCCACGATCGTTCAGGGATAGACCTCGACCGGCCCGTAGCCGTTATCCGCCTCGTCGGTCTCGATGATGTAGCCGTCGGTGTCCACCCGCGCATAGCTGTACCAGGGCGACTCCTGCTGCTGGGGCGGGGCATCGGCCAGGACCAGGGACACCGTCTCCTCCGAGTTGCCGGCAAGCCCGTAGACGTACTCGTAGACCTCGCCGATGGTGCCCTCCGCCGGCAGCGAGGGCTCGTCGGGGAAGATGTCCACGTAGAACCCGCCCAGGATATCCTCGGGCCCGACGTTGCGGATGGTCACCTCGTAATGGGTCTCCCCGCCGACGGCGGCCCCGGTCATGCCGGTGATGACCAGATTGCCATCCACGAACGGCTCGTCGTGCAGCCAGTTGCCCACATCGATGGCAAACCAGCCGGCCGGGCTCTCGAAGGGGTAGTAGGTCACCTGGCCGTACACATAACCCACGGCCGCGCCTGCGTCGATGTCCTGTGCGCCGTCCCGGACCTCCGCCACCAGCGACTCGCTGTGCTGGACCGTGCCGCGCCCCCCCAGCAGTCCGCTGGCCTCGCCCGCCATCTCCTCCAGCAGATCCATCGTGCCCAGGTAGTCGCCGAAATCCGAATCCCCGGTGGCGACGTCGATGACCTGATCCAGGTAAACCGAGTGGCTGGTGAACAGCCAGCCCAGGGTGGGATCCCACACGGCGATGCTGTCGCCGGTGTGCCCCGGCGTGTGCACGGCCTCCAGCGTCCGGGCACCGGTGTCGAACAGGTCACCGTCGGCCACCCAGTGGGAGACCTCGAAGTACTCCAGGTCCCCCCCGTCGTAGCACCAGCCGCCGTGGTGCTCGTCCATGTACTGGGTGGAAAAATCGCTGGAGTAGAGCGCCACCTCGTCAAAACGATGGGCGCCACAGGTGCTGTTGCGGATGCTCCGCGTCAGCAACACGCGGACCTCGCCGCCGTAGAACGCCTCGATGGCGCCGCGGATGTCGCCGCGGTTGATGCCGCTGTCCAGCAGCAATGCCGAGTCGTTGCCCGCCATCAGAATCATCCACGGATCCGCGCCCCATAGATCGTCGAGTTCGCGGATCGCCACGGTCCAGGGATCCAGGGTGAGGAACTCGAACGGGCCGTCGGTGAACGAGCCCAGCTCCTCGAACGGGCCGGGGGATTCGAGCTCCTCGACCGTGTCGTCGTCCCCCGTGTCGTCGTCCCCCGTGTCGTCATCGGAGACGTCGTCGTCCCCCGTGTCATCGTCGGAAAAGTCATCGTCGTCGTTGAGGACCAGGCCCCCCCCGCCGCAGCCCATGGCCGTGAAAGCCAGGACCATCAATCCCACCCATATACCCCGCATGGATCACCTCGCTGGCTTGAGCTTAGCGACGGGTCCGGGGGTTGTCACCGTTCTTCCGGCGCAACCACAGCGCGAACAGCAGCACCAACAGCCACGGACCGCCGGGACGGCCCGTACCCTCGTGGCGGCAGCTACAGTCCGTATCGTCGTCGTCCCCGCTGTCATCGTCAGGGTCGGCGGCCGGCGCGGCGTCATCGTCGTCGGCCGCTGGCAGCGGCTCCACGACGATCATCTCCAGCGTGGACCAGCCCTGGACATCCGGCCGGGGCTCGTGGACCTCCAGCGTCCAGCCCGGCCGGTCCACCTCGGCGTTGTCGGCGATGGCAACAGCCAGCAGATCCGCGGCCTCGCCCACCTCGTATTCCACGTTGAAGGCCAGTTCGTCCCCGTCCTCGGCGTGGACCAGCGCGCCATCCCGATAGAGGCGGATCTCCGCCACGCCGTCGGTGTGGCTGGCCGTCACGGCCAGATCCGACCCCTGGGGCACCTCCCCCGCCGTATCGAAGCTCACCACCGGCCGTTCGCCATAGGGCGTGGCCAGCGGATCGCCCAGCACAAGGTTCTGCCAGTAGATGTAGCGCTGGTTGAAGAAGTAGCTCTCGCCGAGGTTGTAGCCGAAGGTGTAGTGCAGCAGGGCGCCAGCGTTGGGGAAGGTGTTGTTCAGCGGCTCGGCCACCGTGCCGTGGGTGCCGGTGGCGCCGGCCCGCACGAAGCGGGCGATGGAGGTCTGGCTCTCGCTCTCGGGGCAGACGTCCCCGGCCTCGTTGCAAAAGAAGTTGCTGGGGGCGGCGCCGGTGGAGGTCAGGTTGCAGGTGATGGCGCCTGGTACGTAGCTGTTGCCGGCGATGGCGCTGCGCAGATCGGACGTACCGGTGAAGTAGGCGGCCACGTTCATGCCAGCCAGCTCGTAGTCGAAGGGGCTGTGCCACAGGCCCGGCAGCCCGGCGGCCTCCAGTTGCCGTGTGACGAACTCGCACTCCGGATCCCGGGCGGCGCGGGCCGAGTCGGCCCCCTCCATGCACAGGATGTCGGCGGTGGGGAATGTGCCGTCGCCCGCCACGGCGCGGTCCACGAGGTCGGTGGCGTCATCAAAATCGAAGCCGTCGAGGCGCGTCACGATGAAAAGGTTGCCCTCGAAATCATAGCCATCGGAGATGCCGCCATCGGTGTTGCGGAAGCTGTGGGGGTGGCTGGTCTCGCGGGCGATGCCGCAGGCGGATTCGTACCAGCCCGAGTACGGGTTCTCGATGACCAGATCCTCCCCCTGGCACCAGCCGCCGACGTAGGCCGGGTTGTCGAAGGAGGCCTGATAGTAGTCGCTGTAGGCCTGCGGCGTGCCGGCCAGCAAGGTGCCGTCCCCCGTGCTGGCGGCCTCCATCACCTGGAGCATGGCCGACAGGGAGGTGTAGAAGCCGTCATCCTCCAGCACGATGCGGTAGGGCAGGCCGCGGACGGTGACCAGGTAGTCGATCTCCTCGGGCTGGGGCAGGTCCCCCAGGCAGGCCACCACCGGCTCGAGGATCTGGGTGACGTAGTCGGCAAAGGCCAGATCGCGGGTGGTTGGCTCGATCCCGGAGAGGCCGCACAGCTGCCCGGCGGGGATGGACCGCTGGGCCGCGTAGTGCTCGGCCACGCCCACGGCGGCCGGCTCGTCCCCGTTGTAGATGACCATCACGTTTGCCGGGCCACCCCCCGCATGGGCCCGCGGGCAGAACATCCCGATGACCAGCGCCAGCCCCAAAATCTTCTTCATGCATCACCCCCAGATCGAAGATCGTCGCCGCACCATTGTGCCAAATACAATCCGCGTTGTGTTTTTGCACAACGGGGGCCACAACGGGGGCAACTGCTGATGGGGAGCGGGAACCGGTAGGTGGCGTGGAATTCATGCCCCAGAACTAGCAGCGGCGACCGGGCTAAACCCTCGCCCCGGTCGGGGCAGGGCGGCGGGGTTTGGGCCCCACGGTTATGTTGGGGGCCGCGCCCGAATACCA
>CAZDDH010000013.1:0-45038 GCA_964504165.1 uncultured Rickettsiales bacterium | reverse complement strand
GGCACCGGGTTGGTGGGGGGTATTTCATCCCCAACAACTCCCCGCGGGTTGGGGACTATCCGGGCGCCGCTGTCGGTCCAGGTCGCAGGGTTTGGGCACGCAGGTTAATGTGGCGGCCCGGACCGTAATCACAAGATGCACAGAGGGAAAAGCAAGGCCCGTGCCAGCTGTGAAAAAAAAGTTCGGTACGCCAAAAAAAGACGGAATCAGGGGGTGGGAACTTCGTCGAGCGGCAAGATGTCGTCTTCGATGATCACCTCGTCAACGGCGGTTGCCTGCGGTGCGATGGAACGGGTGAGGCGGAGGCCCAGGTTGATGCCCCGGGATACGGGCGAGTCGCCCCCCCGCCGTGGGATGGCCACGTGACGGGCGATGCTGAGCCATGAGCCGCCCCGCAGCGAGCGGGTGGCGACAGCGTCGGGATCCGGGGCCGCGTCGCTGCCCGTGTCTTCGAGCACGTCCGTGCTCTCGTAGGGATCCCAGACCCACTCCCAGACATTGCCGCTCATGTCGTAGAGGCCCAGCTGGTTGGGGAGCTTCTGGGCCACGTCGTGGGTCTCACGCCCCGAGTTGGCCAGGTACCAGCCCACGTGCTCCAGGTCGTCCGACCCCGAGTAGAGGCCGGGCTCACCCGCCATCGCCGCATTCTCCCATTCCACCTCGGTGGGCAATCGATAGCCCGTGGAGCTGCGGTCCCACACCACACCGTCGCCATCGATGATGTAGGCGGGTTCGTACCCCTCGAGCAAGGACAGACGGTTGCAGAACTGCACGGCGTCGTACCAGCTGACCCTCTCCACCGGCCGATCCGCTCCCTCGAAGAAGCTGGGATTGGCTCCCATCACCGCCTCGTAGAGGATCTGGGTCACCTCGGTGGTCCCGATGCTGAACGGCTCCTTGACCTTGCCGTTGGGCTTGATCTCCCCCTTGGAGGAGGTCGTCGTCGTGCGCTTGGTGGCCAGGAACTGGTCCGGTGCGTAGAGGTTCATCGTGTAGCCGAAGTACTCGATGACGTCCCCCGGATTGCCCCGGGCAATCTCCTCGGCCAACCCGCCCGAGCCGATGGGTTTCTGCAGCGTGGCCAGTAGCGCGGTCGTGTCAGGACCCCGCTCTAACGCCAGCGGGCCCAGCACCCAACTCCGGGCCGCGTCGCTGCCGAGCCCGGTGCTCACTTGCAAGACGGGCGTCTGGGAACTGTTGGGCACGCGGGGCACGATCCGTTCCACGTAGATGGCCGCCTCACCCAGGGTCACCACCCCATCGCGGGCGCCGTCCGCCGCCCCATCGGCCCACCCGCGCAGGGCGCCGATGACGAAGTAGGTGAACAGCCCGTGGCGGGCGCGATGCAACGCCACGGCGCTCTCGGTGGGACGGCCGGCCGTCCAGACCACCGCCTGCCCTTCCGGCAATGCCGTGTACCGGCGCCGAGCGTCCCGCTTGCGGCCTTCGGGCTCACCGCCGATCAAGCTGACATCGGTGTAGCTGGTCTCGAGGATGATCACCACCTTGGCGCCGTTGACGCCGGTGAGCCATTGCACCTCGGTCAGCGAGATGCCCAGCGTCTCCCAGTCGCGGGAGTCCCGGCCGGTGTCCGTGCCCAGCAGCAGCCGTTCGTCGCGGGTGTGGGAAAACGCCCCGTGCCCCGAAAAGTAGACCCACACCGTCCCCCCCTCGTCGGCGGCCATGCCCGCCCGGATCAGCGCCTGCAAGATCTGCTCGCGCTCACCGCCCTCGACGAGCTGCGCCCGATCTTCGGGGATGCCCCGGGTGTGCACCAAAAAACTGCGGAAGGCCCGGGCATCCCAGGCGGCGTTGGGGACGTTGGGGAGGTCGGGGTATTCCTCGATGCCGATGACGACGGCGGCGTCCTTGGGGGACGCCAAGTTGGTCTTCAGGGCCTCGTCGATGGACGGCAGTACCTCGCCGCAAATCGCCGGCGAGACCGCGGCGAATGACAGCACCACAATGGCAAGCACCCGCTCCAATCCGTGCATCCAGGGGCCCCTACAATTTGAGCCGTTAGCTGCCCATAGCCACGTGCTCTGAATGTATTGTACCCGAGTTGGCGGCTATTCCTCTTCCAGCTCAGTCCATTTGTAATCGATGATCTCCGTCAGCACCCCGTTGAGCGCCTTGGGATGGACAAAAGCGAACTGGCAATCGCGGAAGTTCCGCAGCCCACCGATGATGGGGTAATCCTTGCTCTTGAGCTCGTCGATGGCGTCCGAAGTCTTGTCCACGTTGAAGCCGATGAGCATGAAGCCCTCGCCGTTCTTCTCGATGAACTTGGCCACATCCCCGTCCGGCGTGGTGGACTCCATCAGCTCGTAGCCGACGCCGTCGAGGATGTAGCGGGCGACGTGGATCTTCTCGGGCTCGTCGATGTACTCGTCGTCCGGCTCGGTCTTGCCCAGCAGCGGCTCCCACTGCTTGCGGGCCTGGGCCAGGTCCTTCACGGCGATGCAAAGGTGGTCAATCTTGTTGATCTTCATGGTGTTCTCTCCCGTCGAGCTCGGTCCGAGCTCTACAGCTTGTTGATGATCTCCTGGGCCGTGTCGCGGTTGGCCAGCGCCCCCTGGGCCATCAGCTCCTTGATGGCGACGCCGTGCGCCACGATCTCCTCGTCGGTGCCTTCGTGGATGGTAGCGTGGCGGATCTGGGAGACCAGCAGGTACCCCAAAGCATACGCGCCGTAGTTGAGCATCGACTGGTCGTCGAAGGGATGGCTGCGGCACATGATCTGGGCCAGGGCGTCCTCGGGGGGCTCGACGAACAGCTTCTCGCGGACCATGCCGTCCCACGCGCCGACGCGGTCGGCCCACGCCACGGCGTTGCCGTCCCGATCCTGGTCCATGTACAGGTTGACCTCGTAGCTGGCCATCAGCATCAGCCGGCGGGTCTGCCAGGCGGTGGCCTGGGCGCGGGCTTCGGGGTAGACCTCGAGGAACTTGTCGGTGAAGCCCTCCTTGCCGCCGAAGTACCGCTTCATCAGCGTGGCGTTGGCCATGGCGACCTCTTCTTGGGTCATGGCCACGCCCTCGGCGACATAGCCGGGCATGTTGTTCTGGTAGGCCGACATGCCGCCGCTGGCCATCCCGGAGGTCTGGTAGTGCAGGGTATGGGCCGTCTCGTGGACCATGGTCTCCCATTCGTTGATGGGGATGGGCTCGCCCGGCTTGATATTGGAGGTGAAGTAGGCCTGCTCGGGGGTGGCGGTGGCCGCCGTGCCGGAGCGGTTCCACTTCAGGTCGTGCTGGAAGGAGTCCATGGTGATGTTGCTGTAGGGCTCGACGCTCATGTCCAGGCCCATGTCGCGGTACATGGTCTCCATGATGGAGCGGGCGTCCTCGGGGCTCATCGCCGGCATCTCCTTGAGGCCCACCTGGTCCAGCACCCAGGCGTCGGTGAGCTGCCCCACCTGCCAGTAGGTCAGCTGCTCCTCGCCGGCAAACTCCTTCAGTGACGTGATGAACGCCTGGGCGTCCACCTCGGTGGCCTTCCACGACTCGTCCAGCCAGGCGTTGAAGCCGTCCAGATCGACGCCGAACTTCTCCACCATGCGCATGTCCGGGTAGTTGCGGTAGCCGTTGGCGCGGGCCAGCTCATTCATCTCACCGATGAACTGCTTGTAACGGCCGTCCTCGGCCACCATCGGCCGGAAGGTGTCCTGGTAGGCCTTGGTGACGGCGGCGCGCTTCTTGGGATCGCTCACCTCGGAGAGCCTGTTCTCGATGTCCCGGCGGCGGGCCTTCTTGCCGTCGAGGGTCAGCGACTCCTCCAGGGCCGAGAACTGATCTCCCAGCTCCTGGAGGCCCTTCATCCGGGCGCGCAACTCGTCGGCGCTCAGCGACAGGCGCAGATCCCCTTCGTGGGCCAGCATGCTGAGCTTGGCGGCGTACAGGGGCTGCTTGGCCGCGTAGGAGGAGGCGTTCTCGGGCACGGAGTGACGGGCCTGGGCCTCCTTGAGGCTGCCGTACAGCGGGGCCAGGATCTCGGGGAAGACCAGGTCGCGGGTGGGCTCGACGGCCTCGACCTCGGGCATGTAGCCCTTGTGGATGAAGGCCTTGACGTAGGCCATCTCCGGGGCCAGCACGCCGGTGTCGTAGACCCACATGGCCGAGTCCACCAGGGCGAAGTCACGCATCATCGCCGGCTGCAGCTTGTCCTCGCTGGCGGCCATACGCGCGGTGGCGTCGAAGGCCTTGAAGCCGTTGGGCATCAGCTTGTAGTAGCGGACCACCGGCTTCTTGCCACCGGTGACCTCACCCAGGCGCAGCGGCGACTCCTCCCCCGGGCCCGCCGCGGCGTCCAGCAGCACGGCGTTCTTCTCCTGGTCCGGCCCGAGGGTCCCCTGGTCATCGGCCAGCACGGCCACCAGCCACGCCATGGTGGCCACCTCGGCGCCGGGGCGGGGCACCACGGCCCAGCGCAGCAGCAGGTTGTCGGGCTGCCCGTTGCCGTCGAAGTCGGCCGCACCCTCGGTGACGATGGACGTCACGTCGATGGTCAGATCGCCGAAGGTCTCGGGGAGCACGATCTCCTCGCGCTTGTCCGTCCGCACCTTCTCCAGCATGTCCAGCACGTCCGAGTCCTTCGTGCCGATGATGTAGGAGGTGGCCTTGGCGTCCAGATCCTCGGCGGCGGGCACCTCTTCTTTGCTCTTGACGGCCGTGTCGAAGACCAGGCCTGGCTGGACGGTGATGGTGACGGCGCCCCCTTCTCCGTCGAGTTCGGTGTTGTCCGGTGAGGAATCACACGCTGTGAGCCACAGGCTCAGGCAGGTCAATGCGGACAGCGCGACGGTCAAAACAAACAGGCGACGATAGTCGGTCATCTCTCTCTCCTGGAATTCGGGTCGAATGTTTCTATCACAAAGCAGCGTGCGCACGCGCGACAGGAAAGACCGACTGCGGGGAGGAGGCCCTACTTGGCGGGGCGGGGATCGTGCATCGGGCCGGCGGCCCCGGGGGTGGTGAGCCGCTCCAGCTCGCGGGCCAGGCGCTGTTCGTCCACGCGGTAGTTCAGGCCGGCGGCCACGTCCCTGCGGGTGCGCTTGTAGCGGGTGGAGCCGAAGTAACGCACCATGGCATGGCGCACGGCGAACAGCTGCTCGTGCCCCTCCCACTGGAAGGGCTCGCCGGTATCGACGTCGATGACGCAGTCGGTGTGCACGGCCCAGGTGGCCTCGGCCAGCGGGCGTTCACCCAGATCCCGCCGCAGGGCACGGAAGCGGCCCTCCACCTCCGGTTCGAGGAACCGGGAGCGGATGTTGTACAGGTAGGCGTTGTGGTAGTAGGCCGGCACGTTGAGCACACCGGCGAAGCGCAGGCGTTCCGCCATGATCTTCAGCAACACGAAGACCTCGTAGGAGACCCCCAGGCCCGGGTGCTGCTGGCCGGGCAAGCGGGGGCGATCGGGTAGGAACTCCTTGCGCGGGTTTTGCAGGAACAGGCCTTCGATATAGAGGAAATCCTGGGGATCGTCGCCCAGCTCCCGCTCGAAGAGGTAGGCCTCCGGGCGGTGGACGACGCGCACCCGCAGCTCACACAGCCGGTTGGCCGGGATCGCCTCGCCGTCGCAATAAATCAGCAACCGGTGCTGGTAGGGATCCTGGAGGTCGAAGCGCACCACGATCTCGCCCAGACCCCTGGCGCGGATGGCGTCGAGGAACCCGTATTGCTCCAGGCCCAGACGCAGCCCGTCCTCGCTGTAGAACCCCAAGAATCGTTTGCTGTTGGGGTTCTTCATCAGGTCGGCGAAGGGATCGTCGCTCTCCTCGACCTCGATCTCCCGCTGCAGATCCGGCCTGCTCAGGCGGCGGGAGATGTGGCGATACCGTCGCTCGAGCTGCTCGAGGCGCTTGCGGTCCAAGGGATCCTTGCCGTTCTCCCCATATGGGAGCATGGGTTGTGTAGGTCATGATATAGCGTCGGCACAGCCGAGGTGACGTAAACCGATGCGCATGAAACTGATCTATCCGACCTGGCCCAAGCTCGAGCGGCAGACCGTCTTCCACCTGCCGCCCCACGGGCCGGTCGTCTTTGCAGCCACCGTTCCGCAGGACGTGGACATCGAATTCATCGACGAGAACGTCCAGGAACCGGAGACCGACCCCACCGTGGACCTGGCGGCGCTGTCGGTGATGCTCACCTCCCAGCTGCCCAGGGCCTTCGAGATCGCCGACGCCTATCGGGCGGCCGGGGTCCCGGTAATCTTCGGGGGCATCGCCACGACCCTGCACCACGAAGAGGTGGCGCAGCACGCCGACTCCGTGTTCCTCGGCGAGGCCGAGGGGCGGTTCGATGCGGTCCTCCAGGACCTGCGCAACGGCGGCATGAAACCCCTGTACGACTACCGCTTCGACCACCCGGAGATGTCCCTCATCGGCAACGCGCGGCGGGACATCCTCGACCGCGGACGGTACGCCTACAAGGGCGTCCAGATGCTGGACCTGACCCACGCCTCCCGCGGCTGCCGGTTCAACTGCTTCCCTTGCTGCGTGGGCTACCTGGGCGGCAAGGTCCACCGGCCCCGCCCCGTCGATCAGTTCATCGAGGAGCTGGAAGCGATCCCCAACAACCGGGTGTTCATCGTCGACAACTCCTTGGCCCAAAATCGCGAGTGGCTGGTGGATCTGTTCACGGCCATGGCGCCGCTGAAGAAGAAGTTCGTCGCCCACCCCATCAAGGACGACGACGAGATCCTGCGGCTGGCCGCCGATGCCGGCTGCTGGTACGTCTACCAGGCCATCTTCGACACCTCCGACTACATCCGCGACCGCGTCAAGCGGCTGCAAGACCATGGCATCGGTGTGGAGGGCACGATCATCCTCGGCCGCGACGACCACGACGTGGACGGCATCAAGCGGCTGGTGGATTTCCTGATGGAGATCAACCTGGACCTGGCCGAGTTCACCATCCAGACGCCCTTCCCCCAGTCGCCGGTGCGGGCCGAACTCCAGCAGCAGGGCCGGCTGCTGAGCGACCGTTGGCTGGACTACACCTGCGACAAGGTCGTCTTCCAGCCCAAGCTGATGACGCCGGACGAGCTGCAGGAGATGTACTACTACGCCTGGGACACCTTCTACGCCGACGGTGGCTACTCGCTGAAGATGGGGGAGCTGTTCCGCAAGGTGGTCAAGCGGGAGATCGCTGACGGCACCCTGCGGCGCTATGCGCCGGCCTCACGCTGATTGGCGAAACCGGGTAGCAGCATCTGGGTCATGCGGCGGGGATTGCTGACGCCACGTGCCTTCATCCAGGTGTCGGCCACGTCCCGCAGGCGGTCTCCTTCGATGACGTCCACCAGCCCCGCCCGCCGCCGTCGCGCCGCCGCCGCCACCAGCCGGGCTCCACAGGCTTCGAGCCGGATCTCCGCCTCCGTCAGCCGATCGGCTGCACCGGCCCGATCCCCCGTGGCCGCGGCCAGGCCCGCTTCCAGCAGCAACGCCCAGGCCTGGGTATGCGGCATCTGCTCCCGCCGCAGCTTGTCCACCAGGCCCCGAATGCGGGCCGGGTCCATATCTCGCCCGGCGCCCCGACCGGCCAGGGCCAAGCGCCCCTCCAGATATAGCCACTCGCTGCGCGCCCATGGGATGCGCGGCAGGTTGGAGTAACGGCGCATGCCGGGGACGAACTCCTCGAAGCGCTCGCGGGCGGACTCCACCTGGCCCTTGTACAGCTGCGCCTCGATCTGGGACTGCACGGCCCAACCGTGCTGAGGGGTGATCTGGTCCGAGGGCCACGTCTCCAAAAGCCCCTCCTGCTCGGTGAGCACACGGTCCGGCTCGTCGGCGGCTAGCCACACGACACTGAAACGGCTCTTGATGCTGCCCAGCGTGAACCGGTCCTTGCGCAGCTGGGCATCGCGCACATGCCGCGCGACCCGCTTGGCCAGCCGGTCGAGGGAACCCATCGCGTACAGGCAGTCCAGCAGGTGCTGCCGGGTCATCGTCACCTGGCCCCAGGCGCCCTGGCACCGCTCCCCCAGGATCTCCTCGGCACGCTCCAGGAGCTGCAGCGCATCGGACCAGCTGCCCTTGTGGAAGGCCACCATGCCCTTGCACATGGCCTCGATCCCCAGCAACTTCTCGTCTTCGAGGCGGTGGACCGGGACCAGCGCCAGTTCCAGGTGCTGGTCCGCCCGCTCCCAGTTCCCCAGCAGCGCCAGCTGGACCGACGTGCCCAGCAGGGTCGTCGCCACCCGTGAGGGCTCCCCCATGCGCACCGCGTGGCGCAGCGCCAACCAGGAGAATGCCGCCGATAGGATGGGCCGCGTGATGGCAAGGCTGCGGGCGATGGACCACAGCGTGTCGAACTGGGTCAGCGTCCACGCGGGGATCTCGGTCTGGTCCGTGCTGGTCCAGCGCAGGCCCCGCAGGCGCACTAGCAGGCGGGTCCACAACATGGTCAATAGAGCGCCGGCCCGGCTGCGGGGGGTGCGGATACCGATCTCGGCGAGCACCGACTCGGCAGAGCTCAGGCCTTTTTGGTACTGGCCCGCCACCAGCAGCTGCTCAGCGCAGAGGCGGCGTAATTCGTGAGCCTCTTCCTTGGAGGCACCGACTGACGCACAGAAGAACGCCTCGGCGGCCTCGGCGTTGCGGCCGGCGTAGAGCAGGCAATCCCCCAGGTCCCGGAACATTCCCCGGGTCGTCTGCCCGGTCAGGTTCTCCAGTTCCAGGGCGCGGCGGTACAGGTTGGCGGCCTGCTCGAAGGCCAGCTTGGCCTGCGCCTGGCGAGCCGCCTGCCGCGCGTACTCCACCGCCTGGCGGGTGTACCCCGCTGCCCTCCAGTGCTGGGAGAGGGATTCGGCGGGCACGCCGTCCCAGGTGCCCAGCGCCGGGGCCAAGACCTCGTGATAGACGCGGACCTGCTCGTCGTCCAGGTCCTCCAGCGCCGCCGCCCGGATGCTGTCGTGGTAGATCTCCACGCAGGCCTCGGAGCGCACGGTGTGGCGCCGGATCAGGCTCTTCATGTGCAGGGCGGAGACCGCGGCCCGGCGTTCGTCCGGGCTCAACTCCAGGGCCCGTCCCACCACCTCCGGTGGGATGGGGCCGGTCGCCACCGCCAGCAGCTCCAGGACCCGGCGGGGGTCCGGGTCCAGCTTGCGGACGCGAGAGCGCAGCGCCTCCTCGAAATCCACGCCGCTGACCGTCGCCTCGTCCTGCTCGCGCGACATCAGGTAGCGGCAGATCTCCCCCACCTTGAACGGGTTACCCGCCGACTCCCCCCACACCCGCTCGGCGGCGAACAGCACGTGGCCCTGCTCGCCGAGGATCTGGGAAGCCAGGGTCATCGACTCGTCGCGGGACAGGTAGCCCAGCTCCAGCTGCTGGACCTCCGCCCGTTCCCCGTGGCGTTCCAGCATCGCCGCCAGCCCCCCGTTGGACTCCACGTGGACCGTCCGGTAGCAGGCCACCAGGAACGCCGGCAGCGGCTTGGGCGGCCGGATGAGGTCTTCGAACAGCTCGATGCTGTCCTCGTCTGCCCAGTGCAGGTCGTCGATGAACAGGGCCAGCGGCTGGCGCATGGCCAGCCGGGTGAGCAGCTGGCGCAGCTTGAGGAACCCGCGGGCGCGAAGCTCCTGGGGATCCTGGATGCCGGCCACCTTGCGTGTCGTGCCGGAGATGCCCGGCACGCGCTTGAGGACGGGGAACAGGCGCCCCAGCAGGGGGCTGTCCTCCGGGAGCACTTCACGCAGCGTCTCGCGGGGCAGGCCGATGAGAGCATGCGAGAGGGCATCGACGACCCCGTCGAAAGCCTTGTAGGGCACGATCTCCCGGCGATGACAGCGGCCGGCGAGCACCATCGGGCCCTGCTGAGACGAATCGTGCGATTTGCGGATCTCCGACAGGAAATGCCGCACCAGTCGGGTCTTGCCGATGCCGGATGCCCCGCCCACCAGCACCACGGCGGGGGTCCCGTGGCTGGCGCCCTGGAAGGCGTGTTTGAGCTGCTGGAGTTCATCCTCGCGGCCCACGAACGTGGGGCCGGCCGTGCCGCCGGAGCGGTCCAGGGTCGGGATATCGATGTGGTCCAGCGGCAGCCCCAGCCGGCGAGCGATGTGCCGGGCGTCCGGGCGGGCATCGGGCTGGCGCCGCAGCAGGTCCACGCACAACGACTCCAGGTCCGGATCCTCGGCGCCGATGTAGACCGACGGCCGCACCGGATCCCGCTGTTGCTTCTCCAGCAGCACCTGCAGCATCGACCCGCTGAACGGCAGGATCCCCGCCATCGATTCGTAGAGCATCACGCCCACGCTGTACCAGTCCGCTGCCGCCCCCACCGCCTCGCCGGCCGCCTGCTCGGGGGCCATGTAGGCCGCCGTGCCGACCACGCCGGCGCCGGTGCTCTGGATCTCCTCCTGGGACATCTCCGCGACGATGCCGAAGTCCATCAGCACCACTCGCCCTTCCGCCGTCACCATCACGTTGGAGGGCTTGATGTCCCGGTGCACCTTGCCGGACCGGTGCAGGAGGTCCACGGCCTGGGCCAGCTGCCCCAGGGATTTGCGCAGGCGGCCCGAGTCGTACACCGGGCTACCGATGGGCTCGCTGCGATTGCCGGTCAGGGTCGGATTCTCGTCGTCGTCCCAGGCGATCCCCTCGGTGGCGGCGTCCGCGTCCACCTCGTCGTCGACGGGCCGCACGTACTTGAGGAAGGTCGTGCCCTCCACCAGCTCCATCGTATAGAACCAGCTGCCGTCCTCGGAGAACAGCTCGTACAGCGACACCAGGTTGGGGTGGTCCAGATCGGCGAGGGCCCGGAACTCCTTCTTGAGCCGGTACAGCAGCGACGCGTTGAGGTTGCGCAGGGTCTTGACGGCGACCCGTTCGTCCCGCTCACGGTCCAGCGCCTCGTAGACCACGCCCATCCCGCCCGAGCCCAGGGTGCGGATGACTTCGAAGCGGTCCGAGCCCAGGATCTTGCCCATGTCCCCTCTCCAGGTGCGTGAAGGATGCCAGTTCCGGGGATGGCCTTACAATAGGCTCGACGCTTTCATCTGAAGCGCTGGAGGCCCCCGATGGATCGTTGGCAAGCGATGCGGCAGCTGTTCCCCGCCACCGAGCGGCTGGTCTACCTGGACCACGCAGCGGTGGCTCCCCTCCCCCGCCCGTGCCGGGAGGGGTACGAAGCCTACCTGGACGAACTGTCGCGCAACGGCGTGCTCCACTACCCCGACGTGCCCCTGGACGCCCTGGCCCGGGCCCGCCAGCTGGGCGCAGCGCTGCTGGGGACCGCCGCCGAGCATCTCTTCATCGTGCGCTCCACCACTCAGGGCATCGGCATCGTCGCCACCGGCTTCCCCTTCACCGAGGGGGACAACGTGGTGCTGGTGGAACGGGAGTTCCCCGCCAACTTGCGCCCCTGGCTACCGTTGCGCCGCCGGGGTGTGGACGTGCGGCTGGTGAAGCAGCGGGGCGGCCGGGTTTTGCTCGATGACCTGGCGGCGGCCGTGGACGCCCGTACGAAGGTGCTGTCCATCAGCTATGTGCAGTTCCTGTCCGGGTTCCGCGTGGACCTGGGGGCGGTGGCGGAGATCTGCCGCCGCAACGGCACCCTGTTCGTCGTGGACGCCATCCAGGGGCTGGGTGCCATGCCCATCGACGTGGAGGCCGCCGGGGTCGATTTCCTGTCGGCGGACGCCCACAAGTGGATGCTGGGCCCCGAGGGCGTGGGCCTGGGCTACTGCTCGCCCCGGGCGCTGGACGTCATCGAACCGGCGGTGGAGGGCTGGCTGTCCGTGCGGGAACCCTTCGACCTGTTCGACCTCGAGCAGCCGCTGCGGGACACGCCGGCGCGGTTCGAAGAGGGGGCCTACAACACCGGCGGCATCCACGGCATGAACGGCAGCCTGGAGATGCTGCTGGAGCATGGGGTGGGGGCCATCAGTGAGCGCATTCTGGGCCTGACCGACGACCTGTGCGAGCGCCTGGCCGGGGCGGGCTGGTCCGTGCTGTCACCGCGGAAGACGGATGGCGAGAAATCGGGGATCGTGCTGGCCACGCGCAAGGGAGTGGATTTCGGGGCGCTGGAGCATCGGCTGGGCGCCGCCGGGGTCGTGGTGTCGGTGAGAGGGGGGGCGCTGCGGGTGGCGCCTCATGCGTACAACTCGGAGGAAGATCTGGAGCGGCTGGTGGCGGAACTGCCAGGCTGACGTTGTTGCCGTGGGCACCGCTCCGGGCACCCAGTACGACGCCAGCTAGGAGCGTGCTGCGGATAGATCCGCAGCCGCTCCCTCGTGCCCAGGGCGAGGCGGGTGGCCGCCCCGCCGCAGGCCGCAGCCCGGTGCCCGTGCCCGTGCCCGTGCCCGTGCCCGATAGATCTTCGAGTTACTTCGCCAGTTTGGTCAGCATCGAGACAATCCGGAGCAGCAATCCCCGAGCCTCATTGTGCGTGGCTGGCGCCACGAGTTCGATTCGCCGGCAGACGTCGAGGATCGCGGCGCACTCCGTCGCGGACCGTTTGGCCATACGGTAGAAGCGGGCTTTCTCGACGGCACAAAGGTGAAGGCCAACGCCAGCAAGTACAAGGCGATGAGCTACGAGCGGATGCTCAAGGCCGAAGCCGAGTTGCGCGAGGAGATCGAGCAGCTTCTGTTGCTTGCCGAGCAGACGGACCAAGAGGAAGACGCGCGGTACGGCCGGGGGAAGCGTGGAGACGAGGTGCCCGAGGAGTTGCGCCGCAGAGAGAGCCGCCTGGCCACCATCCAGGCGACGATGGCCGAGCTGGAAGCCGAGGCCGCGAGGAGTACGCCAGGCGAAAGGTCATACCGGAGCCGGTCTTCGGCCAGATCAGGGTTGGCCAGGGATTCCAACACTTCCAGCTCTATGGGCTCGAAAACCCGCTCGGGTGGCCGCTCAGAGATCTACCGGGCACCGGCCGGCTGACGCCGGCCTGGGCACGGGCACGGGCACGGGCGGAGCGGCTGCGCGAGGCGCCTGCGGCGCCAATGCGCAGCACGCTCCTAGCACCTTGAGATCAGCGAAGTGTTTGCTGGCAAGTCCCTGATGGACTGCGGCATAGAGCTTGAAGGCAATCTGCTCTTCCCGGGATGAAAGCCGGATGGTCAACGTCTCGTAGCGACGGACCTCGACCCGGTCCGCAAATCCGGCGGGGAACCTATCCGCGGTTCCATGCCATGTCTTGTAGCTACTCGCGTGCACAGATGACCGCGGTCGGACGCCACAAGATTCCGTTGGAGTTCGCCGCAGTTTCTATGAAAGGAAGGGTGTGGTCTTTGACTCATCTCAAATACCGTTTCGAAGCTGTTCTGGCTCTGATCCTCGCCGCTGGCCTGGGGGGATGCGATACCGGCGGAGTCATGATGATCCCCGACGATGATGACCTCGCCAGTGACGACGATGACGTGGCAGACGAAGAACTCGAACCGACGACCTACTGTGTCCAGTTGCTCGAGTGCCTGTCCGCTGCCGGATCGGATGACCTCTCCGAGGTAACGTCCCTCTACGACTCCGGTAGCACGTGCTGGGAGGATGAGGACGCCGCTGCTGAGTGTGATCAAGCCTGCTTGTATGCGCTCCGGGACTACGAATATTCCTATCCGGGACTGGAAGCGTGCTGGGACGACGGGAAGCCAGATGCCAACAAGCTGTTCCCGGAACAGTCGCCTTGGTCCTGGGAAACCGGCAACTGCAATTTGGGCTTGGATGGCGCGCAATCGAGGATTCGTGGAATCACTCACGATGAGTTCGAATTCGAAGGCTTCGTGATCCAAGAAGGATACCAGTTCGAATTCCAGACGATCTGCACCTTCTCAACGTACGATTTCACGTGCGAGGATTACGTTGATTACGCAGATATCATCTATCAATTCGAAGGATCGTTCAGCGGTAGGTTCCAGACTGCGGAATGGTTGTTCACTGTGGTTTCAGAGGGTCAGAACTACGATTGTTACCTGAATGGTTCCAAGGCGAATTGATCGGGCTGTTGCCGGTATTCGGTACCGGTGCAGCGGACCCGCTCAGAAAACAGCGGAATGTGGCGATGCATGACACCTAATCGTCGTCGAGCGTGTCCTCGTCCGTAGGGGGATCGGCCGGATCGACCGCGTGGGGAATGGCCAGTGGTGCGTCGGTCTCCTCCGGCGTCTCCTCCCCCGGCTCGAGAGTCCCTTCGGGGTTCGATTCTGCGGCTGCCTCGGCCATATCCCGGGCCGCCTCCTCCATGTCCGCCGCCGCCTCTTCCATGTCCGCCGCTGCCGCCTCCATGTCGGACGCGGCGGCCTCTAGTTCTGCAGCGGTGTCTTCACGGGGCGAGTAGCCCTTCTCGGTGCGGTAACGATACAGCGGGAAACCCATGGCCACACCCACGGTGGCGGTGAATCCCTCGTTGGAGAAGTCGGGCAGGATCTCGACCTTGCGGCGATGGCTCCATTGCTGGGTTACCTCGGCGGTGATGACGAACCGGTCCCCAAGGCGTACCTCCAGGCCCGCGTGGAGTTCGAATCCGATACGTAGGGCCGCGTCGATCAGGTCATCGCTCTGGTGGCGGGAGTAGTGGAGCCGGATGACGTCGAAGCCCGCGCCCAGGCCTGCGAATGGACGGACCGGGAAACGGTGGAAGGGGAAGAAATCCGCGCCGAAGAACAAGGGGACCGTCTGGTAGCGCAAATCGGTAGCCTGACCCACGCCGTACTGCCCGCTGGGGCACGGTGCAAACTCGATGTTTCCCTGGGTCAGACCGGAACGGAAATAGATTTGATAGTCCGGGAATCGGCTGCGCCCGTGATGAGTAAAGGAGATCCAGCGCACATCGATCCCCCGCACCGGCCCGAACCATTGCGAGAACTGATTGGATTTGACCACGTCCGGTGTGGGATCGACCTCGCTCTGCGGTTCGAAGGGCATCAGGATCGTCGCTACCGACACGGCGCCCCACATGGCCGAGGAGTCCGCCACCGCCCTGCGTCGAGCGGCCCTGGATTCGGCGTCGTCGCCCGCGGTTCGATGCGGCTGCCGGACCGCGGCGGGCCGGTCCGCGCCGGGGTATCCCGGTAGGTTGTGCCAGCGCGTCTGCTGCCAGTGCACGTCCGCGACAGCGAGCATCCCGTGCTGATCCGTGTACCCCATGTAATACCCCGGCCCGTAGGGGGTGACGAACAGGCCGGCCCGTAGGGACTGGTCCATCGCACCGCGGGCGGCACGCTGGGTCGGCGCATAGGGCAGCAGCTGGGCGACGACCAGGCCGCCCACCTCCTGCGCGACGGTGGTCTCTTCCAGCCGCAGCCCCCCGTCCTCGTCGCGCGTCTTCCGTTGGATATGGATGACGCCGTCGGGGAGACGCAGGTAGCCGCATTGCTCGCCGCTGTGGTGGAGATCGGCCAGGCGAACGCCCCGCTCGTCCTCGACGGTGTAGTGCATCCCGTCCGCGTGGAGGAACAACAAGAACCGCTGGTCCGCCGTGAGGTCGTGCGTCATCAGCGCATGACGCTCGTCGTCCCGCGGGGGGTGGACGAACACGCTCAGCCGGGCACGGGGATCATCCACGCCGAAGTTGGCCGCCGAAATGAACGCCGCCAGCTCGCTGTACTCGATGCTGCCGTCGCCGTTGATGTCTGCGGCGCCCCGCAGGCCCGAGATGATCTCATGGCTGAAGATCCCACCTTGGTACCGCTCCCATTCATGGGTCTGCTGGTCGGCGGACTGGGCCAGAATCACCCCGGTGTTGGGGAACTGATCCAGCTGCCGTTGTTCCAGGTACCGGTCCACCCGCTGGACCTGGTCGGCGGCGGCTCCATCGGGCTGCCAGCCCCCACCCCGGGTCAGCACGAATTCCTCGCTGTTGCATGCGTCGAGGATGATGTGGTTGTGGTCTGCAGGGGAGCGCTCCAGCAACTCGATGAACAGGTCGTGACGGGTCAGCTTGCCGGCCTCGAGAGTGAGATACCCCTGGCCGTCACGGCTGATGTCGCCGTGGCCCGAGTAGTAGATCAACAGCTCGATTGGGGCACCGTGTTCCTCCAGTGCCATGGCGTCCAGCAGGTCTTCGTAGGCCCCCAACACCCCCTCCCGATCCGGTCGGTGCGCCCGTTGAACGAGGGCGGGGAAGACGGCCTGGCTCTCCCGGTCGAGGGAGGTCACCAGCTCCACGTGGACCCCCAGTTCGGTGAGCAATTCGGTCATCCGGGCCGCGTCATCGTCGGCAAAGCGCAGCGGCTGCATCGTCGGATCGATCGTGTGATTGCTTCCGATCACGAGGGCGTACCGTGCCACGCTGGCCCGGCCCGGTTGCGCCGCAACGCCGGTGGACGGCACGACCACCCAGCACACAAAGCTCAGCAATAGCAGGGGCCGCAATAGTCGATGGATCGTGTTCATGATTCGTCTCCCACTAGGACGAAAGTTAGTTCCGCGCTATCGCAGTCAGCCGTGTTCGGACAGACCGCGCCCATCTCCGAGGATCCCAGTCGTTCGTGCCACGGGGGGTCCCGCGGGTCGTCGTTGTCGTCTGGGAGCAGCGCCGACCAGCGTTCGAGCTGCTCCACCGCCGGTGCTGCATCGGATACCAGCCCGTAGAGCCAGATCCGGCCGGGCTGATGGTTGACAGAGAGTTCGACGGCCCGCGGCACCGAATGCCACCCGCCGGACTCCACCGGGATCGCTGCCGGATCCACGGGCGTTGGGGCGTAGTACAGCAAGCGCCCCGCCTCATCGACGCCAAACAGGGACAGCCAGCGGGCGCCGCTATCCGCGATCGCGCCGTCGGTCCAGTAGGCAAGGCCCAGCACGCCATCGACGGGGCAGGGCCCCACCCCGACGGGCCGCATCTCGGCCCCGCCGTCGGCCGAGGCCGGCGTGCAAAGCGCCTCCAGCGCCAGGTCCTGGTCCGCCGCATCACCGCGGGCGGCGAACTCCACATCCTCGCTACCGAGCCAGGGCCACAACGGGGCCAGCGCCAGGGCCAGCGCGGCCACCCCCAGCGCGGGCACCAGCAGGCGCACCGCCAGCCAGCCGCGCCCGGGGGCGCTCGAAGGCTGTAGATCGTCGGCCAGCCAGCTGCCGACGGTGTCCAGCTCGCAGGGGGCGTAGTCCACGTCCCCCTCGATGAACCGGATGGCCTCCACCGAGCGGTCGTAGTACGCCTGCAGCCCGGCGTCCGAACGCAGGTGCCGGCGCAGGCGACGATGCAACCGGTCGGGGAGCTTGCCCAGTAGCGCCTGCTCGACCCACCGCATGTGCCTCGATGAGGGTGTCCGTGGCATCACTTCACCGCCTGTATGAGGGAGCTGCCGAGGGCACTGCCGGACACCAGCAACAGCAATGTGAGGTCACCGAGCTCGGTCTCACCCCGATTGCGCAGGTAGCGCAACATTCGTTTCCGTAATCGCTGCTCGCGGCTGCGGACCTGCTGGCGGCCACATCCCAGCCGCTGGGCCACGTCACGCTGGGACAGCCCCTCCACGAACCGCAGCTCCAAGAACTCGCGGTCCGGAGTATCGAGTTGCTCCATGAATACGCGGACCAGGCGCCGTACCTGTTCGCGATGGACCGACCGTTCCGGATCGGAGCCGTCGCCATCGTCCACCCCGCCGCCCTCGGAAGACGCCGGGCCTTCGGCGGTGGGGAACAATGCCTCGCGGCGGCGGAACTCCTTCAACACCACGTTTTGCGCGATGGTGCGGAGGTACGGGCCGTAGGGCCGGATCCCGTCGTACGCCTCCCGCGCAGCGGGTTCGAAGGCGCGGCGGAAGGTCTCGTGCAGCGCGTCCTGGAACTCGAACGGTGCGTGGTAGCCGGCGAAGCGATGGTAGCCCTGGCCGGAACGGAACGTGAAACCCCGGCGCAGCAGCGTCGCCACCTTGTCCGCGTGCAGCCGGTAGACCGCCAGCAGCGACGACGAGTCCCCATCGCGGAACCCCTGGAGCAACCCTCGGGGCCACCCGTTGGGGGCGGTATCGGCGGTGAGTTCGTTGGTAGGCGATGTGTTCATCACCTGCCTATATGCGCAAAGCCGTGGCTTGGGTTGGTTTTTTTCAGTTGCTATCGAACGGTTCTCAGGTCAGTCAGCGTGAGGACGAGCGGCACGTCGTCGCGCCAGGAGGCCACCAGACAAACCGAGAAGGATCAGCGTCGTGATGGGATCGGTGCGGTTGCCTGGGGACAAGGCGCAGGCCGTCGAAGGGCTCTGCGGCTGCTGAGCCAGGCTGACGGCTTCGAACCAGTTGCCCCCGCTCTGAGCCTCGGCTCTCAGAGAGAGGTGCGCCTCCGCCGTTCCAGCGGTGAACCGGATTCTCACCGGTGTGGTCCAGTCCTTGGTCCGAATGGTGAGCTGGGTCGCCGATTTCCGGATCGATGGGTTGCCAGAGATCACCTCGTAGGAATACGGCGGATCGAGGATCAAGGCGCCATCTCGAGTGGCAGCGGCTACGTAGACCACGAACTGCCGCTCCTCCAGCCGAACGGGGACTACCTCCAAACGGTCGATATCTTCTACCGTGTTCACATCCAGCAGCTGTTCGATGTCACCAAACCTAAACTGCAGCTGGTTGTTTGCCCCTTCGTCGTGCGCAGAGATCAACACGTGATCGCCCTCGGCCAGCTGGGAAATCTGTTGCGTTGGCTCGACCCAGCCAACGGTCAGTTCGTCAAATCCAAGGTCCGTTCCGAACGCGTTACGGACCCGCGTCGACAACTCGACCTTACTTCCGCTGACCAGGGCCACGGGATCCACGATCCTGTATTGACCGTAAAACAATGCGATCTCGCCTGGCTCGCTGACCGTCACATCGATCGAGTCGATCACCGAACCCAGGTCCATATCGTCCGGGTCCGTGATCTCCTCATCGGCCGTGTCGTCATCGTCTCCGGAGCTGTCGTCGTCGTCCTGGGTGTCGTCATCGGCCATGTCGTCGTCATCAGTCACGTCGTCGTCATCGTCGCCTTCGTCGTATCGATGACGCAGCTCGATCGACGTTGTACCCGGATTCCACGCTACCGCCTCCCCCCAAGCAGTGGAATCGCACCACCAGCCGCTGCCATCCGACGATGTTGCAGTCACATCGATGACGTGCTGGTCGCTGGAGGTGAGCGCCAATTCGTCGTCATCGAAGCAGTCATCGATCTCGATCCAGATCTCGAACGACGCCCCTGCGGCGACCATCGGCCACTCGTTTTCGGTGCCCACGAGGTCGTTGGAAAACCAGGCCACATCGTAGTCCCCCAGTTCACCGTCGTGAACGTTACCGCAAGCGGGGATCACCATCGGCAGAACAGGCACCAAGGCCACAAAGACCATACGTGGGCGAAACATCCGGGCTCCCATCTGTGTGCGGGGACCACGATCATGCAACCGCGACGCCAGTCAGGCGGGCGAAAAAAGTCACACCGGTGGAAGAAATCATAGCTGGAGAGGGGTTCACGCCTCCAGCTGCTGGAGGATCGCGCGGATGCGCTGGCCCGCCGCCTTGGGTAGGCACCCCACCACCGACGAGGACTGCCCGCGGGTTTCGATGCGCACCTGGTCCCACATGATCCCCGAGCGGTAGTCGAAGCCGGCCACCTTCTTCCAGGGGATCTCCTCCTCCTGCTTGCTCAGGCCGGCGAAGCCTGGGGTGGAGATGACGATCTTCTCCTGGGTCAGCTGGATGCTCTGGGTCAAGAAGCGCCCCTTGAGTAGCATGGTGGGTAGGAAGGCCGCGCTGACGCCGAAGGGCTCCAGCTCCACCTTGGGCGCCGACGGCTCGAACTCGTGGCCGCAGTAGCGGCACACACGCGACTCGTTGGCGATGACGGTGATGCATTCGGGGCAGCGTTTGCCCAGCACCCGCTCGCCGCAATGGGCGCAGCGGATGGCGCCGTCAGGGATCTCGGACATGCATTCCGGGCAGCTCTTCATGGCCATGATTCTCCCCTTCCTTGGGTCGATCTTACAGGGCCACCAGATCCCCGCCTACGTCCACGTAGCCGTTTTCGGCACCGGCGGTCTCGATGGTGAGGTTGTCCATCGTGAAGCCGGAGAACTCGGGGATCGGGATCTCACCGATGGCGTCGGTGAGCAGCGGCGTCAGCGCCGGCACCAACAGGTCCAGCAGGTCTTCCATGTCCGTGCCCAGGCCGTTGGGGAAGACCGGGTAGACCACGTCGAACCAGGTGTCATCGACGGTGATGTTGGCGGCCAGGGTGGCGTTGGCGGTGACGGTCAGATCCAGGCCCGCTTCCAGGCCCACGTAGAAGGTCATCACCAAATTGGCCGGGTCCGCCGGATCGTCGCTGTACAGCGAGACCCCCAGGTCCCCCAGCTGCAGGTCCAGCAGCTCGCCGCCGCTGCCCGGCAGCACCACCGGCGGCAGCATGGCGTCCAGCACGATATAGGGGTCGGTCATGTTGGGCATGAACATGGCCAGGTCCGCCGGGTCCAGCCCCAGGTCCGCCGCGGCGAAGGTCTGGCTGAGCAGGCCACCGCCCCAGAAGGCGTACAGGGCCTGGTTCAAGAAGTCCTCGGACAGGGACAGGGTCATGGCCGGGGTGGAGCTGTAGCTGGGCACCGAGTAGCCGTAGTAGAGGCTGCCCTCGCCGGTGTAGGGGTTGGCCCACACGTCGGGGGTGAAGGTGGTCTCCAGCCCCAGGGTGATGCCGTCGTCGTCCACGGCGATGTCGTAGGGCTCGGCCAGCAGGTTGTAGTCGGCTCCCAGCAGCTCCAGCGAGGTGGCCAGCTCCAGATCCTGCAAGGTGTCCTCCAGCAGGGGCGGCACCTCGTCCACCACCGCGCTCTCGATGGCGTCCTCCACGTAGTCCTGCACCATGCCGTCCACGTCTATGCCGAAGAAGTCGATGATGTCGTAGATCCAGCTGTCGAAATCGAAGTCGAAGTTGATGGAGTTGACCGTCACGTCGCTGATGGTGGTCTGGATGGCGCCGTTGCTCACCGACGGGTAGATGCGCATGCCGATGGTGATGGAGTCGGCGGTGATGGTGCCGTTGGCCGAGTAACCGACCTCGGAGATGACGCCGCTGGCGCTCCACGGCACGTTGATGTTGTAGATGGTGGCGTAGACCTGCAGGTAGCCGCCGGCCATGGGGTCGATCTCCAGATCCGTCGACCCCAAGGTGGGGTTGTTGACGTACAGGGCGATCTCCCACCAGGTCCAGCACCCCAGCCAGGTGCACGTCTCGCTCTTGTCGTAGAACACCGGGCTGGGGATCATGCCCGCCACGTCCGCGTTCTCGATCATGTCCTCGCCCAGGGTCTCCAGCACGTCGATGGCGGCCTCGTTGATGCGGGCCACGATGCCGTCGCCGATGCCGGTCCCCTCGGGGATGAAGGCGCCGGCCAGCACGGCCCGGCGGTCCGACTCGGGGTTGCCGTCGCCATCCACGGCCAGGGTCTCGATGACATTGGTGCCGAAGTCCCAGCTGACCGGGTAGCTGAAGCTCCCGTCACCGGCCAGGGTCAGGGCGTCGCCGTTGCAGGTGGCGGAGGTGACCCCGGACCAGATGTCGGTGATGGTGCCGGTGACCGTGTCCGAGTAGGCGGTGGAGAAGTACCCCCGCGGTGGGTGGGTGAGCACGATCTCCGGGCCGTAGGAGTCCACGAGGAACGGGCCGATGACGTCGCTGATGCCGTTGCTGTCCACGGTGGCGGTGGCGGAGAACCAGCCGTCGGCGGTGAACTCGATGACCGGCTGGGCCACCACCACGGTGGCGATGTCCGAGCCGGGCTCGGCGGTCATGTCCAGGGTCCACGGCTCGTCCGAGACGTTGCCGTAGATGTCGAGGATGATCACCGAGGCGGTGACCGGGTCCAGCACTTCCGGGGCGGACGGGCTCAGGGTCAGCTCGATGCTGGCTGCCTCTGCAGCGGTGACGTGCAGCCACTCCGTGTCCCACGGCGTGTGGCCCTCGGTGACGTCGATGCGCACCACGTAGTCGCCGGTGAGGGTGGTGGTGACGTCGCTGCCGGTGATGGCCACGTCGGCGCTGTCGGCGGTGACGTCGGCGGCGGCCGTCTCGATCTCGTTGCCCCAGGTGTCCCAGAACTGGGCGCTCCAGGTGACGCTTTCGCCCGCCAAGATGTCGTTGGACGTCAGGGTCAGGTCCACCTCGTGCACCTCGCCGGGGGTGACCTCCAGCGGCTCTGTGTCGGTGACGCCCAGGGACTCGGCGGTGACGTCGAAGGTGCCCGCCAGGGTGCCGGTGAGTTCGTCGTCTTCCAGGGTGATGTCGGCCGCGGGGGTGATGGTGACCTCCCCCAGCTCCACGGGGTTTCCGTAAGCGTCGGTGCCGCTGACGGCGTAGCCGGTGGCCTCGCTGGCGGCGATGATCGGGCTATCCAGCACCAGATCCAGGATCGCCAGCTCCCCCACCAGCACGGTCAGCGGGGCGTCGGCCACGAAGGCCCCGCCCTCGTGGGACGCCGTGGCCGTGAGCAGGTGCTCCCCCTGCAGCGTGCCGGTGACGTCGTCGGCCGTGTAGGCCAGCGCCTCTTCGAGGTCGCTGGCGATGTCCACCTCCACCTCCAGCCGGGTGCCGCTCTCGGCCACCAGCTCTGCGGTGTAGGGTACGGCGGTGCCGGCCACGCTGCTGTCGGACTCCAGCGTGAACTCCAGGCTCAGCCAGGTCTCGGTGGGATCGGGGCAGCCGGTGAGCGCGGCGGACATCAGCGCTGCGGCCAATAAAAAACGGTTCAGTGGGTGTCGCATGGGCCAAGAATAGCAGGCCCCCGGCGGGTTCGAAATAAAGATCACCTGGGCGCGTGACCCGCCATTTGGTGAGTGAGATTCATATCTTGCGTGTGCCCCGGTGATCGCACTGCGGTGGGGAATAGTCGTGAAAGGGCCCGGTATCTTCGAGAAACATTCGATGGTTCATTCCACAGGAGGTTCTCATGATGATTGGCCGATCCAGCTTCACCGTTCTCGCAGGAGCCGCGTTCGCTTTGCTCGTTGGCTGCGCCACGACACCCAGCAAACAACCGGCGACGATGGCCGGGTTCGCCCAAGCCGATGAAGTGTTCGTGAGCTATGAGCCCGTCAAGCCCAAAAAGCCTAACAAGCTCTTCAAATCGTCTGGCACTCCGACCGGTATCGTGGGCCACATCTACCTGGACACCGGTGGATTGAGTGCTGCCGATGTGTGTATCTACATCCGCGATGACGGAACCAACGCAACGTGGGAATACGCGACCGACAAGTCCGCGGAGCCGGGGCTCTACAGCCAAACTCGGTACAACGGCGATATCGACGACAGGGGCCGGCTAGCCGGATTCCCCAAGGAGGGGTTCGCCGACGCCGTCGCGATCTGGAAGACGGGCGGGATCCAAGCAACGATTGATGATCGGGAGATCCCGAATTCTAGATAATACCGTGGCCCGCACTCAAGGCCCTCGTCCTCATCGACTACGAGTGATCCCCGGCCCTACCCCCCGAACCGCTCGACCACGCCCCGGAACCCCAGCCCCTCGAAGAACTCCCCCGCCGACGCCCGCGGCCCGCGCCAATCCGTTACGGCGGCGACGCCGGCGGCGTCCATGCCCAGGTCCACGTCGTGGACGAGCTGCACGACGCGGCGGGTGTGGTAGGCCGCCTCCTTGCCGGCGGTGAGCTTGGCGCCCAGGGTCTTGGCGCCGCGGACCTTCACCTGGGGGACCTCGTCCAGGCGGTCGTACAGGGCGTCGAGGGTGCCGAAGTGGTCCAGCAAGGCGACCGCTGTCTTGGCCCCGATGCCCTTCACACCGGCGAGGTTGTCCGTGCTGTCCCCCACCAGCGCTTGATAATCGACCACCTGCTGGGGGTTGACGCCCAATCGATCCCGGACCCCGGCCACGTCCCAACGCTGCTCCGTCCACGGATCGATCTGGACGATGGGCGGCGGTTCGTCGGAGACGACCTGGGCCACGTCCTTGTCCTGGGAGTAGAGGTGGCAGCTCAGGCCAGCCTCCCGGCCGAGGTGGGCCAGGGTCGCCATCAGGTCGTCCGCCTCGAAGCCCAGCATGGACCACACGGCGAAGCCCAGCTGCTCGGCGGCGTCCATGGCCATGTCGAACTGGGGGATCAGATCCTCCGGGGGATCGCCGCGGTCCGCCTTGTATTGTGGCTCCAGGTCGTTGCGGAAGGTCTTGGGGCCGGCGTCGAAGACCACCGCGTAGCGGCCGGGGCCCCGGTTGCGCACCAGCATCCCCAGGCGCTGGCAGACCCCGCGAGCGGCCCCGGAGGGGGTGCCGTCCGGGGTTTCACCCGTGGCGCCACCGAAGTAGGCCCGGAACAGCAGCGCCGTTCCATCGATGACAGCTAGATCGGTCATGTTGCTCACCACCGCCTCTCCGCTGGTTCGCCCGCCGATGAGGAGGCCGGCCGGGCCGGTCAGCGACGCCGCGATCGTACCGCCACCGCGGCCACCAGGCCCAGCAGCATCAGGCCCATCGGCCCCGCAACGTCATGCCCCGCACCCTGGCACTTGCAGCCGCCGTCATCGTCGTCGAGGTCGTCGTCGTCATCGTCGGCCGGCGGGTCCGCATCGTCGTCGTCCCCGGTGTCGTCGTCATCCGCCGCGGAGTCGTCATCATCGCCGCTCTCCTCGGCGCGGATGAAGACGTTGTCGATGTACAGGTTGTTCCGCCGGGCGTTGAGGTTGACGAACGCGATGAGGAGGTTCGCCTCGTCCGCGTAGTCGTCCAGGCTCACCGTCTCGGTCCGCCACTCGTCGTCTTCGGGGATGAACTCGTCCTCGTGCTCCGCCGCGGTCTCCAGGCTGTTGCCGACCAGGTGGCGCAGTTCGTCCCAGGTCTGGCCGCAGTCGTAGGACGCCTGGATGAACAGCTCGTCCTCGTTGTGGTCGCCCCGGGGAGCGTGGGCCAGGTCGAAGACCAGCTCCAGCGGGGACTCCGCCGTCGTCATGTCGACAAACGGGGCGATCAGGTAGTCGTACTCACCGCGCCCATCGGCGCGGTAGTTCATCATCATCGCCGAGGCGCCGCTGCTGCCGTATCCGCCCGCATCCTCGGTGCGGTGCCACTCCTCGCCATCATCGGGGTTGTCCACCTCCCAACCCTCCGGTGGGAATTCCCCGTCTTCGAAGTCGGCCAACACGGGCATCGCCAGGCCCGAGCCGTCGTGCACGCCGAACTCGGCGGTGGCGCTGTCGTTGGCCGGGTTCTGGTCCGCCTCGCCGTTGGGATTGGCCAGCGTGACCTCGAACGTGTGCGTCGAGGCGTCCACGTCCAGGTCGGGCAGCAGCACCGTCTCGGTGTCGCCGAACTCCAGGTTGCCGGCCCAGGCCTGGGTGGCCCAGGCCCCGTCGTCGACGCGGTACTCGATGTCCACCGCCGTGAGCTCCAGCGCCCCGCGGTTCATCAACGTCAGCTCCGCGGCCACCGGCGCCGTGCAGTACAGGCTCTCGTGCACCGGGGAGATCACGCTGCGGATACCCGCGTCCAGGTCGTACAGCGGGACCGCCGTGTCGAACCCGTCGGCGAAGCCCGGATCGGCGTTGGCCGGATCGAGCCAGTCCCTCAGCCGCGAGCTGGAGCTGTTGCCGTCGTCCCAGTTCCGGGCGAACTGGCCGTAGTAGTCCGGCTGGTTGTTGGGATTGCTCCCCGAGCACGCCGCGGTCCCGCCGGTCAGCTGGCCCACGATGCGCCGGTCCTGATCGTACAGCGGCGATCCCGAGGATCCGCCCTCGGTCGTGCCCTCCTCCCACTCACCAACCTCCCAGTGGGATCCCTGGCCACTGTAATTGGACGGCGAGAGGGCGTCGTAGTTCTGCGTGAACTTCTTGATGTCACCGCTGGGGTGGTGGATGCAGGTGCTCGCCGTCGGCGTCACGCCGGTGTAGTCCCACCCCGACAGGTACACGTTGTATTCGGGGGGGAGGGCGTCATCCAGCTCCAGCAGGGCGAAGTCCGGGTCGGAGAGCCGGGCCCTGAGGACGGCCCCGGTGAGGGAATCGTAGGGGGGCGAATTCCCCGGGTCGTTGCAGTCCGGGCTCTCCCAGTTGAACCAGAAGACCCAGTTCGTGGGGTCGGAGTAGCAATGGTTGGCAGTCAACAGATAAGGCGCACCGTCTTCGGCGGTGTTGTTGACCATCGAGCCGGAGCAGAAGCCGTTGCCCTGGACGACCATCATCACCGCCGAGCGGATCTGGTCCTCCCAGCCGGACGACAGCGGGCAATAGACGTTGTAGTTGCAGGCGCCCGAGTCGCCGAGCCCGCGGCTCTCCTTGCCCGGGCCTCGGTAGCCGTGGGTGACCCGGAACAGGGACAGCTCCCCGTCGAAGGGCCGGGCCACCGGTTCGATGTATTCCAGGACGATCTCCTCGCCATGGACCAAGGTGGTCGCCATCTGGCCGTGGCTGCGGTTGTTGGCGTCGGTGAAGGCGCCGATGACGTGCTCACCGTCGGCGCTGCGCACGTACAGCCGTGCCCCCGGCGGCAGGTGATAGCGATCGAAGGCCAGGTTGATGGAGAGGGCGCCCGGACTGCGGATGCCCAGCCTCCAGACCCGGTCGCCGTCGGGCAACGTCACCCAATTGCCGTCGTCCAAGCCCAGGTCCGCGTGGTGGTTGTGGCCAAACCGCCACGGCATGTCCTTGCGGCCGTCGTTGGCCAGATCCTCGGCCCGCAGCGCCTCGACATCCACGGTGGGCATGACCTCCACCGGGAAGGCGTCCGTCAGCTGCCCGGCGATGGCCGGGTCCTGGCTGGGTGGCGTTCCCCCCGCGCTGAGCTGAGCCGACGCCGTCGAAGGAATACACAGAAGAAGTACCAACAGAATCCGTTGTTTCATCGCACCTACCCTGGACACCTCAGGGCGGCATTAGATACGAGCGATGCAAGAAGATCTACAGGCCTCCTGCCGGCCTGCGATCCGGATCCCCGTCAGCGGTACAGGCTGTCCATGACGTCCAGATAGCCCAATCCCGACCCCAGCTCGGTGGCCAGACGCCAGCTGACGGTGCCAGCCTCGTCCACCGCCTCGATCTGGCCGTGGGCGCCCCAGGTCACCAGCGTGCGGCCGTCGTCCAGGGGGCTCACGTCGCCGTAGGCGAAGTTGTAGGTCGGGGGTTCGTGGCCGAAGGACCAGGCCTCGGAGACGGTCTGGCCGTTCCAGTCGATGTCGTACCGCCGGGCCCGGGAGTCGAACTCGTCGAAGGGGCCGTTGTCGAACACCAGTAGGCCTGCGTCGTCGATGATGAACTGGTGCTGTTGGTAGGGGAAGCGATCGCCATCGACCAGCGTGAAATCCCCCCCCTCCCCGCCCAGTTGCCACACCCGCTGCCCGCTGGCGCGGTCGATCTTGACCAGCGCTGACAAGTTGCGGAAGCCGACGATGTACGCGTCGTCGTCCGGGTCGTAGTCCAGGGTGTTGGCGTGGCTCCACTCCAGGGGGTCGGGGGGATCGGGATCGGTGTATTCGTAATCGTCCCACACCGACCACACCGTGGTGACCGTGCCGTCCGGGTGGAGCTCGTCGATGCGGTCCCCCAGCACGTCAAAGTCGTCGACGGTGGCCGGGTCCAGCACCAGCACGGCCAGCGTCCCGTCCGGCAGCTCGACGAAGTCGTGGTGGCTGCCCGGGAGGTCGAGCCTCTCGGTGGTGCTGCCGTCGAGGGAGACGCGCACGATCTCCCCCCCCGGGGCGTGCTCGCCGCTGCCGAAGGCGGTGAAGGAGTTGTACAGCACGCTGGTGCCGTCCAGCGACAGGCGCACCCGGCCCATCACCCGCTGGTACTGCTCTTCTTGGTGCCACCACACGTAGCGGCCGTCCCCGTCGAGGATGACGGCGTAGAAGGGGATGTGCACGACGGTGGTCACCATGTAGCCGTCGATGGGTGGGCCCACCAGGGTGTCGTCCCGCGGCAGCTCGGGCAGCTCGGCCGGGGCTTGCCCGGTGGTGAACGTACCGGGTAAACGGGCCTGCTCTTGACCGTCCTGCTCCACCACCAATTCGTAGCCGTAGGTGGCCGACGGCAGCAGCCCCAGCAGCAGGACCTGGTGCTCGGTGGCCGAGGGGGCGGCGGAGGTGCGGACCAGCTCCTGCTCACCCTCCAGGGCCACCTCGATCCGGCCACCGGTGGGCTCGTCGGTGGTCCAATCGATGGTCACGACCGTGCCGATGGGCTCGCCGATGGTCACAGCGGTCGTCACCACCAGATCGTCCCCACCGCCGGGGCAGCCGGTGAGCCCCGCAGCCAAAACGATGGCGCAGCCAAGTAGGATGGGCCGGCTCACGGGTAGAGGTCCTCGTGGAAGCTGGCGAAGCCCAGCGCGCCGCCCAGATCCAGGTTGAGGCGCCACACCAGGTCCCCCTCGGGGGTGGCGTGGTCCACCATCCCGTTGGAGCTCCAGGTCACCAGCGTGTCGCCGCTGTCCAGCCGGGTGACGTCGCCGTAGCCCACGCAGTACAAGGTGGGCGTGGTGACGTAATACCCGATCTCCTCGCCCGTGTAGTTCGGCCAATCCAAGGCGTACTCCACGACCCGTGAGGTGAGCCCCGGCGGCGCACGGTTGTCGAACACCACGATGCCGTCTTCGAGGATCTGGAACTGGTGCTGCCACTCGAAGAACTCCGTGTCCCCGCCGGCCATCTCGAAGTCGCTCAGCTCGCCCCCCAGTTTCCACAGCACATCGCCGGAGGCGCGGTCGATCTTCCAGATGGTGTCGAAGCTGCGGATCGAGAGGTAATAGGCGTCCTCGGCCGGGTCGTAGTCCAGGGCGTTGGCGTGGGTCCATTCGTTGCCCACACCCGGCTCGAACTCCGGGTCGTATTCGGCGTGGTCCCACACGGTCCAGATGGTGGAGGTGTTGCCGCCGCCATCGATCTCGAGGATGCGATCCCCGGTGACCAGCTGGTCCTCCACGGTGCGGCTATCGTTCTGGATCGTCGCGACGGTGCCGTCCGGCAGCTCCACGAAGTCGTGGTGGGCGCCGGGCACGGAGAGGGTCTCCACCTCGGTGCCGTCGAGGCGCACGCGCACCAGCACCCGCTCCCCTCCCTCCCCCACAGCCGTGCTGGCGGCGACGTATAGCAGCGAACGGCCATCCACGGACAGGAGGGCCCGGGAGATGAGGATCTGGTCCCACTCCCCGTCCGGTTGGTGCCACCACACGAACTCCCCGTCCGTATCCTGGATCACCGCCCACGACGGGTTGGTCAGCACCGTGGTGACCAGGTAGCCCGCGACGGCCCGATCGGCGTCCTCGACGGTGACCGCCGTACCCGGCAGCTCGGCCGGGGCCGCCCCCAGCACCCGGCTGTCGTCGTCGGTAGCGTCACCGCCGACGCCGGTCTCGGCCACCACGCGGAAGTGCACCGTGGACAGCGGTTTGTTGCCCAGCAGGAACGCCTCGTAGGTGCCGTCTTCCCCCACTGGGATCCCCGGGGCCCGGTGTCCGTAGTCGTCGTCCGGGCCGAACTCGGCGTAGGTGCCGTCCAGCTCCCCTCCGTCCACCGTCCACGTCACCGTCACCACCGTGGGGATGACCTCGCTGACCACCGCATCGATGAGGGAGACCTGGGGAGCGCCGGCCACGTCGTCGTCGTCGCCGGTGTCGTCGTCGCCGGCCGCGTCGTCGTCGGCCGGGGCGGCGGCGGCGTCGGCCTGCTCGTACTTGCCCGCGGGCATCAGCAACACGCCCAGCAAGGCCAGGGCCAGGGGGACGGCGCGGAGCATGGTCGGGGGGACGGTCATGGTCTGGCGACCATCATAACGTCCGGATACGCAATGCGCACCGCGGGTGGCACCGGGGCCGCGGCGAGCTGGAGCTGGTCTTACCGACACAGGAGTGCCGGGCGCTCGTGACATAGGCCCGCGAAGACCTATAGTTCGGGTGCAGGAGGGCACGATGAAGACCTCATCCAGGGATGACGTGCGGGCCATGTACGAGGATTCGGCGGACGGCTACGCCGAGATGATGGACGCCGAGATCGACCTGCCGATCTATGACGACACCCTGGGCCGGTTGGCACGACGCATCACAGGCATCACCGGGCCGGTCGTCGATACCTCCTGCGGCTCGGGGCACATGCTGGAGCGCTACCGGGAGCGGCACGACCCCGGGAGGGCGCTGCTGGGGGTGGACCTCTCTTCGGCCATGGTCGCCCTCACGGCGGAGCGGCTCGAGGACGGCGCCGACGTCCACGCCGGCGACATGCGTGAGCTGCCGTTCGTGGAGCCCGCCACGGCCGCGGCGGTGATCAGTTTTTACGCCCTGCACCACATCGACCCCGAGGAGGCCGTCCCGACCCTGACGGAGTGGTTCCGCATCTTGCGCACCGGCGGGCAGCTGTTGCTGGCCACCTGGGAAGGCCACGGCGCCATCGACTACGGTGACGCCGCCGACCTCGTCGCCTTGCGCTACACCACCGACGAGGTCCGCCGCTGGGCCGAAGAAGCCGGGTTCAGGGTCGATCATTGCGCCGTCGAGCCGGTGGATGATTTCCCGATGGACGCCGTCTACCTGGAGGCGACCCGCCTCCGGTGAGCTGCTAGCATGGGCCACCTGAGGAGCACCCCGTTGTTACACATCTACATCGACGCCGATGCCTGCCCCGTCAAGCAGGAGGTCTACCGCGTCGCCCAGCGCTGCAAGCTGGACGTGACGCTGGTAGCCAACTCCTGGATGCGTATCCCCAACCAGCGGGGAGTCGTGCTGGAAGTGGTCGGTGACGAACCGGACGCGGCGGACGACTGGATCGCCGAGCACGTCCAGCCCCTGGACATCGTCGTCACCGCCGACATCCCCCTCGCCGACCGATGCATCAAGGCCGGCGCCCACGTCATCGGCAACACGGGCAAACGATTCACCGAGGACAACATCGGCGACATCCTCGCCACCCGGGACCTGTACTCGGACCTCCGGGAGACGGGAGATATCTCCGGCGGGCCACCGCCGCTGCAGAAGAAGGACCGCTCCCGTTTCCTGCAGCGACTGGACGAGACGATCCAGACCATCCGGCGGGAGCACGGGCCGGGGTAGGCCCCGGTGTGCCCCATAGCGAGCCATCCGCGCCTTGCTTGGGGTACATGGTAGGATTCCGGCGTAACTACGGGAGCCACGACGATGTTGACCGAAGCCGAGGTGGACCGGCTACTCGACGAATTGAGCCAACGGTTCGGGTTCCGCCTCCAGGCCCTCGAACGCCGGCAACTCGTGGACGATCCACCCGCCGACGTCGCCTCGTTCACCGACGCCGTCTTCATCGCCGAGGGGATGAGCCCCACCGCGGCGGATCGGCACCAGTACGGGCAGGTGCGCGACACGGTCGCGGAGGCCTTCCAGCGTGCGCAGGGCCGGGACGCCGCGGACGCCCTGGCCCTGGATAGCCGGTTGCCGAGTCTCATCGGCCTGTCGCTGGATGAGCGCAAGAGGGCCCACGAGATGGAGGTCAAGCTCGAGGTGATCACGGCGCTCTCCGAGTTCCTCAGGTCCCATCCCGAGGATTGGGTTTTCGAGGGCATGTCGCCCTCGGAGGAGGACGCGGCGCGCAGACGGATGCAGGAGTTCCATTCGGATGAGGGACCGTTCCGGTTCCATCTCTTCACCAAGGAACACGATCTGTTCTGGGGCAACGGGTGCGATGTGATCGTCCGCAAGAAGTCCGGGGAACAACTTCACGACTGAGACGTTCTGATCATCATGCGAACCACCGCCAGATGGATGCCTGCACAGCTCGGTGGATTGGCGTTGCTGCTGTGCTTGCAGCTACCCACCGCCGCGGCCGCCAGCACCTACGACCAGCAGATCGCCCAGCTGGCCGCCAAGCGCACCGAGCTGGCCAAGGCCTACGCCACCGCGGCCACCGACGAGGAACGGGCCAAGGTGCTGGCCCGGGCCGAGGCCGCCGTCTTCGATGCCATCGTCAACGAACTGATCCCCGCGTGGTACGGCACGCCATGGGAGTTCTACGGCACCTCCCAGACCCCCGGCGAGGGGGCCATCGCCTGCGGGTACTTCGTCACCACGATCTTGCGGGACGCCGGCTTCCAGGTGGAGCGCGTACGGCTGGCTCAGCAGGCGTCGGAGCACATCATCAAGACGCTCGTGGGGGAAGGCCGCATCGAGCGCTATCGCTACAAATCCAGCCGGGAGGTGGCCGAAGCCACGGCGGCCCGGGGGGAAGGCCTCTACGTCGTCGGACTGGACTGCCACGTGGGCTTCCTGGCGGTGAAGGACGGCGAGACCCGCTTCCTCCACTCGTCGTATATGTCCCCCCTGTGCGTGGTGAACGAGAAGGCGGCCACATCCATGCCGTTCCAGTCCGACTACCGGGTGGTGGGCAAGCTGCTGGATGGGCCGATGCTCGTCGCCTGGCTGGAAGGGCGGGCGTTCCCGACGGTGGGGAACGTCACCGAATGATGAACGGGTACTTGACCGTCTTGCTGGTCTCGCCAGCAAAGGGTGGGAAGCGGACCGGCGCCAGGGCCTCGATCAGGCACTCCTCCAGCGACGTGCCCTGTAGTATCTCGGTCGCGAAGCCGGCTTTGATGATACGACCATCCGGATCGACACTGAATTTAGTCCATTGCTTCGAGGGTGCTCCATCCGGCATGACGCCGTCACGGTAACACCGCTTGATCCCGGTGTTGGCTCCCATCATCTGATCGATCAGCGGTGGGTTGAACACCTCCTCAGCAGCAAATCGCTCGGGAGCACCCTCTCCGCTGGGATAGGACAGGTCGCAGATGTCCGCGGAGGACACCTGGGTGTCGCGAAGCTCCAGCCGTAGTTTCTTCAGAGGGACTCCGGAAATGGCGTCATCCAATTCACTGACTTCTTCCGGTTCACTGATGATGTAGATGAGTACCTCTGTGGTTTCTCCAGCGGGTAACGCCCCGCCCAGACCGTAGAGTCTGGCGAATCGTTCCGTGCCGCGTCCGTCACTGGCCACCAATGTCCCCAACCAACAACTCACATCGTCTTCACTCGTGTTTCGCACGGTCACCCGTGCGGTCAAACCGTCCATGGGCCCCATCCCGTGGAGGCCATCGGTGACCTGATAGGTCATGACAGTGATCGGTTCGGTGGACTCCTCGGCCACAACCGAAGCGGAGGATCCGAAGGCGATACAAGCCAAAACTGTGATGATGAAGGCACGTGGATAGGCGATTCGCATGAGTGGGATGATTGCTCCATGACAGGCGGTGGTCCGTTGCCCCGCATCGTACTGGATGGTCAGACCCCGGGATAGCCCGGCGGAATCCCCCACCCCGCTGATGTGTCGGGTATCGATGACGGACGCGACACCCCCATCGACGGTACGATGGATCGGTCGGGAGGCCGAAGCATGGACAAGCTGCGTACCCACTCGCCCGGGCCCCTGGCCGGCGCCGCCACGCTGGCGCTGGCCTGCGTCTTATGCGCCGTGACCCCACCCCGGGCGCCCGCGGCCGAGCCAGCGACACTGGCGGTGATCCCCCTCACCCAGGGCGCCGGCAGCGAGGAGTACCTGGGCCTGGGCAAGGCGCTGGCGGGCATGCTGGTGAGCGACCTGTCCGGGGTAGCGGCATTGCAGCTGGTGGAGCGGGACCGCCTGGACGACCTGATGACGGAGATGAAGCTCTCCGATACCGGCTTTGTCGACGAGAGCACGGCCCAGAAGCTGGGCCAGGGCCTGGGGGCCGAGCTGATGCTGCTGGGGTCCTACTCGGTGGTGGGCGAGGTCTTCGTGATGGACGGGCGCATCGTCAGCGTGGAGAGCGGCGAGATCCTCAAGGCGGTGACCGCCAATGGCACGGTGGGGGATTTCGTATCGGTGGAGAAGGACCTCATGGAGCAGATGCTGGACGGCATCGAGGTCTCCCTGTCGTCGTCCGAACGCCGCAAGCTATACCTGCAGGCCCCCACCGAGGAGTTCGACGCCATCGCCGCTTACGGCGAGGGGCTGCACCACCAAGACGGCGGCGACATGGAAGGCGCCAAGGCCGCCTTCCAGCGGGCCCTCGAGCTGGACCCGGCCTTCGAGGCCGCCCGGGAGGCACTGGCGGGGCTGCGCCAGTTCGTCGACCAGATCAAGGCGGACAAGATCGCCCGCGAGCAGGAGTACAAGGCGGAAGCCCACCGCAAGATCCTCGAGGCCTACCCGGACGAGCGCACCCGCGATGACGACTTCGTGGACACCACCGACACCTTCGTGGGGCTGGTGTTGCGCATGATGGTGCTGGAGAACGAAGAGCTGCACTGCCAGCGCTACGAGGAGATGGTCCACTACCTGGAGCGGGTGGATTGGAACGTCACCGAGCCCCCCCGCGCCGAGACGGACGAGGGGGTGTGGAACTTCGTGCTGGGCAAGACCGCCGACGCCCACGGCTTCGAGCGCCTGCCCCACGACGTCCCCGGCCCCGAGGCCAGCCACGAAAGCCCCCGCAGCCGGGCCTACCACCTGTGGCGGAACACCACCAACCTGGTCATCGACAACGAGGCCCAGAACTGGGTCGACGATGGCAGCGGGCTGGTGGCGTCCATCCGCGGCTGCTTCGAGCCCGAGGATCAGCTCCACGAACTCGACCGGGTCATCGCCGCCGCGCGCGAGCATGAGGTGGACTCGCAGCTTCAGGACCGGGCGGGCAAGGGCATGACCCTGGAAGAGGCGCTCCAGCTCCAATGGTGCCGTACGCGCGCCAGCCTGCTGGGGGCCAACGCCGAGATGCAGCAACGAATCGAGGCCGTGCTGGGCGGCCGGGACGAGGACGACGGCGTGCGCAGAATGCTGATGTCCAAGGTCGACATGGTCATCCGCATGGCCGACACCTGGGAGAACCAGCAGGCGCGACGGCTGGGCCGGGATCCGGAGTTCCTCGTGGGCGTGATGCGCGACATCGCAGACGCCAACCCCGAGCGGATCAGCGCCGGCAACCCCACCTGCGCGTTCATGATGACGTCGCAGCAGTCGCGTGCCATTGATTGGGTGGGGCGATACGAAGAAGCCGTGGAAAACAAAAAGGGATACCTGGACAACATGATCGATGGCGCGGGCACGTACTACGCCGTGGCTCGCGACCTGGGATGCTTGATCGACGAGCCGTCCCGGTTCGCCAGCGCCGATGAGTTGCTGTCGTTCCTCGACGCCACCCCGGACCGGATCCGCGAGGAGAAGGCCGGGGACAGCGGCTGCCGCTCCACCATCACCACGATGGGGCAGCTGTGCGGCCCGGGGACCCGGGCCAAGCTCGTGGACATGGACGTCCAAATGCCGCCCCTGCTCCATGCGGGGCTGCAGATGTATTACGGTAGTGTGGTGTTCAACCGCTGCGTGGATGAAGAGTGGTAGCGGTGGATCACCTGGAAGAGAGGACCTTGATGAGTACCCGACTGATGTTAATTGCCCTGTCGATCCTGCTGGTCGCCGCGCCGATGACGGCGCTCGCCGGGGCACCCGCCGTGGTCACGACCACCCGCGGCGAGGTCCAGCTGGTCCAAAACGGCCTGGCCGGCGAACTGCCCTCTCCGCCGTTCCTGCTGGAGCCGGGCCAGCTGCTCAAGCTGGCCGACGGCGCCATGGTGGTGATCCTGTGCCAGGGCAACGCCAGCAAGTTCACCGGCCCGGATACCGTCGCGCCGGAGACGCTGCCGGCCGTACTGGCCCAGAGCAGCGAGGGGGTGGGCGCCCTCAACGACCTGCTGACACGCAAGGTGAATACGTCGCGGGCCGGAGCGAGCCGCGCCGGAGACAACGTCCAGTTGCTGCGGCCCGTGCCCGGCACTTCCGTGCTGGCGCCGGCCCATATCCGCTGGAGCTGCGGGGACTGCGGTGAGCAAGAGGTGAAGGTCTACGACTTCCGCGCCGACGAGGTGGTCTGGAGCGGCAAGGGCACGGACAGCGCGACCTACGACGGGCCGGCCCTGGAGCCCGGGGCCTACTACCTGCAGCTGCTCAAGCGTGATTTCATGTTCACCGTGCCCCCCGTGGAAGAGCGGGAACAGCTGACCGCCGCCCTGGAACCGGTGGGCGCCGCTGTGGACGCGCTGAAGACGGAAGGAATCACGGACGCGGCGATCCTGGTGTCCCTGCCCGGCACGGTCTACATGCAAGCTGGCATGCCCACCGAGGCCCTATACCTGGTGGACCAGGCCCTGGAGTCGGCACCGGAAGATACGGGCCTGATCGAGCTTAAAAAGACCTATGAAGAGAGGGCTGACGGATCGCGTGAGTGACGACGACCGACCGACCCGCCCGGGGCCCGAAAAACGCGTCAGGACGGAAGCCATGCCCGCCGTCGATGCGGAGCTGGAGGATGCCGTCCGCGACGGGCTCAAGGAGCACGCACCTGTAGAGATCACGGACGACAAACCCCCGCTGTCATCCTTCGCAAAGACCAAGGAGTGGGGTGCTGAACCGGCACAGCGCAACTGGAGCGGCAGCCCGGAGGTGGCCGTAAAACCGGACGAGCGCGAGGAAGACAAGCGCTTCCCGACCCCCACACCGACCACGGTCGCCGGGGCAAACTCCAGCGTGAAACCTCCGCCCCAGCCCGCCCCCGTCGCGGCCAGCGGCCGCTGGTGGCAACGTCCGCAACCCGGGACGCTGGCCATGGATCCGGTCAGCCGCCTGACCCACCACCTCGGCTATGAGACGGCTCAGGCGATCGTCGTCGCCGGACTGCTGGGTGTGCTTGCTTTCGTGGCCCTGGGCGGGCAGTTCGCCGACCTCTACATCAAGATGCGCGGCGCGGCTCCCACGTCCGGGGAGGTGACGCTGCTGACCATCGGCGACGAGGCCCTGTACCTGTGGAATCCATCCGAGCCGTTGCCGGAGACGACCCCCCGCTCCCTGTTGGCGGGGTACGTGCGCTTCTTGGACGAGGCGGGGGCACGGGTGGTGGTGCTGGATTTCCTCCTCGATCGGCCTGCTGCCGGGGACGATGAGCTGGCGGTGGCCGCCGTGAGCCACGGCGCGGTCATCTCCGCAGAACAGTTCGTGCTCACCGACCACAGCAGCGGCCGGGAATTCGTGCCGGGCACCACGCCGGGCCTGGGCGACGCGATCTTCGGGGGGCTGGCCAACTTCCAGCAGGAGCAAAATCGGCTGTTCTCGTCCAGCGCCATGCTGGCCCGCCGGGCGCCGCTGGTGCGGCGGGTGGCCCGGGCTCGCCTGGAGGGATCCTGGCCGGGGAACATGGACGGTTCGGAGCAGACCGGCGCCGAGATTCGGCCGGCGATGGCCCTGGCTGCGGCCTGGCTGTACCGGGCCCGCGAGGCCGATCCGTCCGCCCGCGGGGATCAGCTGTTGCGCACCCTCCAGGATCAGTGCTCTGGGATGCCGCTGAGATGCGAAGGGGGGCTGGAGGCGCTGGGCTTGCCCGACGGCCCCGGCCGCCTGGAGGACCCGCTGGAGATCAACTACCGGGGCCCCGAGTCGCGGGATGGTCTACCCACCGTGCGGGGCGCCCAGGTCATGCGCCTGATGTCCGAGGCGGCGCTCCTGCGCGGGCTGGGTATCGACGTCCCGATGGTCAACGAGGAGATGTCGGCGTTGCTCGAGGACCGCGTGGTGGTGGTCTGCCGCGTGGATCAGGCTGCAGCGGCCGGGGGAGATCGTTTCGTGACCCCCTACTCGTTCCCGTTGCTGCGCGATGCCGACATGAGCGGCGGCCGGATCCAGGCCCAGCTCATCGACACCCTGCTCTCCGGACGGCACGTGCGCCATATCAGCGGGTGGTTGTCCCTGCTGCTGGCCATCGGCGTGGCGGTGGCGGTGGTCTATACCCGGCGCCTGCTACGGGACGACGTCCATACCCTGGCCTGTGTGGTCGGCTTTGTCGGCATGGTGCTGTTTGGCACGCTGCTGTTCCAGGTGACGGACGGCCTGGTGCTGGGGCTAGGATTGCCGCTGGTGGCCGGCCTGCTGGCACTGATTGCCGTGCGCGTGCACAGCTGGTCCCTGGAATAATGCGTCGGCCCGAGAGTCAGTCATAGACAACCGTGGGGAGGTCCCCGTGTTACGAATCCTGTTCGTCTTGTTATTGCTGGCCGCGCCGGCCGTGGCCAACGCGGCCCCGGCGCCCCGGGCGCTCCTCTACTTCGCCAACCAGGGCCACGAGGAGCTGGAGCCGCTGCAGGTGGGCCTGGCCCAGATGTTGATCACCGACATCAAGGGCACCGAGGGCATCACCGTGGTGGAACGCCAGCGGCTGCAAGCGATCCTCGATGAGCTGGAGCTGGGGCACTCGGGGATGGCCGACCCCAACTCTGCCGCCAAGGTGGGAAAGCTGCTGGGGGCCCAGTGGATGCTCATCGGCAGCTACTTCGAGCTCATGGGTACGCTGCGCATCGACGCCCGGCTGGTCAAGGTCGAGACCTCGGAGATCGTGCACGCCGATGGTGTCGACGGCGCCACCGAGACCTTCATGGAGATGGAGGGTTCGCTGGCCACCTCCTTCCGCGGTGCGCTGGGTACCGTCGTCGAGGGGGGAGCCGACGTCACCCCCACCGACCTGGGTCCCACGGGCGTGGCCGATGGCTCGGGCGGGGGCGCTGGGGACGCCAGCGCCGCCGGCGGCCTCACCGGCGCCAAGCTGCGCAGCGGCGGCGACGACGCCGGGGCTGGCACCGCAACCGCCAGCGCGGACACGGCGGTGGTCAAGCCGGACGCCAAGGTGCTCGACGCTGCGGTGTCGTTTTCCGAAGGGCTGATCTACCTGGATCGGGACGACGTCTCCCGCGCCCGGGAATCCTTCGAGCAGGCGGTGGCCTCCAACCCGGACCTGGACGCAGCCAAGCAAGCCCTGGCGGCCATCGAGATCTGATCGACCCCATGTTCCACCGCCTCCCCACCTGGACCACGCCGGTATCCGTGCCCGTTGCGCTGCTGTTGTGGCTGATCCCGTGTGTGGCCCTGGCCCAGACGGCGGACGAACACCTGCGGGCCGGCGAACGGGCCCACGAGCGGGGGGATCTGGCCGGGGCGCTGGTGGAGTATTCGCTGGCGCTGCAGGGGGCCCGGGAGGCCCAGGACCCGGCCGCCGAGCTGGAGTTGCTGCTCCGCCTGGCGGCGGTGAACCGCACCTTGGGCCGGCTGGTCAGCGCCGGGGATCTGCTGGGCATGGCCGAGGGGGTCGCCCGCGGCCTGGATGATCCGGCGGCAGAGGCCCGCGTGGAGGTGGCGACCGGCCTGCTGGCCCTGGCCGGCGGCGACGCCAGGCGGGCCGAGAAGATCCTGCGCAAGGCCTTCGAGGCATGCCGCGCCAACGGCGACCCGGCCGGCGCTGCCGACGCCGCGGTCAACCTGGGCCTCGCCCGCCAGGCCCTTGGCCAGACCGAGGAGGCCCGCAAGGCCTTCAAAGCCGCACAGACCCTGTTCAAGACCCTGGACGACGCCATCGGCCAGGCCGATGCATTGACCAACCTGGGCTCCCTGGCCCGCCGGGAGGGGGACCTGCAGACCGCCCGCGCCCAGCTCACCGAGGCGGTGGGCCTGTTCCGCGCCCGGGGCGACCTGGTGGGCGAGGCGGACGCCCTGACCAACCTGGGGCTGGTGCTGCAGGATCTGGGGCAAGACGCCCAGGCCCGCGACCTCTACGAGGCTGCGCTGGCGACGGCCCGGGACCAAAAGGACGTGGAGCGCCAGGCGGCCCTGCTGCTCAACCTGGGCACGCTGGCTCACCGGGACGGGGACGGGACCACCGCGTCCGCCCACTACCGCGCCGCCGAAGACGCCTATACCGAGCTCGGCCGGGAGCCGGCGGCCGCCGTGGTGGCCCTCAACCGGGCCCTGCTGGGCGGCGGCGACGCGGACGCCTTCGAGGCGGTGGCCGAGCGGGCCCGCAAGGCCGGGGACGGGCGGCTGGAGGCGCTGGCGGCCCTCAACGCCGCGACCCTGCTGCAGCAGCTGGACCCCAGGGCAGCCGAGCGCCACGCCCAGCGGGCGGGCCAACTTGCAGACGACCTGCAGCTGGCGGACGTGCGCTGGCGGGTGCTGTACCTGCGCGGCATGATGGCCCTGGAGGGCGGCAAACAGGAGCCCGGCATCGAACACCTGCGCGAGGCGGTGGACGTCCTGGAAGCCACCCGCGCCGGCCTGGGCGGCGACGACGCCCGCAGCTTCCTGCTGGACCACAGCCAGCCCTACCAGGCCCTCATCGACGCCCTGCTCGCCAAGGGGGACAGCCTGGGGGCCTTCCTGTACGCCGAACGCCTGCAGCTGGGCGACCTGCCCGGCGCGCCTTCCGCCGAGGGGGAGCCGGCCGTGGCCCGCTACCAGCAGCTGGCGACCCAGCAGGCCTGGCTCGACGGCGAGCTCTCCGCCGAGCTGGCCGCCGGCGAACAGGGGGTGGAGCGGGCCGAGAATCTGCGCCAGCAGCTGGCCCTGCTGCGGGTGGAGTTCGCCGAAACCGTGGACGAGCTGCGGGCCAGCTATCCCCAGTTCGACCAGCTGGTGCGCGTCGATCCGGAGGATCTGGAGGCGATCCAGGGGGATCTGGACCCGGGCGTGGTCGTGCTCCAGCCGATCCTCATGCCGGACCGGGTGGTCCTGCTGGTGTTCCGCTCCGACCGGCTGGCCACCTACACCGTCGAGGTGGAGGGCGCGGAGGTGGAGCGCACCATCGGGCGCCTGACCCGCAGCCTGAGGGCCGCCAACACCTTCGACCCCGCCTGGACCGACGAGCTGTGCGCCCAGCTGGGTGGCTGGCTGGTGGCCCCTATCGCCCAGGAACTCGAGGGAGCCGACGTCCTGGTAGTCTCCAAGAGCGGCGTCCTGCGCCAGCTGCCCTTCGCCCTGCTGCGCCACGACGACCGCTACCTGGTGCAGGACATCGCCGTCGTCGGTGTGACCCACGTGGGGTCCCTGCGCCGCCCGGCCACCCCGGCGCCGCGCTTCCGTGTCCACGGCGACGGCCTGCTGCTGCTGGGTAACCCCGACGGCTCCCTCCCCGGCGCCGAGACCGAGGTCCAGACCGTGGGCCAGCAGTTCCCCGGCTCCCAGCTGCTGGTGGGCACGGCCGGCACCCGCGACGCCTTCTACGAGCACGCCAGCGGCAAGACCACCGTCCACCTGGCGACCCACGGCAACATCGACCCGGTCCACCCCAACCGCTCCTACCTGGTCCTCAGCGGTGATCCGGAGGGCCCCGGCCGCCTCTCCTACCGCGAGATCCCCGGCCTGGCCCCCTACCTGGGCCGCTGCCGTCTGGTGGTCCTCTCCGCCTGCGAATCCTCCCTGGCCGTGGACGCCGACGAGGGGGACGAGGGGGACGTGGTGGTCAGCATCAACGGCATGGCCGCCCAGTTCCGCCGCGCCGGCGTCGAGACCCTGGTGGGCACCCTGTGGAAGGTCAACGACACGGCCACGCTACAGCTGATGCAGGGCTTCTACGGCGAGCTGGGGCGTGGGACGGACATCGCCCGGGCGCTGCAGGCGGCCCAGGTGGGGCTCATCGAGGACGAGCAGACGGCTCACCCGTGGTTCTGGGCTGCCTTCGAGGTGGTGGGCGACTGGCGGTAGTTGAGATGGAAGACCCCGAAGCGCCTTCCCTCGGCCTGATCGACTGGGCCCGAACCCGGGGCCTCACCGTGAGCGATCGGGGGATCCTGTTTTTCACCCAGGTGGCCGTCCGGGGATCCTTGGACGGCGTGGACCTGACCATCCAGCTGTCCGGGGCCCTGCCCCGCTCGTTGGCGCTGCCCAGAACGCATATCGAGGCAAAAATACCGCGTCTGATCCCCGGGGGATTCAGCATCTTCCCGCGGGGATCCCGCCCCGGGATCATCGACGAAGTCGGCCGTTCGCAAACGCGCTACGGCCATATCCAAGTCGACGATCTGATCTGGATCGACCCGGGGGACGTGTGCGTTGGCAGCCGGATCCTCGACGACCTCGAGATCCGAGAGGCCATCGCCTTGATCTGCAAAACCAAGGGCACGCTGGAGATCGTCTCGTCCAGCGTCACGGTGGGGTTCCTCTCCCTCACCGAGGCCGAGGTGGGCCGGATGGCCGAACGGGTGGCTGCGCTGGCCCGCGCACTGGCCGAAGTGCCCTGGCGACCGCTGCGCCACCTTGCCGAGGTTCATGGGCTGGCGCTCCAGGATGAAGCGCAGAGCGTGGTCGCCCGTGGAACGGTCCAGGGCCTGGATCTGTCCATCCGCATCGGCCGCCACCCCGACCACAGGGGCTGGTACACGACGGTGACCATCCGGCTCCCGGTACCGCTGCCGGACGGGCTACGGGCGACCCGGCGAGAGGACCAGCGCGGCGGCATACGCCTGGGCGATCCAGTCCTGGATCGCCTGCTGCTGGTCGAGGGAACGGATCAGGCGAGGACCGCCGACCTGCTCCGGGACGATGACCTGCGCGGCGACCTGCTGGCTGTCGTCCACGGCCATCCCGGCTCCAGCCTCGCTCACGGCACGATCGAACTCACGCTCCCCGGCGTAGCCCTCGATACCCTGGCTCAGGCCCTGGACGAAGCCCTGGCGCTGGGGCGTTCGCTGGTCTCGCAGAAGCAAAAGGGACGTTCATAAGAACATGAGTTACGGGTCAGTTTCTTATGATCTTATGAGCGTCCCTTTTTCATCGGATGGTAAGGTCCGCGGATGCGGATTGCCCCCTCATCGGCTCACCCGATCCTCTGGATGGTCGCTGCGATGGCCATCGTCGTGCTCGCTGCGCCACGAGTCGCTAAGGGGGATGGCGAAGCCGGCACCGAGCCCAGCTCCTACGTGATGTTGTTCTTCGACACCCCCACCGTCGAGGGCGCCCTCTCCCCGGGCCATGTGCTTCTAGCCCTGAGTGACGGCGACGCGGCCCTGCGCGCCTGCTTGAACCGCTCCAGCACCGGTACCGGAGACATCGAACTCAGCGCGGTGATGGTTCTCGAGGCAGATGGCCTGGTGTCCAAGGCCACGGTCGCCGCTCGTGGAGCCCGGGACGCGCCCGTCGAACAGTGCGTCGCGGAATCACTGAAGCGGCTCCGTTTCCCCGACACACAGGGCCGCAAATCGACCGCCCGCGTCACCTTGCGCCTGGTGGCGATGGAGGAGCCGCCCCCCCGCGATGCCGCCGTTCTGGTGGCCAGTGCCGGCGGCGGAGTCGCCGTGGGCGCCCAGGCCCCACCCCTGGGTATCGAGGAGCTGCGCAACGCCCCAGAAGGCGCGTCGGCCACCTGGGACCACCTGCACGGCAAGGTGGTGGTGCTGGAGTTCTGGGCCACCTGGTGCGGGCCCTGCGTCGCCGAGATCCCCCACCTCAACGCCCTGGTCGCCGAATTCGCCGGCAAAGACGTGGTCTTCCTGTCCATCACCGACGAGGAACCGGCCATTGTCGAGCGGTTCGTCAAACACAAGCCGATGATGGGCTGGCAGGGCTTCGACCGGGACGGCTCGGCCTTCGAGGCCTACCAGATCCACGGCATCCCCGTGACCGTCGTGGTGGCCCGCGACGGGAAGGTCGCCCACGTCACCCACCCGGGTGATCTCACGGCCGCCACCATCCGGGCACTCTTGGACGGCACGAAGTAACAACCACGACGTCGGGTTCAGGAGATGGTCGCGATAGCAATATCGACGTCATCCTCGGACTGTACTTCGACCGTGTTCGAGGACGATTTACAGGTGGTGCAGGTGACGACGGTCATGACCTCCCAGCAGTTGGAGCAGAAGTAGAACGGACGGTGCTCGTTGCGGAGGCGCTCGATTAGATCCGGCGGTGGCGGGACGGATTCGTCCAGGAAGACCGCCTTGGACGAGCTTGGCCGTCCAAGGATCAACAACAGGACGCCCAGCAACAAAAACAGCCCCAGGACCCCCAACAGGGCGACGAAAAAGCTACCGGTGAGCAGAACGTCCACCACGATGATCGTCAGGCAGACGCCGGCCAGCAGGAGAGATACCACTCCGCCCAAGCGGCCCGTGCCCAGTAGCCAATCGATGAGACGCATAAAAATGTTGTCATTGTTCATGAGGGCAAGGCTATCCCAGGTGGCCGGCACTCGTCATAGCTTGGCTGGCGTCAAACGATCGCAGAAGGACGCCGATATGGGGGCTCAGCGTCGACGGTCATCGAAATGGGCATGATACCGTTGCCGGCTGGAGAGAGTGATGGACGAACCCTTCTGGGAGGATGCTTTCCGCGATCTGGACACCGAACACTTCGGCCAGCCCAGCGAACGGGTGATAACGGTCCTCGCCAAAATGTCCCCGGGGCAATGGGTGCTGGACGCCGGCTGTGGCTCGGGGGGCAACGCGATGGAGGCGGCCCAGCGGGGCATGAAAGTGCGGGCCTTTGATATCTCCGAGGCCGGCATCGGGAAGCTACGGGCGCGGGCCGGCCAGCAAGAACTGGCCATCGACAGCTGGGTCGGGCCGCTGGAAGACCTGCGCTGGGACCGGACCTACGGCCTGGTGATCCTCAACGGAGTCCTGCAGTTCGTCGGTGAGGACGCGGGGGACGCCTTCATACGCGATGCAATGGCCCATACGGCGCCGGGCGGTTGCCACGTCATCAGCACCTTCACCGATGAAGCGCCTGTTCCGGAGGATCTCGAGCCGTTCGTCCGCCGGCTGTTCCGTCCCGGTGAACTGTCACGCCTGTACGCCGGCTGGGAGATCGTCGAGGACCGCAGGTACATCAAGTCCGATGAACATCCGGGTGGGCTGCGGCACACCCACGCCATCGAGGATTTTTGCGCTCGGTGTCCTGAAGAGGTGGGAGCCGTCTCCGCCGACGACTAATCCGTGATCGGGTACGGCATCGGAAGCGGCGAAGGAGCGCAGGGCGTGACACAGTGCCCCTTGCTGGCATCCGTCTTGAGCTCGATCACCACCTCGAGGCCCGTCTTCAGATGCGAGGCGTTTAGCGCCATCTCTGCCTTCACCTCACGCCCCGGCATCGCCTTCTTGATCACGCCGATCTGCGCCTCGTTCAACGTGAAGGTCACATCCTTCCCCGCAGCCTTGACCACGGCCGCAGCCTGAGCCTTCGTCAACGTGATCGTGATCTGCTTGGCCTGCTTATCGGCCACGTCATCGTCCGCCCAGGCTCCCCCTGCAAATCCCGTCGCCAACAACCCAACCACCGTAAATAGGACGGCTACCCGGACACTCCCGTCATACGGAGGATCGGCTGAGCGACTTTCTGACCTGCGTGAC
>CAZDDH010000012.1:0-71543 GCA_964504165.1 uncultured Rickettsiales bacterium | reverse complement strand
CAAGCCAACGGTCGAGCCCACGACGACGCCCGTGGCAACGCCCACCACCATGCCAACGGTCGAACCCACGACGACGCCCGTGGCAACCCCCACGGCCAAGCCAACGGTCGAGCCCACGACGACGCCCGTGGCAACCCCCACGGCCATGCCAACGGCAACGCCCTCGACCAGCCCAACGGCAACCCCCACGGCCGCGCCCACAATCTCGCCTCCGGCGATACCCGAGACGGCGCCGACTGCGGCCCCCGCGGTGCAACCCAGCCCGGCGCCACAGGCAACGCCCACAGGCACACCCACGCCCGAGCCCACGGCGATACCCAGACCAACGCCCGTCGCCGCGCCGATGACCGCTCCCACGGCTACGCCCGCAGTGACGCCAACGGCGATACCCAATACGACGCCAACGGTTGCGCTCCCGGGAGTGGCTGCGGTCGAAATCTCGACCACCGCCCCACCCCCTGTGCCACCCCAGGGAGCCACGGCGAGCACTCGTCCCGTCGAGATCCCCACCACATCTGCAACAAAAACCGGCGGGCCTGAGATTCCAACCACAACCGCCACTACGACCGGACCCACACAGGAGCCGCCCACGTCGCAGCACCCGCAGCCGCCACCGTCCAGCCAACCCGGCCGGGTAATGCCGTTGCCGACCACGCAGCCGGCACCTGGCCCAGCGGCGGCGGCCCCCGAGATGGCCGCAAACCCAGGGCCGCCGGTTGCACCGCACCAGCCGGCCCATCTGCCGCCGGCCCAGCCAACCGGCGGCAGTGCGCCAGCGCCGTTCAAGCCCCTGGCCTTCACCGGCCCGGTTGCGGCACCCACTGCAGCGTCGCCGCCCCCCCCCCAAACGAGCAGCCCCGATCCCGTCTCCCCCACCCCGGATCCCGTTCCGGTGACGCCGCAGGCAACGACACAGGCAGCGGCGCAGGCCGATCCCGTGGAGCAGGCCACGACGGGTCCCGCGAGCCGGGCGCCCCTCCAAGGCAAGGGCCTGCGGGCACTACTAGAAGCGCGCGCGGCAGCCGTCCACACGCCACGCCGAGCCCCGGTTGCGGCCCCAGTTCGATCCGGGATTCCAGCGACGAATCGTCCGCGGGGCAAGGATATGGCTCCCCGGGTCAGCCAACCCGAAACCACGCGCATCGCGCCAGACACACACCCTGTGATGACGCCGCGCCCCGCCAGGCCGGGCGCTGTAGCCCACCGGCCGGCTCCACCCGTAGAGGCCCCGTCCGATCCCGCCACGGAACGGCGCAACCTCGCGGCCCGACCACCGTCGCATCCTCGACCGGCAGCCGTCTCCGGGACCGCAACCAGCTGGACCGCGCAATTGCCGGTCCTGGACCGCCAGGGGGTTCGTTCCCAACGCACGCCGGCCGGACCTGTGCAAGCCAAGGCCGCGGTACCCACCGCCCACTCCGGTCCCGTAGCGCCCAGCGCACCCGCGGCGCCGGCCATGCCGTCAGCGCCCAGGGCCCAGGCGCCGCCCGAGGCCCAGGCGCCGGCCCTCTCGACGCCTTCGCCCACCGCGACACCGGCACCCGTCGGCCCCGGGTTCTTCACCCTCGCGTCCCCGACATCGGCCGCCACCCAGCCGGCCCCATCGGCCCAACCGGCCGTGGTCCAACACGAAAACACGCCACCCAACGCCCCGGCTGGGACCCGGCCGATACGCATCCGCATCCCCGTGGCCAATGGCGGGACCATCCGCGGGCGGCTGCTCGTGAATCGCCAGACCCAACAGGTGCAACTGGTGCTGGCCGCCCAGGACGGGGCGACGGCCAAATCCATGTCCACGGCCCACGAGCTGCTGCGCTTCCGTCTGGCCGAGGAGGGCTATCAGCTGAACAGCTTCGTGGTGCGCCACGAGGGTCGCGAGGTGATCCGACTGGACACCCCCGATGACCCGGCCATGGATACCTCTGCCGAGGGTCCGGGCACCGAAGAACGAGAACAACAACCGCGGGCCGAGACCGACGCCCTGTCGTCGGGCGACCCGCACCACGTAGGTCCAATGGACCTGGACGATTCCGAGGATCCGGCAGCCTCGGGATGGTTCCTATAAACCGGCTGCCGGGAAAGGAGTAAGCGACATGAACACGGATGTGGTGACCAGTACGTACCTCAATTCCGATGTTACAGCCACCGGTCCGCCGGAGGCGTCGCAGGAGCTGGATCAGGACGATTTCCTGTCTCTGCTGATGACCCAGATGCAGAACCAGGATCCGCTGGATCCAATGGAGTCCCAGCAGATGCTGGAGCAGATCTCCTCCCTGAATCAGGTGGAGTTGCTGCAAGAGCTGAACACCAACATGGAGTCGGTGATCCTGGGGGTGGCCTCGCTGAACAACGCGTCAGCCGTCAACCTGGTGGATCAGAACGTGATGGTGCTCGGCGACGAGTTCACCGCGGACGACAGCACGGTGACCATGGGCTACGTCCTGCCTTCGTCGGCGGACGAGGTCTCGGTGACGGTGACCGATTCCAACGGCGAGTTCGTCATCGAACTCACCGAATCGGGCAAGGCGGCCGGTCTGCACGAGCTGACCTGGTCCGGAGCCACCCCCGGCGAAACCTACAACCTGTCCATCACCGCCACGGCGGATGACACGGAGGTCTCTGCTCATACGGCGATCTGCGGTCTGGTGGAGGGGCTCGATTTCTCCGAGGGGTTCGTTCAGCTGGTCGTCGGTGGCCAACCCGTGGGCCTCGACGAGGTCCTGATGGTGATGCCTAGCGGCTCCACCGACGAGGCGGCCGAAGCGACCGAGCTGCTGGCCGCGAGCATGGACCTGGTGACCGAGATGCTGGACGTATTTGGAGATGAAACGCCATGACGGCTGTCATCGACAAGGTCCAACCCGGGCTTCAGCTCCCCAAGAGCACCGAAACCCGGAGTTCTGAGTCGGAGATCTCCACCACGCGCTTCCGCGACGAGCTCGGCGAACAGCTGCGCTTCAGCGGGCACGCCGAGAAGCGGCTGAAAAGCCGCGGGATCGAGATCGACGAAGGAAGCATCGAGCGGCTGGACGCCGCGGTGGAACAGGCGGACGAGCGCGGCTCCAACGAAGCACTCGTCCTGATGGATGGCGTGGCCTTCGTGGTCAGCGTCCCCAACCGGACGGTGATCACCGCCCACAAGGGTCCAGGCAACCGGGTCTACACCAATATCGACAGCACCATCGTGGTGGGATCGGAGAACAAGGGGTAATTCGGCCGCCCCACCGGCAGTTCGACGTACACAACCGTTAATCAAGGTCCGGACTCGACACCTGCGGGCGTCGGGAGGACCGGGCGGCGCTGACTGACTGACGCGCCGCAAAAATGGTGCAGAACGATGCCCCCTTTGCAGGGAGGGATGGTTCTGTCCACCCGGAGAGACAACATGGGTTTATTCAGCACACTCAACACCGGCATCACCGGTCTGGGCGTCAACGCAACGACACTCGCCGTCACAGGCGACAACCTGGCCAATCTCAACACCATCGGCTTCAAGGGAGGCCGAGCTGGATTCCAAGATCTGATCATCACGGACATCCAGGGCTCCAGCCGGACCTCTCAGCTGGGCATGGGTGCCTTCCTCGGCGGCGTCTCGACGGCGTACACCCAGGGCTCCATCAACACCACCGGCCGTTCGTCAGACCTGGCCATCGACGGTGCGGGGTTCTTCGTGGTGGCCGACGATGAACAGGGCACCTTCTACAGCCGAGCAGGAGCCCTCGAGCTCGACTCGGAGGGACGGCTGACCACCCTGGGCGGCTACGCGCTGCAGGGCTACCAGGCGGACATCAACGGCAACATCGCCTCCAGCCTCTCGGACCTGACCATCACGCCGGACACGCTGTCCCCCAACGCCACCACCGAGGTGGACCTGATCGCCAACCTCGACAGCGACGAGGATATCGTGGCGCCAGCCTGGGGCGGCGCCTACCCCGCCGACCACGACACGGCAGCCTCGGAGGCCACCTACTCGACCTCCATGACCGTCTACGACAGCTTGGGAGCTGCCCACGACATCGTCGTCTACTTCCAGAAGACCAACACCAATGAATGGGAGTACTTCGCAGCGGCCGATGCCGGTGACATCGGCCTCACACCCGGCGACACCGCGGTGGTGGCGAGCGGCATTCTGCAGTTCGACGTCGACGGTACCCTGCTCACTGACACACAGGCCAACACGCCCATCACCTTCACCGGCGCCGCCGCCCAGACGATCGTGTTCGACCTCGGCGATCCGCTGGCGACGGATCCCGACGGCCTGCTGACCCAGTACGCGAACGACTCCACGATCACCGGATTGGACCAGGACGGCTATGGCGCCGGCGATCTGGTGGACTGGCAGCTCGACGACGACGGCATCCTGCTGGGCGTGTACTCCAACGGTGAGACCCTGACCATGGGTCAGGTCGCCCTGGCCCTGTTCGCCAGCACCGACGGGCTGGAGCGGGCCGGCAACAACATGTACATGGCCACCGAGTCCAGCGGCCAGGCGCTGATCGGTGGGACGGGTACCGGCGGACGCGGGTCCGTCTACCAGTACTCCCTTGAAACGTCCAACGTGGACATCGAGAGCGAGTTCGTCAGCATGATCACGGCGCAGCGCGGCTACCAGGCCTCGTCGCGAGTGATCGGCGCCTCGGACGACCTGCTCCAGGAGTTGGTCAACATCGTGTAACCCTTCGGTCTTCCGGGGGATGGACGGCCACCCCCCGGAAGACCATGGGGACCCGGCAAAAAAGAAGCTGCAATAAGAAAAAGGCTAAAGGAATGGCTGTAGTAACCGATATCACACGCAGTCCAAAGTCAGGCGACGGAGGACCGCAGGCTGCAAGAGCGGTTTGCCCAGATCCCATGAAGGGGACCTCCGGGAATTCCATGACCGAACACCGGCCGCCCGAACCCAACACGACCAGCGGATCACCACCGCTGGCTGACCTTACCCAATCACTCATCGAGCAGTACGCCCGCAAGGCAGCGTTTGGTTTCCTACCGCCGCTGTGCCCGTCGCTGGCCAACTCCATGACGTCACCGGCCGAGATGATGACCGGCGATCACCTGGTGCGGGGCGCGATCCGCTCCGATCCCATGCTCGCCGGGCAGACGTTGGCGGCTGCCAACTCCCTTCGCCGGCACACGGGCAACGGTCCCGTCAGCTGCCTCAACGAGGCGATCGAGGTGCTGGGGCCCGACCGGTGCCGGACCGTGCTACAGGCCACCGCCACGGCCATAACGCCGGTACCGGCCTTGCTCAGCGAGAGCGCCGAGCGGCTGGCGGCCCACAGCCTGGCCGTGGCCAGCAGGTCACGTCGCCTGGCCAAGCGCAAAGGGATCCCACAAGACCAGGCGTTCACCGCGGGCCTGCTACACGACGTGGGGCGCGCCCTGCTGCTGCACGCGATGGTGCAGATGTGCAAGCTCCCCGCGGTCTACTCGGGGCTCGTGACCACCGGCGTCGAACCGCTGCTGGACCACCCCCGGGCGACCGCACTGGGGCAGGATCTGGCCCGTGGCTGGTTGCTGGCACCCGAACTCGAAGAATCCATCGGCATCCAGTGCCGTGGGGACCAGCAGCTCGGCCCTGTCGCCCGGACCGTCCACCTGGCCGAGGTGGCCGTGCAGACCGGCATCAACCAGCATGACCTGAGCGGTGGGAACAGCGCCGCCATCCGCGAGGTGCTGGTGGCATCGCCAGCCCGCTATGGGGAGGCCGAGGCGTGAGCGGTCCACGAAAGGTGGTCGGCTCATATCCGTGACGTCAAACGATTGACGGCAAGACAGGGCGCTGACGGATTCGGCGTTCATCCTCGGCGTTTGTTACTGCCTCCCGATCCCACGAATACCGGCCGCCACAAGGCCTCGCCGCCATTTACCGTCCTCTCGCGCCACCTGGCACAATCATTGCTGTCATCACCAACCACGGAGAAGTAGCTGTGGACCTCACCACGCTGATAGGAATTGTCGCTTGCGCCGCCCTGATTGTCCTGGCCATCTTGACCAGGGAGGGGGCGTCGATGTTCGTCAACATCCCCTCCATCATGATCGTCTTCGGCGGCACCATGGGTGCAACGCTCATCACCTACCCGGCCGGGATGGTCATCGGGGTGGTCAAGGTGACCTCCAAGGCCTTCTTCGGCAAGACCCCCGACAACGCCGAGATCGTCGCGATCTTTGCGGAGCTGGCCCGCAAGGCTCGCCGGGAGGGCCTGCTCAGCCTGCAGTCCCACGAAGGCGACCTGAAGAGCGAATTCTTCCAAAAGGGCCTACGGCTGGTGGTCGACGGTCGCGAGGCCGATGTTGTGCAGGGTATCCTCGAGGCGGAAGTCGCGGCCATGGAATCCCGCCACAAGTTGGGTGCGCAGCTCATCGACAAGATGGGGGTCTACGCCCCGGCCTTCGGCATGCTCGGGACCATCATCGGCCTGATCCAGATGCTGCAGACGATGGACGACCCGTCCACCATCGGCCCCGCCATGGCCACCGCTCTGGTCACCACCTTCTACGGCTCGTTGATTGCCAACGTGGTGTTCATCCCACTGGCCGGAAAGCTGCGCATCCGTGCCAGCGAAGAGGCCTTTTACATGGAGATCCTGCTCGCCGGGTTCCTCGGCCTGCTTTCGGGGGACGATCCCCACGTACTCAAGGCAAGGCTCCAGGCGATGCTCCGCCCCCAGGACCGCGAAGTTGAGACGGCCTGACCATGGCACAGCAAACCAAAAAAAAGGTTAGCGCAGACGACGGCGACGGCGGCGGCGCGCCGGCTTGGATGGTGACCTTCGCCGACCTCATGACCCTGCTGCTGACCTTCTTCATCCTGCTGGTGGCCATGTCCACCCTGCAAGATGACCAGATCAAGATTGCCCTGGGGAGCTTACGCGGCGCCCTCGGTGTCCTGGATGGTGGCCCCACCTCTGCCAAGGGGCGCAAGGAGCTGATGTCCATCAAGACCGTCAACCGCAGCACCGAGGACACGGCCTCCAATCTCAATACCCAGGTGGCCGAGGCGCTGGCCAAGTACCACAGCGACAAGTTCCTCCAGATCGGCCACGCCAACGACTCCGTGACCATCTCCGTGGACGAGACGCTGCTGTTCTCCGAGGGATCGGACGAACTGCAACCAGGGGCCTACGCCTTCCTGTCTGACGTGGCCAAGGTGATCGAGGACAACGACTGCATGGTGGAATTCGTGGGCCACACGGACAACACGGGAGGCACCGATCCACGGACCAACTGGGAAGTCGGCGCCCGGAGGGCGGTGTCGGTGTTGACCTATGTGGAGGGGCGCGAACCGATCGATCGCGATCGATTGCGGGTGGTCAGCCAGGGCGACGCACAGCCACTTTCCCCCAACAACTCTGCCGCCAACCGTTCCAGGAATCGGCGGGTGGAGATCGTGCTGATCACATCGAGTAGTTCGACGCGCGACTCCGCCGAGTCGGCCGGCTGGTAGCCCATCGCGGCAAGGAGATAAGACATGGCTAAAGATAAAAAAAAGGATGAACCGGCGGAGGGCGGCGGCCCGTCCAAGCTGCCCATCATCCTGGGTATCTCCAATACGGTACTGATCCTGGTCGTCGGCGGCCTGAGCGTGATGAACATGCTCAAGAAGCCGGAGGCCGCCGTCTCCTCGGCCCAGGTCACCGAGACCGCCGCCAACGTCGATCTACCCACGGCAGCAGCCGGTACGTATACCTTCGATCCGTTCGTGGTCAATTTGATGGATAGCGCCAACATCCGCTTCGTCAAGGTCCAGCTGGAGCTGGAGCTCAGTTCGACGGACATGATAGCCGAGCTGGACGAACGGAAGCCGCAACTCCAGGACATGGTCATCTCCGTACTGTCCAACCGCACCTACGCCGAGCTGCTCGGCGTGCGCGGCAAGACGCAGGTCCGCGAGGAGCTGCTCCGTCGGATGAACCAGTCGCTGACCACGGGGACCGTCACCCGCATCTACTTCACCGAGTTCCTGGTGCAGTGAATCCAATGGCCGAACCATCCCTCAGCCGCGATCAAGTCGAAAATCTGCTGGAAGCACTGGCAGAGGGCCAGATCGATCTGGACGGCGGCCAGACCGAGTCCTATCCACCGCAGCAGCTGGATCTCGGCCCGATCCAGGGCGAGCTGGAGTGGTGGCTGCAGGAAACGGCCCGCATGCTGGAAAACTGGCTCATCGTGCACGTCAGCGACCAGTTCCGCTGCACGCTCCGCGGCATGGTCCCACGGAGCGGCTTCACCGGAAACGAAACGGCGGGCCTGGCGCTCATCGGGACGGAGGACGACCGGGAGCCCTTCCTGTCCGTTTGGGACATGCCCCTCGTGGACGCACTGATTTCCGGCATGCTCGGTTTTGATTTCACGGCCCAGGTGCCAATCGCCGGCGACGAGGAACGGAAACTGACCGAGATCGACCTGAGGCTGGTGCGCCGCGCCGCAAACGGATTGTCCGACGCCCTCACCTACGGCTGGCCCCGCAACCACGACACCAGTTTCACGGTCCTGGCGGCGTCTTCAGATGTGGCGTCCCTACCCGGGGACCACTCTGCCCGGCCCTCGATGGCAGCGCGTTTCGAGGTGTTCCTGGGGCCGGACGTGCTGGGCGGGATCGAGTTCCGGATGCCCGGCTGGGTGGCCAAGCTGCTGCGAAGCCATACCGAGCAGGGAGACCCGGTCGCCGACGGCAGCCAGGAGATGAAGGACAGCTTGAGCTGGCTCAACGTCGATCTGGAGGCCTTCGTCTCGGTGGGTGAATTCACCCTCGACGAGATCTTGTCCTTGCAGGTCGGGGACGAGCTGATGTTACCCACCAATCCCACCGCCACGCTTCGCGCGGGGGACGTGGACACCGTTCACGGTATCCCAGGGATCATAGAAGAGCATTGGGCTATCTCAGTGAAATCAGTAGAGGAGAGCGTCAAATGAGTGCCACGACTTCTGGCAACCCCTCGGGGGATGAACAATGGCAACGCATCATCGACATTCCCCTGGAGATGACCATCCGCCTGGGTCAGCGACGGATGCGTATTCGCGATCTGCTGCGCCTGGAGCCCAACTCCATCCTCGAGCTAGACCGGCGGGTCGATGACCCGATGGAGCTCGTGGTCAATGGCCAGGTCATCGCCCGCGGCGAGGTCCTTGTTGACCAGGACCGCCTGGCGATCCGGATCCTCGATATCGTCGCCACGGCCGACCGGCTGCAGTCCCTGGCGTGAACTCATGACCCGTCTCCTCACGATACCGCTGCTGATCGCTGCGTTGTTCGCCCCCGGTGCTCCCGCGTGGGCCGAAGAGGACTCGACCTGGGATCAATATTTTGCCGGCGAGGCGACCGTGGAGGCGGCCGCTGCTCCGACCGAAGCCGAGCCCGAACTCCCCGGCTCATCCATCAAGTGGGGGCGTTGGCTGATCGCCAACTTGCTGCTGATGGCCATGCTCGGGGTCCTGTTCTGGGCCACCAAGAAGGGCAAATTATCCAGCTGGCTCAAGGGAGTCCGGCGATCGAGCAAGAAACCCAACCGGTTGGCGGTGGTCGAGAGTACCGCGCTGGCCAACGGGCAGACGATCCACCTGGTCCGGGCCGACGGCCACCAACTTCTGGTAGGCAGCTGGCAAGGCGGCATGGTCTCCCTGGGCCAGCTCCCCGCCACGGGCGGCGTCGGATCTGCGCCCCCGATGGTCGCGGACGTGGTCATCGATGAGTCGGAGCCACCGGCTCAAGACGAAAACCAATCCCGGATACAATTGGATTTAGACGCCGCGGGAGCCGGGGACCTGATACCCCAGGAGTTGAGCGAAGAGCTCACCGACAGCGGCATGTTCCGGCTCAGTGAATCGCCCGACTCGCTGGACGAGCCGACCCACCAGGAGCTCGCCGATCGAGTCCTGGAGCAGGTGCGCCGCGTCAAGAAGAGCCGCGGGATCAAGGGATTGGTGCTGTTCCTCGGAGCCGCCGCGTTGACTGCGCCGGCCGTGGCGCTGGCCCAGGAGCAGGCTCCTACCCTGGTAGGGCTGCTCACGCCGTCGGACGACCCCACATGGATGGGGACCGCGCTAACGGCACTGGGGATCCTCACCATCGCGGCGCTGGCGCCCTCGCTGCTGATCACGCTGACCAGCTTCACCCGCTTGATCATCGTGTTCTCGTTCTTGCGCCAGGCGATGGGGACGCAAAATAGCCCGCCCAACCAGGTCATGATCGGCCTGGCCTTGTTCCTGACGTTCTTCATCATGGCGCCGGTGTTCAGCGAGATGAAGACCAACGCCTTCGATCCGTACAGGGCGGGGGACATCACCTTCGCGGAAGCCCTCGAAAAGGGCGCGCCTCCATTGCGGGATTTCATGTTCCGGCAGACGCGGATGAAGGACCTGGAGCTGATGGTCCAGTACAGCTCCACTCCGCGCCCTGAATCCCGCAATGATGTGCCGTTCACCGTGCTCGTGCCGGCATTCATGCTCTCGGAATTGCGTACGGCGTTCGAGATCGGCTTCCTGATCTATGTGCCGTTCTTGCTCGTCGACCTCATTGTCAGCACCGTGTTGCTGGCCATGGGCATGATGGTCCTGCCCCCCGTGGTGATCTCTTTGCCGTTCAAGATCCTGGTGTTCGTGCTGGTGGATGGCTGGAATCTACTGATTGCGTCCCTCCTGCAGGGGTTTGGCTAATGGATCCGGCCTACGCTTTAGAAATCGGCCGGCTGGCCGTGTTCACGGTGTTGATGACCGCCGGCCCCTTGCTGCTGGTCTCCATGTCCGTTGGACTGTTCATCGCCGTGTTCCAGGCCGCGACGCAGGTGCACGAGATGACCTTGGTCTTCGTGCCCAAGATCTGTGCGGTGCTGCTGGGCTTGTTGATCTTCGGATCGTTCATGTTGTCCAACGTGATGGATTTCACCGAAGGGATCTTCGCTCTCGTCGCCCGCGGTCCGATCCCATGAACTTACTGACGGATCCCGCACTGATGGTCACCTGGTTGGCCGCGGGGCTTCGCTGCTACGGTTTCTTCGCGACCGCACCGGTGATTTCCCGTCAGATCCCCGCCCGCTTCCGGTTGGCCTTCTCCCTGATCTTGGCATTCGTCGTGGCTCCTCTGGCCGCCGAGAACACAGTGGTACCGACGGACTGGTGGGGCTTCAGCGCGATGGTCGTCAGCGAGGCAGCGCTGGGGCTGGCGATGGGCTGGATGGCGCTGATGGTCTTCTCGGCGGTCAACCTGGCCGGCACGATCATGGGATTCCAGATCGGCACGGGCATCTCCGCACTGTTCGATCCCCAGACCGGATCCCAGTCCAGCGAGATCGCCCGCCTGATGACCAGTTTCATCGGGCTGGCCGTGGTGGTAGCGGGTGGTCACAACCTGCTGATACGCGGCCTGCTGACCTCATTCGGCCACGTTCCCGTGGGTGGTGACTGGATGGATCCGCAGCTGAGCATCCTCGCCTCCAACATGCTCAACGGCGTGTTACTAGCCGGCTGCGAGATGGCCTTGCCGGTGGTGGGAGCGACCATGCTCAGCACCCTGGCCATCGCCCTGGCCACCAAGGCCGCGCCCCAGCTCAACGTCTACTTCGCCATCGGCATCCTGCTCAACCTGGTCCTCGGACTGGTGGCCCTCCTCGTCGTGCTGCGCGATCCCATGGGAGGCATCGATCACCTGCTGGGCAGCCTGTACCGAGCGCTGATGCTGCCGCTGGGGATCTGAGCCATGCCGGAAGGAGGAGACCAGGACAACCAAGAACGCACGGAGGAGCCGACCGACCAACGTCGCAAGCAGTTCCGGGACGACGGGCAGGTTCCCGTCTCCCGGGACCTGATCTCTACCGTGGGCATGATGGTGACCGTTCCCATCATCGCGATCGGTGGCGGCGCAGCGGCGACGGCCGTCGCACAGTCCTTCAAGGCTCCTTTTGCCATGATGGTCGAACCCACCGCGGCCGTCGAATCGGTGCTGACCTGGGCCCCGGACCTGCTCAATCACGCCCTGATAGCCATGGCGCCGGCGTTCATCGTGATGTGGCTCGCCTCCCTGCTGGTCGGGATTGTCCAGACCAAGGGCAACCTGACCTTCAAGGTGCTCCAGCCCAAGTTCGAAAAGCTGAACCCGCTCCAGGGCCTCAAGAAGCTGGCCAGCCCCGACTCACTCCAGGAGCTCCTCAAATCCATCCTCAAGCTGGTGGCCATCGGCATCGCCTGCTACATCGTGTTCCGGACCGACGCGTTCCGGGTCATGGCCCTCGACCGGGCCGACCTGCACAGCGGGATGCGCACCCTCGGCAACGCCATCGTCCGCCTGTGTGCCGCGGCCACCGTGGCGCTGATGGCGACCGCCGCGTTGGATTACGGCATCCAGGTCTACCGCATCAACAAGAAGATGCGGATGACCCGCGACGAACTCAAACGGGACCTCAAGGATCAGGAAGGTGATCCCCACCTGCGCTCACGAAGAAAACGGATCGCCCACCAGCTGTCCGCCAACCGCATGATCGGCAATGTCGCCGACGCAGATGTGGTCATCAACAACCCCACCCACATCGCCGTGGCCCTCAAGTACATCCACGGCGAGACCGACGTCCCCATCGTGATGGCCATGGGAGCCGATCAGATCGCACTACGGATCCGGGCAGAAGCGCGCCGTCATTCGATTCCCCAGCTCGAAAACCGAACCCTGGCACGGACCTTGTATCAACTGTGTGAAGTGGGACAACCGATCCCCGATGAGACCTTCGGACCTGTGGCCGAAGTTCTCAGCTTTGTCCACAGGATACGAGGCCTTAGAGGCATGGAGTCGGAGAACGACAGAGCGTCAAGCGCCTGACACAGCGTCAGGGATTGGGACGATCGAAGATGGCCGGACCGGATAATAATCAGCCCGCCACGGGAGTTGCCGCCAAGCTTGGCACGCTCTGGCCGGCCGCTTTTATCCTGATCCTGGTCCCCATCGTCATACCTCTCCAGGCCTGGACGATGGACGGGCTGCTGGCGTTCTCGGTGGGCATCAGTCTGCTGGTCTTCCTGCTCACCTTCTACGTGACCCAACCGCTGGAGTTCAGCGTCTTCCCGACAGTGTTGTTGTTCTCGACGCTGTTCCGGCTCAGCCTCAACGTGGCCTCGACCCGGCTGATCCTGCTCCACGGGCACGAGGGCAGCGACGCGGCGGGGCACCTGATCGAGACCTTCGGGCACCTGATGGTGTCCGGCGATTTTGTCGTCGGTCTGGTGATCTTCATCCTGCTGATCATCATCAATTTCTTCGTGATCACGAAGGGCGCCGGCCGCATCGCCGAGGTGGCCGCCCGGTTCACGTTGGACGCCCTGCCCGGCAAGCAGATGGCCATCGATGCCGATCTCTCGTCGGGTATCCTCACCGAAGAAGAAGCGCGCACGCGCCGCAAGGAAATCGCCCTGGAGAGCGAATTCTACGGCGCCATGGACGGTGCGAGCAAGTTCATCCGCGGTGACGCCATCGCCGGCATGTTGATCACCGGCATCAACATCATCGGCGGGCTCATCGTCGGCGTCGCCCGGCACGACCTGACCCTGGGTGAGGCGACCACCAGCTACACCATCCTGACGGTCGGCGACGGGCTCGTCAGCCAGATCCCGGCCCTGGTCATCAGCGTCTCCGCCGGCATCATCGTCACACGGGTCGGCGGCGAACTCCGGCTCGACCAGCAGATCGGCAAGCAGTTCCTGTCCAATCCCAAGGTGTTGACGTCGCTGGCGTTGCTCTTTGGACTGTTGTTGTTGATTCCCGGATTCCGCGTACCGTTTGCGTTCCTCGCCATGGGCGTGCTGTTCCTCCTCTGGCGCGCGAGCCGCGCTGCCAAGGAGGTCGTCGAAGCCACAAAGGCGGTCGAGGTCGATGAGCTAGAGGTACCGGATACGGAGCCGCTGTCGGACCTGCTCAGCCTGGACACACTGGAGATGGAGGTCGGATTCGACCTGGTGCCGCTGGTCGATCCGCGCAAGGGTGGCGAGCTGATGGAGCGCGTGCAGCGGCTGCGACGGCAGCTGGCGCGTTCCATGGGGATCGTCGTGCCCCCCATCCATATCCGCGACAACGTCCAGCTCAAACCGGGCGAATACCGGGTGCTGCTGCGGGGCATCGAGATCGCATCTGGAGAGCTGCTGCCCCGCCACGTGATGGCCATCGATCCTGGCAACGCACGGCGCCGCATCCACGGCACACCGGGCAGAGAGCCGGCCTTCGGGCTCGACGCGGTGTGGATCAAACCCGAGAAACAGGACGAGGCGCGCCGCGCAGGCTACACGGTGGTGGATCTACCCACCGTGATCAGTACGCACCTCTCCGAGCTGATCAAGACCCACGCTCCCGAGCTGATCAACCGCCAGGAGCTGCAGCGTATCCTCGACTCCATCGCCAAAACCCATCCGAAGGTCATCGACGACCTGATCCCCACCACACTCTCGCTGGGTGTGGTGCTACGTGTCATCCGCAATCTACTCACCGAGAACGTATCGGTGCGCGACATGCTGACGATCCTCGAGACGTTGGCAGACGAAGGTGAGCGCACCAAAGAGACCGCCGAACTGACGGAAGCCGTTCGACGACGACTGGCACGCCAGCTGACGAGGCAATACGAAGACGACCGCGGTAAACTAAGGTGCTTGGTTCTACACCCAGGTGTGGAGGCTCGCATCAAGGAGAATCTGCGGTCGGATGAAGAGGGAACTCTCGTGGCACTCGAACCGAACCAGGTCCGCGAGCTGGTCAAGAAGATCGGCGCCGCGGTGGAACGTCACGCTCGCGGTGACCACTTCCCGGTTCTGTTGACCTCGTCCGCTATCCGGCGCCCGTTGCGCCGGCTCCTCGAGCGTGTCTTACCCACTGTAGGTGTGCTGAGCAGCCAGGAAATCTCCAGCTCGGCGAAGGTCGAGAACCTCGGCACGGTGGGAGCATAAGTCGATGAACGATCGTAGGAAGACATTCCGTTTCAGGGGCAGGACGGTGGCAGACGCCTCCCGACGGGCGCGCAAGGCACTCGGGAATGACACCGCTATCGTCTCCGTGGGCAAGGGCAGTGACAAACCAGGGGTCGAGATCGCCGTCGCCCAGGCGGAGCGGATGGGCATCCCGACCCTGATTGAGTTTTTACAAAACGGCCCCAGCGATGCCGGCAACGCCGCAGGGATGGGCGCCCTGCCGGCCCGGTACCGGAAACTGTGGCAAGAGCTGGTGTCCATGAACACGCGGCAAGATCAGGCCACGATCCTGTGCCGAGAGGCGTGGATGGGTGACCCGTCGCTGGATACCCCCCCCTGGGACCGCATCCGCGCCGTCCTGGAGCGAGACACGCCCTGCTCCCTGGCGCTGGATCTATCGAACAAGTACGTGCTGGGGCTGGCGGGCGCCCATCGCACGGGCCGCACCACGGTCGCCGTCGAGTTGTGCCGGATGGCAGCCGAGCTGCTGCCCGGCAAGGTGGCCCTGCTGTCCACCGGCCCTCGCCCGGAAATGGAGATAGAAGGCGTCAAGTCCCTGCAAGAGGGAGCCCCGGAGCGGGCCGCAAAACTGATCGCGCAGGACGAATCGCTCCATCTGATCGTCATCGACATGCCAGCCATGGGCCCGTCCCGTGCTGGCCTGCTCACCATTCCCTGGCTCAATGCATTCGACTCCATGTCTCTGGTTCCAGTCGTCACCGCGGATGAGCTGACCGAAGGCATCGCGATGGTCAATGCCGTGGCCGAGTTCGAGAGCCTGGGATGGATCATGACGTTCGTCGATGGGGTCGACCACATGGGAGCCCTGCTGTCCCTGGCACTGGCTTCCAACGGCCCCTTTGGATTCGTTGGCAAGTTCAACGAGGAAGACGATCCCCAGCTGGAACTGGCGCGCTGGGATTCGGTCGTGAACCGGATGGAAAATCACGTCACGGCAGTGGACGGCCCGGACGACGGGAGCACCGGGGGGGACGCACCGTGAACTGCTACTCCCAGCAACCACCAGGGGCCCGTGGTTACCAGGACCAGACGCTCATCGACGGCAAGAATCGTGACGAGCTGGTGGCGGAGTTCACTCCCCGGATTTCTGCCATGGCCCGCCGGCTGATGGCGCGGCTCCCCCGGGACGCCGCCGTGGAGCTGGACGACCTGTTCAACTCGGGCGCCCTGGGGCTGCTCGACGCGATGAACCGCTACGACCCGGAACGGGACGTCCAGTTCTCGACCTTCGCCGACTTCCGCATCCGGGGGGCGATGCTGGACGTGCTCCGCCGGGTCGACCCCATCTCCCGTCAGGCACGCGCGACCGCCAACCGCGTGCAGTCCGCGGTCTCCGTCCTGGAGCAAAAACTGGGGCGGCCGCCCGAGGCCCACGAGGTCGCGGACGCGATGGAGATCAGCCTCGAGGAGTACTGGCGCACGGTCAACGACTGCCGCTCCGTGATGCTCATCTCGTTCGAGGGCCGCGCCAATCAGCAATCCCGTTCCCTCAGCGACCTGCTCAGCGATCCCTCTGCCGCCACCGTGGAGGAGAGCGTCGCGCTACGCCAGGCGCTGGCCGCCATGAAGGATGCCATCGAGAACCACCTGACCAAACGGCAAAAGACGGTCGTGGCCCTGTACTACCTCAAGAACCTCACGCTCAAGGAGATCGGCGGCGTGCTCGGCGTGACGGAATCGCGCATCTCCCAGATCCACACGGAGGCCTGCATGCGCTTGCGGGCCCATATGACGCCCGAGCTGGCCAACCGCCCGGCGGGCAAGAAACGAAAGGCGAAACGATGAGCCACGGCATCTATACCTCCCTGGCCGCCGGGTCTCGCGCTTTCGAGTCGCTGGAACTCGTCGCCAACAACCTGGCCAACTCCAACACGCCGGGCTACCGCGCTCAGCGGGCCGTCTTCAAGGTGGTGACACCGGCCAAGGACAGCCCTCAGGGCGCCACCGGCCGCATCGCCGAACGCCTGGTGCACCTCGAAGGCATCCAGAACGACCAGCGCTTCGGCGCGATCATGGAGACTGGCGAGGCGTGCCACGTGGCCCTGGACGGCGAAGGTTTTTTGCGGCTGGAGACAGAAAATGGCGAACAGTACACCCGCGACGGCACCCTGCGGGTGGGCGTGGATGGCGTGCTGCTCCATCAGTCCGGAGCCAAGGTGCTCTCCGACGAAGGCAAGCCGATCCTGCTCCAGCCCGGCGCCTTCATCATCGCCAGGGACGGCTCCATCACCCAGGAGGGGGTCCAGGTAGCACGCCTGGGGGCAACCGTATTCGAAAACGCAGAGGCCCTGGACCGTGAGGGGAACAACCTGTTCGCCGGTGATGCGGCCCAGGCGGCCCCCGCCGAAGACGTGCAATTCATCCAAGGAGCCCTGGAAGGCTCCAACGTGGAACCCATCGAGCAGCTGGTGGAACTCATCCGCCTCAGCCGCTTTCACGAGGCTTACGTCAAGACGTTAAGTGCCCTCGATTCGACGCGTGGCCAGCTCAACAACAAGGTTGGCAACGCCAAGGGATGAACTAGGAGGAACCATGAGAGCCCTGTACACAGCAGCAACGGGCATGTCGGCCCAGCAGGTGAAGATGGACAACATCGCCAACAACCTGGCCAACGTGACCACCACGGGGTTCAAGAAGGTTCGCGAGAACTTCCAGGATCTGGCCTACCAGAAGATGCGCAGCCCGGGCCAGAACTCGGTGGCCGGCACCCAGGACACCACCGGTGTCCAGATGGGCCACGGCGTCGAGCTGGCATCCCTGCGCCGTTCCTTCCAGCAAGGGAGCGCCGAGACCACCGGCAACGCAACGGATCTGATGATCGACGGCCCCGGATTCTTCCAGGTGGAGATGCCGGACGGAACCATCGGGTACACCCGCGACGGGTCGTTCCGGCTGGATAGCGAAGGCAACCTGGTCAACGTGGACGGGCACCGCCTGATACCGGGAGGCACCGTCCCCGAGGGAGCCACGATCACCGTGGGCAACGACGGCATCGTGATGGCCTACGTGGAGGGGGAGGAGACCGGCACGCAGCTGGGCCAGATCGAGCTGGCCACCTTCACCAACCCCTCCGGGCTGGTCGCTGAAGGTGGGAACGTCTTCAAGGTCAACGAGGCCAGCGGTGACCCGCTGACCGGGATGCCCGGCGATCCGGGTATCGGCAACATCATCCAGTACGCCCTCGAAGCCAGCAACGTGGACGTGGCCGAGGAGCTGGTCAACCTGATCCGCGCCCAGCGGTCCTACGAGCTGGTCGGCAAGGTCATCGAGACCAGCGACGAGGTGCTGCAGAACACCAACCAGATCAAGCGGTGACATCGTGAACGCTCTACGGACTGCAACCGTGTTTTTAGCCCTGGCGCTCGGCTGGACGAGCCTGCCGGCCCTGGCGTCCACCGTGACGCCGGACCAGGTCCGCCAGGAACTCCAGCAGTTCGTGCGCGAGCGGCTACCGCAGAACATCGAGCAGGTGGTGGTGGAGGAGCTGAGCCTCCGCGAGGACCGCTCCTACGACGGCGACGGAGTCGGCCTGCGCTTCCGCCCCCGCCCGGGCGAGGATTTCATCGGGCGCACCGTGCTGGTGATGGACGTACTGCAGGACAGCGACGTGCTGGACACCCGCAACATCAGCTTCACCGTGCGGGGCGCCGTACCGGTCCGCACCCTGGCCACCTCGGTCTCCCGTGGCGAATCGGTGACGGAGACCATCCTCACCACCGATCTACGTGACCTGAGCACCCTCCCCCACGACGCCCTGTTCGCCGCCGACGCGGTGGACGGCTCCTACGCCGCGGCGCGGAATCTGACGGCCGGCACGGTGCTGTGCCGCTCCATGGTTCGGCGGGTGCCGTACCTCAAGCGCGGCGCCGCCGTGCTGGTGGAGATCCGCACCGGCCCCATGGTCGTGTCCTGCACCGCCGAACTCCAGGCCGACGCCTATGTCGGTGAGCAGGCCAAGGCCCGCTGCAACGAGACCGGCACCGTGGTGAGCGGCTGGATGGAAGAGGGTGGACGGCTGGTGATGGCGCTCCCGGCTGTCAGCACGCCGATCGCGGCCCAAGGAGGTACCCCATGAAACGATCCATCCTGATGATGGCGGCACTGATGATGCTCGTCGGCTGCGCCCACACCTCCCCTTCTCCGATGCCTGCGGATTGGATGACCCAGGTGGAGGCCATGCCCTCCGCCCCGCGGCAGACGGCGGACGGTTCCCTGTGGGTGGGTGCGGGCACCACGACCCACCTGTTCGCCGACCGGCGGGCCAGCGTCCCCGGGGACGTGCTGACGGTCCAGGTGGTGGAGGAGGCCAAGGCCAAGAAGACCGCATCGACGAGCACCAAACGTGAGTCGGGCACGGACGCCAAGCTGGGGGCGATGCTGGGGCTGGGGACCTCCATCCTTCAATCCAACCCCAACATGGGCTCGGAGATCGCCGTGGGCGCCGAGACCAAGAACGACTTCACCGGCGAAGGCGAGACGCTACGCGAGGGCACCCTGACCACCACGCTCACCGTGCGCGTCATGCAGGTGCTGCCCAACGGCCACCTGGTCATCTCCGGAAGCCGCACGTTGAAGGTCAACAACGAGGTGCAGCTCCTCGGGCTCCGCGGCGTCGTGGACCCCCGGGACATCTCCGTGGACAACACCATCGTCTCCACCAAGATCGCCGAGGCCCAGATCGAGTTCTTCGGCCAGGGGGTCCTGGGCGACAAGCAACACCCGGGTTGGCTGCAGCGGGGAATGGACTGGTTATGGCCATTCTAGGGCTCAAAACGTGGACCCGCGCCGGGTCCGGGGTCGCCGCGGTGCTGCTGGCCCTGGCGCTGTGCGTACCGGCACGAGCCGCCCGGCTGGCCGACATCGGCGACGTCCAGGGTGTGCGCGACAACCCGCTCATCGGCTACGGGCTGGTGGTGGGCCTGGACGGCACCGGCGATAGCTCCAGCTCGGGCATGACCGTGCAGTCGGTGATGACCCTGCTCAGCGGGCTGGGTTTGACCGTGGACGAGCGGGACATCAAGAGCAAGAACGTGGCGGCGGTGGTCGTCACCTCCACGCTGGAACCCTTCGCTCGCCCCGGCCAGCGGTTGCCGGTGCTGGTTTCCTCCATTGGCGACGCCAAGAGCCTCAAGGGCGGCACCCTGCTGATGACCCCCATGCGTGCGGGCAACGGCCAGATCTACGCCGTGGCCCAGGGAGCGTTGACCCTCGGCGGCTTTGGTGCCGCCGCCGGTGGCTCCTCGGCCGTCAAGAACCAACTCAACGTGGGGCGCATCCCCGAAGGGGCCATCGTCGAGCAGCAGGTGGCGGTGGACATGCTCCACCGCAAGGAGCTCGAGCTGTCGCTCCGCAACGCGGACTTCCGCACCGCGGTGACGGTCAGCAAGGCCATCAACCATTCGCTGCTGGGTGATTTCGCCGCTGCCGTCGATGCCCGCACGGTCACCATCCGGGTCCCGGACCAGTACACCGGCCGCGTGCCGGAGATGCTGGCCGTGCTGGAGAACCTCGAGGTGCAGGTCTCCCGGCGCGCCAAGGTGATCCTCAACGAACGCACCGGCACGGTGGTGATGGGCAACGACGTGCGCATCGACACCGTCGCCATCGCCCACGGCGGCCTGACGATCCAGGTGGACACCTCCTGGGGCGTCAGCCAGCCCGAGCCTTTCGGCGGAGGGGATACGGCGGTGGTGCCGGACAGCGACATCGAGGCCAGCGAGGAATACCGGCCGATGAAGGTGGTCGGCGGGGTCAGCATCGCCGAGGTGGTGTCCGCCCTCAACGCGTTGGGTGTCTCGCCTCGGGACCTGATCTCCATCCTGCAAGCGATCCAGGCCGCCGGCGCGCTGGACGCGGAGCTGGAGGTCATCTGATGAACCCGATGGTGCCCATCGACACTCCCCGCTCCGATCCATCCGATCTGGCCGACCGCCTGCATCGGCTCAAGGACGATCCGGTGAAGCTGCTGAAGGCGGCGGAGCAGTTCGAGGCGATGGTGCTGGGGGAGCTGCTGCGGCCCCTGCGCGAGCACGGCGGCATGCTGGGCAACTCGATGGGTTCCAAGTTCGCGTCCGACATGTTCCACGACGCCATCCTGCAGCGGGTGGCCGAGGGGGGCGGCATCGGCATCAAGGACGTGTTGTTGCGCAACATGGGCGCGGTGGCCTGCAACGCCTACGAGCAGCAGTCGCAGCAGCCGGCCTGGCCCGTTCCCGGCCATCGGGCCGAGGGGGTGGGTAGCGGCTTTGGTGAGCGCATCGATCCGTTCAGCGGCGCGACCCGCATGCACAACGGCATCGATGTCGGCGCCCCGCAGGGCACGGCGGTCTATCCCGTCTTGGGTGGCCGTGTCACCTATGCCGGGGAGAGTGGTGGCTACGGCAACCTGGTGATCGTGGACCACGGTCAAGGCGTCGAGAGTCGGTACGCACACCTGGCTCGGGTCAGCGTCACCGAAGGGGATTGGCTGGAGGGCGACGTCGCCCTGGGATCGGTGGGTTCAACCGGGCGTTCGACGGCCCCGCACCTGCACCTCGAGGTTCGCCGCAATGGTGAAGCCGTGGATCCGCAGGGTTTTCTCGGGGGGACGCGATGATCCTAAAACAACAAAACTCTCAAGTTTCTGGGAGGGCATCCGATGAAGGTAAAAGCAGACAGGAAAAAGCCTCGACGAGGATGCAGGCCCCGGGCCAAGATGGTCCGAGCCAGATTTGGCTTGACGAGGACGTGCTGGTGGCAAGAGGCTGCCGCCGTCCCGTGGAGTTAGAACGATGAAAGTAACGGACAAAACAGCGCCGAACGTGACCGCCGGAGCCAAGCGCCCCGTCGATCAGGCGAACGAAACGTCCGGCGTAGACCCCATACGTTCATCCGCATCGCGTTCCGAGGCCCAGGCCACCGGCTCCAAGGTCACCCTCTCCACTGAGTTGGAAGAGGTGGGACAGATCGCGGAACAAGCGAAAGCGACTCCCGAGGTGAGGCAGGAACTGGTGGACAAGATCCGCGCTGAGCTCGACGCCGGCGAGATGGAGATCGACCTGGATCTCCTGGCGGGCCGTATGCTCCAGGACCTGACCGGCATCCCGGGGGACGAAGAATGACGCCCCATGTCACCCCCCTTCCCTACTGACGATCCCGCTCGCATCGAAACCCTGCTGAGTCGTCTCTCGAAGCTGCTGGATCGAGCAGCGGTGCCCCTCCAGAAGCTGGACGGACGCCACATCGAGGAATTCCGGGTCCAGCAGGAGGAGCTCACCCGCGAGCTATCCACGGTGCTGGCGGACCCACAGCACGGTGACACACCCAACACCAAGATGGTCACCGAGGTGCGCCGCAAGCTACTGCGCAACCAGCTGATGGTGGCGCACGTGCTCGATTTCACATCCAAGCTCCGCGAACGAGTGGGGCAGGACAATCTGCCCGGGTACTCCCAGGACGGCCAGGAAAAGAGCACCGCTGACAAGACCAACCTTTTGCTGCGCACGTCGTACTAGCGGGGAGGAAGGCCATGTCCCTATTCCACGTCCTTCATCTCGGCAGCCGCGCCCTACAGAGTAGTCAAGCGGGCCTTCAGACGACGGCCAACAACGTGGCCAACGCCGCCACGGATGGCTATCACCGCCAGGAGATGGATTTCCGTACGGTCGGCAGCTACTGGTCCGGGGGCCTGCTCCTGGGCCAGGGTGTCGATGCGGCCGACGTCACCTCCGCCTACGACCGGTTCACCGAGGAGCGCATGCTCGACGAGCACAGCAACCTGGGTTACTCGGAGCAGCTAGGCCACGCCTACGAAGCGCTGGAGACCCTGCTGGGCGGAGTGGGCGACGGATCCCTGTCCGACCATCTAACCAGCCTGTTCACCAACTTCGACGCCATGGCGGTGTCCCCCTCGGACACCACGATTCGGCAGGTCATCCTCAACGACGCAAGCAACCTCGCCCGGGAGTTCCGCTCGCAGGCAGAGGACATCATGGGCCTGGCCCAGACCGCGGATGAGTCCATCGTGATGGGGGTCGAGTCCATCAACGGTTACCTGGCCAACATCGCTTCCCTCAACGAGACCATCGTCGCCCGCGAGGCCGCCGGTGGTTCGGCCAACGATTTGCGGGATGAGCGCGGCCGGTTGGTGGACCTGGTGGCGGCCCAGCTGGATGTGCAGCTGGACGAAGCGGACGATGGATCCCTGACCGTGATGCTGGGCGGCCACGCCGCCGTTCAGGGTGGCGAATCCCGCCAGCTCAGCACCGATGTGGATCCCATCACGGGCTGGCACCGCGTGGTTCTGGATCGGGACGGCGTCACCACCAATATCACCCCCCAGATCCGCTCCGGCGAGATCGCCGCGCACCTGCAGGTCCGCGACGAGGTCTCCCCGGGCCTGTCGGACGAACTGGACCAGCTGGCCTACGACCTGATGACCGGCATCAACGCGGTTCACTCTGCGGGGTGGGGCCTGGACGGCGTCACCGGGCGCGACCTGTTCGCCCCGCCGGCCGCTGTCTCCGGCGCCGCCATCGCCATGGAGGTGGATGCGGCAGTGGACGGCGATCCGGACGCTCTGGCAGCTGCGGCCGATCCCCTGGGCCTCCCCGGCGACGGGAACAACGCCATCGCGCTGGGCGACCTGGCCGGTGCGCTACTCACCGCCGGCGGCACACGCACCCTCACCGAGGGGCTATCCGATTTCACGGGCAACCTGGCGGCGGATGTCGCCACGGCCGATGCCGCCCACTCTCTTCAGCTGGAGGTCTCCACCGCCATCGACGGCATGTGGGCGCAGCGATCCGGCGTGAGCCTGGAGGAAGAGGCCGCCAACCTGATCCGTTTCCAGGACAGCTATGACGCCATGGCCAACGTGATGCAAATCACCCAACAGATGCTAGATACCCTCCTGGAGATCGTGTGATTTACCGAGCGACATTTGGGAGCTTCAAGCAAGTCCAGCAGCTGATGGTGAATGCGACCGACCGGCTGACCAACGCGTCCCTGGACGCCAGCTCGCTGGATAGGCTCCGGCGGCCATCCAGCCACCCGGCGGATGCGGCCGAGGTGGTGGAGCTGCGCGACGAGCTCGAACAGTACCGAGGCCTCGAGGACCGCCTCTCCAGCGCTGCGAGGGAGTTGTCCGTGGCGGACTCCGTCCTGGATCAGGCCGAGGACGTGCTGGTGCGCGCCTCGGAGATCGCCATCAGCATGGCGTCGGAGTACTGGAGCGCGGAGGACCGGTCCATCGCCGCCGCCGAGGTGTCGGTGCTTCAAGACTCGATTCTCGGGGCGGCCAACGCTACCTATGGCGGTGTCCACATCTTTGCAGGCACCGCCATCGACACCGACCCGTTCCTGGCTGACGGGACCTATGTGGGTTCGGCCATCGAACGCTCCATCCCCCTGTTCGGCGCCGATACGCTGGTCATCGGTCGCACGGGCGACACGGTCTTCAACCAGCCGGGCGAGGATCCGTTCGTGGCGCTGGAAAACTTACTGACCGCCCTGCAAAACAATGACGCCACCGCGGTGCAGATTTCCATCGACGAGATCGACGCTGCGCGGGCTCAGATGGTTGAAGCCCGGGTGTCCTACGGTGCCGCCCTGTCCCGCATCGAGGATCTCACCACGGCCAGTCAGGACGCCAACACGGCCATCCAGAGTGTCCTGGGGACGCTCGAGGAGTTGGACGCGGGCGAAGCCTTCTCCGCGCTGGCACAGGCCCAGACATCCTACGAGGCTTCGGCGGCCACGCTGGTCCAGACGCTGCAAACCAGCATCTTCAAGTATATGTAGCAAACATATACGCTAAACAACTGCAATAACTGGTATTTTTTTGATTGGTGTTTCGAACCTGAACACTCTGAGCTAGCAAATCCCCCCCCCTTTTCTTCCTCTCTTCGACCTCATTTTTTCTAAAGCTGTGGCGTTCCTGACCGATAACCAACCTTAGACACAAAAAAACCCCGGCCTGCAATGGGAGTTTTGGAAGATGGCTCTTCGCATCAACAACAACGTGTCAGCCTTGATGGCGCAAAAGAACTTGGGCCGTTCAAGTTCAGCGCTGTCACAGAACTACAACCGGTTGTCATCCGGTCTGCGCATCACCCGCGCCGCCGACGACGCCGCCGGTTTGGGTGTGAGTGAGAACCTGCGCGCAGACATCACGTCTGCCGGAGTCGCCATGCGCAACGTCAACGACGGCGTCAGCGTGGTGAGCACCGCTGAGGGTGCTCTCGGCGAGGTCCACTCCATCCTCAATCGTATGCGCGAGCTGTCAATGACCAGCGCCAACGAGGTTCTGGGCGGCACCGAGCGTGGTTACCTCCAGACAGAGTTTGCCGAGCTGCAGTCAGAAATCGACCGCCTCGCTTCGGACACCGAGTTCAACGGGAACATCCTGCTGGACGGCACCTTCTCGGGTGGTATGTCCGTGCAGGTGGGCTTCGACTCAGGTGACACCATCGACATCACCATGGTCGACACCGACTCGGCGGCGCTGGGTGTGGACACCGGTTCCGCATCGGTGGACACGGTCGCCGACGCCAACACGTCGCTGGCCCTGATCGACTCGGCCATCGAGACGATCAGTGATTCCCGCGCCACCCTCGGTGCGACGCAGAACCGGCTCTACCATGCCTTCGGCAACCTCGAGGTGACCGCGGAGAACCTCACGGCAGCCGAAAGCCAGGTCCGGGACGTGGACTTCGCAAGCGAATCCGCGCACTTGACAAGAAACCAGATCCTGACGCAAGCGGGTATTTCCGTACTTGCTCAGGCCAACTTCGCGCCACAGGCGGCACTTTCGCTGCTTGGCTAATCCTCGAGGAGTCCCCCGCGGGGCCTGGTGACAGGTCCCGGGGGGCGATTCTGACGGGGGAAGACGATGAGTGAATCGACCCTGAGAATATCCCCGCCGCATTCAGCGACGGCTCGATCGGCTCCAGGGCACTCGTCCTCCGACCGCACTCGCCAGCTCCAAAGCCCCGGGGATACGACTGCCGAACAACCCGAAGCGAAGGCGAAACCCAAGGCGCGTCAACTCCGACTCGAACGGCCGGAATCCCCGACCGTTGAAACCCAGCAAGAACGTCAGGCCGATCAGAAGGTCCGCCAGAAACTCGTCGAATCCAATCGACAATCTGTCCGTGAAGCCATCGGGGAGATCATCGAGGAAGCGACCGAGAACGAGGACCAGAGCGGATTGCGCGTGAGCGCAAAGCTCCATGAGGCCACAGGCCGCTACATGCTCCAGGTGACCGAAGCGGATACCGGCAAGGTCATCCGTGAATTCCCACCGGGAGAGTACCTGGACGTGGTCGCCCAGCTCGAAGAGCTGGACGGCTTGATGCTGGAAGAGTGGATGTGAGGAGCCGATGGGAATCACAGTAGACGGGTTGGTCAGCGGGCTAGACACCTCGGCAATCATCGATGCGTACATGTCGTCGGCGAGCGCCGCCACCGAGGCGCGCCGGACCCAACAGGGGCGGCTGGAAACCAAGCTGTCGCTACTGCAGGATTTCAAAGGCTTGCTCGATGACCTGGACACGGCGATGGCGGCCTACGAGACGGCCGGCGATCTCCAGTCTGTCTCCACGTCCACTTCCGACGAGGACGTCCTGACCGTTAGTGCCGAAGATGGCGCGCAGGTCGGGTCCTTCGCCGTGACCGTCAACTCGATGGCCGTGGCCGAGATGGAACGGTCCCAGGGATACGCGGCAACCACGGATGAGGTCGGCGAAGGCACCTTTTCGGTGACAGTGGCCGGCGAGCAGACCGACATCACGGTTTCAGCAGCCAACGAAAACAACACGCTCACCGGACTGGTCTCCGCGATCAACAACGAGGTAGAAGGCGTTTCGGCGTTCATCCTCAACGACGGAGATGCAGCCAATCCCTACCGGCTCGTGATCATGTCGGATGAGACCGGGGCAGCCAATACCATCAGCGTCAGCGATACGCTGAGCGGAGGCACGGCTCCCACCTTCACGCAGGAGGTCGCGGCAGCCGATGCTGAGATCGAGTTGGCCGGCGGGCTGACCATCAACTCGGCGACGAACACCTTCGAGGATGTGCTGCCGGGTGTGACCCTCGACGTGGCTAGCGAAGGCGCCGCTGACATCGCGGTGATCCGCGACAATGAGGCCACGGTCGAGTCGATCCAGTCTGTGGTGGACGCCTACAACGACGTGATGTCGTTCATCGATGATGAAACGGGCGTCGACGAGGACGGGTCGACCAGTTTGATCGCCGGTGAGTCCGTGTTGCGTACGGTCGAGAGTTCGCTACAGTCGGCAGTCAGCGGGTTGTACGAATCGGGCGATCTGCGCGGTATGTCCTCACTGGGCCTGTCTACCGAACAGGACGGCAGTCTAAGCCTGGATACCGACGAGCTGGAATCGCTACTCGAGTCTTCCCCCGAGGACGTGCTGGAGATGCTGGCTGGTGCAGACGGCCTGTTCGCGTCGTTGACCGAACGTATCGACATCGTGGTCGATTCGGACAACGGCTCCATTACGCTGCGGACCGACAGCCTGGACGATCAGATCGAAGATTTCCAGGACCGAATCGCAGCCGAAGAGGACCGGTTGGAAATCTACGAGGGTGCGCTGCGTCAACAGTTCACCAACCTCGAGATGGCCATGGCCGAGCTTCAGACCATGGGAAACTACCTGACCATGCTGTTCGTGGGTAACTCGAGCAGCTGAGGATACGAAAATGACCGCCACAAATGCCATGATCCAGACCTACCGTCGAGCAGACGTCGAAGCACGCAGTGGCCCCGAACTGCTTGTGGACCTGTGCGACGGAGCCGTACGAGCAGTAGAGATTGCCCAGAACACGGATCGCCCCAGCGTATGCAAGGCCGAACTCAATCGAGCTCGGCGCATCATCGCAGCACTACAGGAGGCCTTGAGCTTCGAAATCGGCGGCACGATGGCTGTCAACCTGTTCCGCCACTACACGTACCTCACCCGGCTGTTGCTGGAAGCCGAACAGGACCCAGCAGCGGCGCAGTTCGCCACCCTTCTCGAAAAATTGACCGATCTTCGAGACACCTGGACTGAGGCGGTGGACGTCTTCGAGGAGGAATATAGTGCCATTGCCAGCCCCTGATAGGGTCCTGACCGAGCAGCTCCGCGCCACGGCAGAAAAACTCCGCCGGTTTTGCCAAAGCATGGCCGAGGACGGGGACAGCGCCTTCGAGAATCTGGCTCCCGAGCTCCACATGAGCCAGCGCGCCATCCAGGCGGCCGTGGAAGCACGCACCGGCGAGCCCACACCGGAAGAGCAAGCCGCCTTCGCCGCCTGGATCGAGGCCGCGGACATGTTCCGCGTCGAGGCCCACCGGCACCTCGAAGATCTGGACGAGAAGATCCAGTCCCTGCGCCAGTGCAATCGAGCCTTCAAAGCATTTGGAGGTCTTGAGCCCCATCACCGTGCCCAGCGACTCCAGCAGAAGCTCTGACGAGGGCGTCAACGAGCTGACGGTCAGACGGTCCCACCTCCCTTCCTTTTCCGCAAAATACCGTGCACAGCACCTGGTCCGTTTCCTGCATGACCAGGTCGTGGAGGAGTTCGATGACAGACGACACCGCAAACAAGGGTGATGACGAACGGCGGCGGCACTTCCGCCAGCGAGTGACGAAGGCCAAGCTCGAATTCGGTGAGCTGGACGGCCTCGTGGACGAGCAGTTGCTCGCCCTACGCAGGCAGCAGGCCACCTTGGTGGGGCGCCTGCGGTCCATCAAACCCGGCGCCGACGCGGTCACGGCGGGCATCATCGACAACACCATCGAATACATGGCTGCGGTACTCCAATGCCTCACGCTGGCCAACGAAGTCGCGCGAGCCGAAGAGCAGAGCATCAATCTGTCCGAGAGCGGGATCGGGTTCCGGGGGGAGCCACCGTGTGACGTCGGCGAACAGGTCCCGATGTTGATCCTACGCGACGATGATCCGGGGCATGTCCCACTGGTCGTGGATGCCAACCTGGTCCGTGCTCAGGATGTCGAGGGTCAGACGTACCTGGGATTCGAGTTCGTCGACCTGGAAGAGGACACCCGGCGACAGATCGTGGATCTGGTGTTCAAGAGCCATCGTAAGGCTCTGCGCGGGGAAGACAAGTGAGCGCCAGCGTCCTGGCGATGGCCATCTGGTTCACCGTCGGTGCCGCCGGGGTACGCAGCCCCGAAGTGCTCGTGGTCTACCAGAAGGCCGCCGCGGTGAACATCCAGGCCGGCTTCGTGATGCGGCCTTTTCCTCAGCTCGGCGTGGGAATGCAGTTCAGTTATGGCGGCCGCCGGGGCACGGCCGTGTTGACGGAGACGATGGAGACTACGGATCTGGAAACGCGGCTGCACATGGGCAACGTGGGGATCCGATTCGAGGGGCGCCTGGAGATGGTCCAACATCAGCCACTGGTGCCCTATATCGTCGGGGGCCCGATGGTCACCTGGTACCGCGAACAGGTCGAAACCGACGTCATCAACGGCATGAAACCCGGCGCCATGGTGGGCATGGGTGCGGCGCTGTTGTTGACCCCCGAGACGTCCTATTCGATCCATACCGGGCCCGGTCTCGAAGGGGTGTATCTCGTCGTGGAGGGCGGCCACCGCTGGGCTCGCTGGGCATCCGGCAGGGGAATGGATCTGGGTGGCTGGCAGCTCCACGGAGGTGTGGAGGTGATGGTCCGATGAGGAATCTAGCTGGATGGGCGGCCGTCGTTTGGATCACGCTGGCAACCTGCGGGTTGGCGGGTGCCGAGCCGCATGTGGTGGGCTCCTATACCGTCGAAGAACAGGGCAGCGATGGGCGGGACTACCCCGCGGGCGATTCGAACCCCACCACACGCCACTATCACCTGGACATCGGCGGTCTAGAAGCGGTGGAGCCGGGCACCATCCTCGTCGCGTACCGGCGCGTTCCTGCCCGGCGAGGCGATGCCGAATTCCGTAGCCACCCGGTGTGGATGGAGTCCGGACGACTACAGGTAGTGGGCCTGGGCACACAGTGGGCCACCGCTCGGCTGGTCTCTGGACCGCCGACCCCTCTCCCAGCCCTGGACGACGACGGCCTACCCCAGGATCTCGTCTGCATCGGCGACCGCCTCGTGGAGACGGGTGAGGAGGGCCTACGCACCGAGACGATCACGGGCCAGTTCGAATCGATTTTGCTGTTCCACGAGGGAGGCAGCCGGCTGAGTGACGACGGCCGGCAGCTCCTGGCCTTGTGGATCTCCCGTTTCGATATCCGCGGCCCCGTCCGGATTTCCGTCGTCGTGGACGGGGAGGCCCTGTCCGAGGCGGTATCGACGACAATCAACGAGCACCTTCATCCGATGGCCGATGGCATCGGCGTGATGGCAAACGTGGAACGTATCGAGAACGCGGAGGCCGCCGCCCGGCGACGGGCTGCCGCCGTCGCCGAAGCTGTTGAACAGATGCTCGGCCGGGATCCAGGCACCGTCCTGGCGACGGTCAGCTGGCCTGGCTCGGAGCAGAGGGAGCCAGGCATGATCTCCTTGATGTTGATGGACGCCAGCGCTCGCCTGGAACTCAGGCCCGAGGAGAACCCCGCTGACGGTCCCATCGCCGAGCGGACGGGGGAAGGCTCATGAAACACACCTATCGTTGGCCGGGCCTGGCCGTGTTCCTCCTGGCGATCCCGTGGCTGCTCGCCCCCCTACCCCGCGCGTGGGCAGCCGAGCTGGAAGCCACCACGGTCGACTCGCTGCGGTTCCGGCTGCAGCCATTTGCGGGGGATATCCTCGCCGCTCCTGGGACGAAGGGCATGGAGCCGCTCCAGATCACCGGTTCGCTGCTGATGCAGGGTGAACACCGCCCCATCTACCTCGTGGAGGATGGTGTACGCACGATGCCGGTCATTCGCGACCGGCTGATCACCGAAGTCGGCGCCGCCATGGGCGTGGGCCGGGGTTTCGCCGTCTGGGCGGATTTCCCCCTGGTGGCCTACCAGGCCGGATGGTGGCCCCAGCCGGACGACGATCTCCAGGCGGTGGGCCCCGGTGATCTGCGGATCGGCGGATTGTTCCCCCTGCTCAAGATCGGCAAGAGCCCGTTCGGGCTGGCCATCCGGCCCGCCATCCAGATCCCCACAGGGATGCAGAGCGCGTTTTCCTCATCGGGGGTCATGGAATTCCACCCGGACGTCGCCATGGAGGTACGGCCAGGGCCCGTACGGGTGACGGCGCTGGTGGGTGGACGCCTGAGGCCGTCTGCAGACTGGAGTGGGGTGCAGAGCCATTCGGCATTCCGGTACGGGCTGGGAGCCGAGGTTCGCCTCCACCGCAACTGGACCGCCGCCACATCCTGGTCCGGCGAGGTGAGCGGATCCGTGGCCGAACGCCCGATGGAACTCCTGGTGGCCGGCGCGTTCAACCACGACCGCTTCCGCGCCACGGTATTCCTGGGACGTGGTCTGGCGCCCGGTGTCGGCTCGCCCGATTTCCGCGCGGGCTTCCAGGTGGGATTGACCCTGGACCGCTGGATACGCAAACCACAGGTGACTCTGAAGACCACGGGCGAGCCGGCAGAGCCGGGCGTCCTTCCCCATGGTTATTCCAACCCGGTCACCGTGGAGCAGGCCTCGACCCACCCGGTGCCCCGCGGGTCCACCGAACTGCTCATCGCGTCCCCGGTCCAATTTGCCGAAGGTGAAACCGAACTCTCCGACGAAGCCCGGCAGGCGCTGGAGACGGTGGCAGCCTATCTGTCCATCCATCCAGAGCTGACCCCGGTGGTCGTACTCGGCCACGGTGACGAGGGAGGCGGCGCCAAGTACAACGTCCAGCTATGCCGGCGGCGAGCGGTAGCCACGCGGTCCTATCTCATCGAGGAGGGGGGCCTCCATCCCACGCGGCTCGCCCTTCCCCCCGAGGGTGAGCCGGACGACCTGCTGGCGACCCGCAACCGCCGCATCGACCGTTCGACCGTGGCCTTCATCGTGGCCAACCAGCCTTAGTTCGCCTTCACGTTCCTAGTCCTCAAGTTCTAACAAACCCATCCGATGACAATATTGGAGAGTCGCATCGGCTCGTCCAAGGAAGGACTACGCATGGATGCGTTGCATCACGTTGCCCTTGTCCGGTCGGCAAACACCGCCGCGGACGGGGCCAGAGCGGAACTCGAGGACGCGGGATTCCACGTGACCGTCGTGGGTCTAGACCGAGGCCTATACCGGGTCATCGTCCAGACCGAGCCACCGGTGGATAGCATCATTGCGTGGGGCCTCACGGCCGACGAACTGGAGCGCGTCCGGAGCACTCTCGCCACAGCCGATCAAGAACTCACGGTCATCCTCGCCGGTGGCACACCAACCCCGGACAGCCCGCACCACGAACCTCTCCAACAGGGCCTGGTGCAGCAGGATCTGAGCCTGGCCCAGACCGCCTTCTTGGGGGTGGAACGCACCGCCCTGCTGAGGCGATCGCGATTCCTGGAGAGCCGCTTTTCCCAGGTCTCCCACAACTCGGGCGCCCAGGTCCGCGAAACCCAGGACGTGGCGATCTTCGGTTTGGCCAAGATGGTGGAATCCCGCGACCAGGACACGGGCTTGCACCTGGAACGTATGGCCGAGTATTCCCGCCTGCTTGCGTTCAAGCTCCGGTCCAATCCCGTCTTCGCGGGGTACATCGACGACAACTATGTCATCGACATCTGGCGTTCGGCGCCGCTCCACGACATCGGTAAGGTCGGCGTGCCAGACAGTATCTTGCTCAAGCCCGGCAAGCTGAACGCCGAGGAGTGGGAGACCATGAAGACCCATTCCTCCGTGGGCGGCGACACGCTGCGTGAGATCGAACGACGCTTGCACTACCGGTCGTTCCTTCAGATGGGCCGCGACATCGCCTACTGCCATCATGAACGCTGGGATGGCAACGGCTATCCCTTTGGCCTGGTCAAGGACGAGATCCCCCTGTCGGCCCGCATCGTGGCGCTAGCCGACGTGTACGACGCGCTGACGTCTCGTAGGCCGTACAAAGAGCCCTTCAGTCACGAGAAGGCGACGGCCATCATCACCGAGGGGGTGGGAACCCAGTTCGACCCCTGCGTCTTCGAGGCCTTCGAGGAGCTGAAGGATCGGTTCATCGAGGTCGCCGAGCAACACCAACCCGAGCCGCTATCCAGCGAGGAGATCACCCGCCGGATTCACGAGCTGGAGATCGCCCGCTATCGGCGTGCGGGAAAGCGCGCCCGGTCCCTGCGCAAGGCGCTCTCGAAGACGCCAGTCGTCAAGGAGGCCTGATTTGGGACCGCCTACCCTCCCAAACGACAACGGTGAGCACTTCGTGGCCGTCGCCGGCACGTTCGCGGGTATGCGGGCGGCGGAGGTCACCGAGGCGCTCAAGATCACGGGCCTGAGGGTTCTGCAGGCGCACAGCTTCGAGGAGACGCTGGCCTTGATCCGATTCCAGCCGATCCGGCTGCTGGTGCTCGGGCTCGACGGCCCGAAAAACGCCTGGCGACTGTTGCGCCAGATCCAGCTACTGGAGCACCCGGTCAAGGTGACTTGCGTATCGGGCCATCCGACCCGTCTGATGGTGCTGGGTTCCGTCCGCCGGGGAGCCCATGCCTTCATGGTGTCGCCGTTTACCGAGATCCAGGTCCGCGACACCCTCTTCACGCTCCTGGAACAGCAAAGCCAGGAACTCCAGAGGGTGGCCGGGGTCGGCGATGTGGCGGGTGAGATGTCTGTCTGATCCGGGTTCACCCCGGGGATCACCACCGCAAGATCATCGCAATCACGGACAGGCCCGCCCCCGAACCGCACAGCATCACCCGGTCCCCGCGCTGGATCCGCCCCTGCTGGTTCGCCATCGATAGGGCCAGGGGGAGGGACGCCGCGACGCAATTCCCCTCCTCTTCGACCGTGCTGACAATAGTCTCCAGGGGGAAGCCAAACCGTGCGATGGCTGTGACGCCCGGCCCGGACGACTGATGCGGGACGACCAGGTCCACATCCGTGTACTCCAGCCCTGCGGCCCGGATGGCCCGCCGGATGACCACCGCTCCCCGGCGTATCGCATTCTTGAACACGCCCGGGCCATCCATGTGGAACAGGTTGTCCGCGGTGGTCGTGGCGGGATCGTTGGGATGGCAACGCACGCCGCCTCCGCGTACCTCCGTCAGGCAGGCCTTGGCCGGGAAGGTGGTCATCTGGAACGCCAGCAGCTCGCTGGCCTCCCCCTCGGGGGTGGGCTCCAACACCGCCGCTGCGGCGCCGTCGCCAAACAGCGAGGCGCTCTCCGGCTCCTCGAAGTTCCGGCCAATGGTGCCCTGGTCCGCCGAAACGATCAGTACGCGACCGTACGCGCCGCTGTGCACCAGGTTTGCCGCTGTGTGTAGCCCCACCGCGAAGGACATGCATGTGGCGTGTACGCTGAACGAGGGGATCCCCGTGTACCCAAGCTCCTCCTGGATGAAGACCGAGCTGTCGGGGATGACCTGGTTGGGCACGCCCGACGCGTTGATGACCAGATCCGGCTTGGGGCCGTCCCCAAGCGCATCCTCGGCGGCGCGCGCCCCCATCTGAGCCATGGGAATGTCCGAGACATGCCGCCGCTGAACGCCCGTCCGGGAGACGATCCAGTCCTCCGTCTTGCCGATGCGTGGGGCCAACTCGGCCGACGTCTCCACGCGCGGAGGCAGGTACCTTCCCGTACCGACGATCTTGACTCTCATGCGCTCTCCGTTTCCTAACCTGGTGCTGGCCGAGCGGCCAGTTTCTCCGCTATGGAACCCGAAGTCCAGGGCCGGTTAAGCACCATAGTCCACTGAATTGGGCTCACCTAGGATGAATCTCCCCGAACCACCGATCCGCCCCAAACCTGCATTCTGCACAGTTCTACGGCACCCAAACGGTTTTCGGGCGTCGTTTTACCTACCGCATGGTAGATTTTGGATTTGTCTTCGAGATGCGGGCGTGGTTCACTGGTCCTACCTTTCACCAAGCCCGCACTCCAGGAGAGCAGCGACATGACCCACGAATTCACCGAAGAACAGCGGATGATCATCGAAACCGTACGGAAATTCTCGGCCAAGGAGGTGCTGCCCTTCTCCGAACAGATCGACGCCGAGGACAAACTCCCGGACGGTATCTGGAAAAAAATGGGCGAGCTGGGACTGATGGGCATCGCCATCCCCGAGAAGTACGGCGGCGTGGGCGGCGACCTGATGACGGCGGTGCTGGCGATCCAGAACCTGCAGGGGTGCTCGGGGCTGGCCCTGTCCTACGGCGCCCACCTCAACTTGTGCGCCCACAACCTGCTGCGCACCGGCAGCGAGCAGCAGCGGCTCAAGTACCTGCCCAAGCTGGCTTCCGGCGAGTGGATGGGGGCCATGGCTCTCACCGAGCCCGAGGCGGGTTCCGACGCGACCTCCCTGCGGACCACGGCCGTGCTCGACGGCGACCACTATGTGCTCAACGGGGCCAAGACCTTCATCACCAATGCCCCCATCGCCGACGTCTGCGTGCTGTACGCCAAGACCAACCCCGAGGCCGGGGCGATGGGCATCACCGCCTTCATCATCGAGTGCGACACCCCCGGCTTCACCGTGCCCAAGAAGCTCAAGAAGATGGGCCACCACGGCTCCCCCACCGGCGAGATCGTGCTGGAAGACTGCCGGGTCCCCGTCGAGAACGTCATCGGCGCGCCCAACATGGGCATCGCCGTGATGATGGCCGGGCTGGACGTGGAGCGGGCGTTCTTCGCCGGCGCCGCCATCGCCATGAGCGAGCGGGCCTTCGAGCTGGCGCTGAAGTACGCCAAGGAGCGCGAGCAGTTCGGCCGCCCCCTGTCCAAGTTCCAGCTGATCCAGGCCAAGCTCGCGGACATGTACACCCGCATCGAGGCCTCCCGCGGGCTGGCCTACCGTGCGGTGGAGATCGCCCAGGACATGGAGCGGGGCGGCAAGGGCACCGACATCCACAAGATCGCCGCGTCTGCGCTGCTGTTCGCCGCCGAGACGGCGGAGTTCGTGGTGTACGAGTCGCTGCAGATCCACGGCGGCTACGGCTACATGGACGAGTACGAGATCAGCCGGCTGTACCGCGACGTGCGGCTGTTCACCATCGGCGCCGGCACCACCGAGGTCCGCAAGCTCGTCATCGCCCGCGAGCTGCTGGCCCGCTGAACCACCCCCAACCCGAGCCGAGGGATCCGATGGAACCCATCCAATCCAAGATCGACACCTCCAGTGCCGAATTCCAGGCCAACCGCGAGCAGATGCTGGCCAAGGTCCAGGAGCTCGAAGAGCAGCTGGACCAGGTCCGCAACAAGCGGGACCCCAAGTCCCTGGCCTACATCGAAAAACAGGGCAAGTTCACCGTGGCCAAACGGCTGGAGCTGCTGCTGGACCCGGGCTCGCCGTTCCTCGAGTTGTGCCCGATGGCGGCCCACGGCATGTACGAGGGCCAGGCCCCCGGGGCCTGCACCGTCATCGGCATCGGGCGGGTGGCCGGCCGCACCGTGATGATCAACGCCAACGACTCCACCATCAAGGGGGGGACCATGTTCCCCATGGGGGTCAAGAAGGCGCTGCGGGCCCAGGAGATCGCCATCGCGAACCGCATCCCCTGCATCTCGCTGGTGGACTCGGGGGGGGCGTTCCTGCCGCTCCAGTCCGAGATCTTCCCGGACAAGGAGCACGGCGGGCGCATCTTCTACAACCAGGCGGTGATGAGCCGCATGGGCATCCCCCAGCTGGCGGTGGTGCTGGGGTTGTGCACGGCGGGCGCGGCGTACATCCCGGCCATGAGCGACGAAGTGGTCATCGTGCGGGGCACGGGCTCCATCTTCCTGGGGGGCCCGCCCCTGGTGAAGGCCGCCACCGGTGAGGTGGTCACCGCCGACGAGCTCGGCGGCGCCGACGTGCACTGTTCCCAGTCCGGGGTCGCCGACCACATGGCGGAAGACGAGACCGAAGCCCTGGCCATCGCCCGGCGGCTGATGGAGACCCTGCCCCCCTCCCCCACTCCGGACCGCGAGCCCATCGAGGAGCCGCTGTACGACCCCAAGGAGATCTACGGCATCGTGCCCCAGGACCTGACCATCCCCTACGACGTGCGGGAGATCATCGCCCGCATGGTGGACGGCAGCCGGTTCTCCGAGTTCAAGCCGCTGTACGGGCCGACGCTGGTGACCGGCTTCGCCCGCATCTACGGCCAGACCGTGGGCATCCTGGGCAACAACGGGGCGCTTTTTTCCGAGAGCGCGCTCAAGGGCACGCAGTTCATCCAGCTGTGCGACCGGCGCAACATCCCCCTGCTGTTCCTCCAGAACATCCCCGGCTTCATGATCGGCAAGGAGTACGAGCGCAGGGGCATCACCAAGGACGGCCACAAGATGGTCAACGCCGTCTCCAACGCCCGGGTGCCCAAGTTCACGGTCATCGTCGGTGGCTCCTTCGGCGCCGGCAACTACGCCATGTGCGGCCGGGCCTACAGCCCACGCTTCCTGTGGATGTGGCCCCACGCGCGCATCTCGGTGATGGGGGGCGAGCAGGCGGCCGGGGTGCTCAAATCCGTGCAGAAGGCCAAGCTGGAGCGCATGGGCATGGAGGTCAACGACGACGCCCTGAACATGGTGGAGCAGCAGGTGATGGCGGTCTACGACAAGGAAAGCTGCGCCACCTACTCCACCGCCCGGCTGTGGGACGACGGCATCGTCGATCCAGCCCGCACCCGCGAGGTGCTGGGGCTGGCCCTGGCGGTGGCCTTCGAGCCCGAGGACCGGCCACACGAATACGGCATCTTCAGGATGTGAAGGGGTGACCATGTTCAACAAGGTCTTCATCGCGAATCGCGGAGAGATTGCCGTGCGGGTGGCCCGGGCTTGCCGCCAGCTGGGGGTGGCCACGGTGGCCGGGTACTCGGAGGCCGACACCGGGGCGGCCCACGTACACGCGGCGGACGAGGCGGTGCTGCTGGGGCCAGCGGAGCCGGCGGCCAGCTACCTGGACGTGGGCAAGGTGGTGGGGGCCGCGGTGGCTGCAGGGGCCGACGCCCTGCACCCGGGCTACGGCTTCCTGGCAGAGAACCCGGCGGTGGCGGAAGCCTGCGAAGCCGCAGGGATCACCTACATCGGGCCACCGGCGGATGTGTCTGCGCTACTGGGGGACAAGGTCGCCGCCCGCATCACCATGAGGGACGCGGGGGTCCCGGTCGTGCCAGGCACCTTCGACGCCACGGACGATCTGGACGCCCTGGTCGCCGCGTCCGGCGGCATGCCCTTCCCGCTGCTGGTGAAGGCCACGGGCGGTGGTGGGGGCACGGGCATGCGGCGGGTAGACAGGCCCGACGACCTGCGGCCCACCCTGGAGGAGGCCACCGCCGAGGCGCTGGCTGCCTTTGGCAATCCGGCCCTGTATCTGGAGCAGCTGGTGACCAAGGCGCGGCACGTGGAGATCCAGGTGCTGGCGGACCGCCACGGTTCGGTCATCGCCCTGGGGGAACGGGAGTGTTCCCTGCAGCGGCGCCACCAGAAGGTGCTGGAGGAGTCCCCGGGCAACACCGTGGGCGAGGCGCTGCGGGGCCGCATGTGCGACGCGGCCTGCAAGGCGGCGGCGGCGGCCAGCTACGTGGGCGCCGGCACGGTGGAGTTCCTGCTGCTGGACGACGGCACGTTCTACTTCCTGGAGGTCAACGCCCGCATCCAGGTGGAGCACCCCATCACCGAGGCCCGCTTCGGCGTGGACCTGGTGGCCTGGCAGCTGCGGGTGGCCGCAGGGGAACCGCTGGACGAAGCGGTGCGGACCGCCCGGCCACGGGGGTGGGCCATGGAGGCCCGGCTCTACGCCGAAGATCCGGCCAGCGGCTTCATGCCGTCGGCCGGCCCGCTGGTCCACCTGGAGCTCCCGGGGGGGCCGGGGATCCGGGTGGACTCCGGCGTCGATGCCCGCTCGGTGGTGCCCATGGAGTACGACCCGGTGCTGGCCAAGATCATCGCCTGGGGCCCGGACCGGGAGGCCTGCCGGCTGCGGTTGCGCAGGGCGCTGGAGGAGACGGTCGTGCTGGGGGTGGCCACCAATACGGCGTTCCTGCGCAGGCTGCTGGAGCATCCGGATTTCATCGCTGGCGAGACCTACACCCACACCCTCGAGGACACGCTTGTGGCGGAACTGGCGGCCCCCGAGGAAGGGGCGAGCGAGCTGGCGCTCATCGCGGCGGCCATCGCCCTGGACGAGCTCCCAGCAGGGGGTGCGGCAACGCCCGCCGGCGGCCCAGTGGCTGCAACCATCCCCGGCCCCTGGGAGACCATCGGCGCGCGCCGGTTCCCGGAAGGAGGCCAGCCATGAGCACCGTGGACCGGACCCTACGGCTGGGCAATGACGTGCACCAGGTGACCGTGGAGATCGCGGGAGACGGACCGGACCGAGAGGGGCAGGTCCGCGTGGACGGCGGCGACGCCGTGCCCACCGCCCTCCCCCACCACGGCGCCACCCGCTACACCCTCGACTGGGGCGACCGGCGGCGACGGGTCGTGGTGGCCCGGGTGGGTCGCGACGTGGAGGTGGCCGTGGACGGTGAGCGGTTCTTGCTGTCCCCTGCCGCGCCGCTACCGGCCGGAGCGGTCGCCGGCAAGGGGGGCCCGCTGCGCTCCCCCATGCCCGGCAAGATCGTCGAGCTGCCCGTGGCTGCCGGAGATGCCGTCTCGTGCGGCGACACCGTGGTGGTCGTCGAGGCGATGAAGCTGCGCAATTCCCTGACCGCCAACGCCGACGGCACTGTGTCGGCCGTGCATTGCACCGAAGGGGACCAGGTGGCCGCCGGTGACCTGCTGGTGGACATCGAAGCCAAGGAGGAGGAGTCCGATGGCTGACAAGCCTGTATCGTGCGCCGTGGATCACGGCATCGCGACCATCACCATCGAGCGCGAGAAGCGCCGCAACACCCTGGATCTGGACACCCTGGACGGGATCCAGGGATTCCTGGGTGAGCTGGCCGAGGACAGCACCGTGCGGGTGGTGGTGCTCACCGGCCAGGGAGACAAGGCGTTCTGCGCCGGCGCCGATCTATCGCTCATCTCCAGCTGGCCCCAGATCGCCGCCGAGGGTGGCAACCCCTACACCGACCTGCTGCACACCCTGCTGCGCTTCCCCAAGCCGCTGGTGGCCCGGGTCAACGGCCACGCCCTCGGCGGAGGCATTGGTGTGCTGCTGGCCTGCGACGTGGCCCTGGCCGCCGAGGACGTCAAGCTGGGCACCCCGGAGGTGCACATCGGCCTGTTCCCGTTCATGGTGCTGCCGCTGCTGTCGCGGCACGTGGGCCCCAAGAAGGCCGCCGACCTGGCCCTCACCGGCCGCAAGGTCCCGGCCCCCGAGGCGGTGGAGCTGGGCCTGATCAACCGGGCCGTGCCGCGGGGCGAGCTGGACGCCGAGGTGGCCCTCATCGGCCAGGCCCTGGCCGCCGGCGGGCCTATGGCCCAGATGCTGGGCAAAGAGGCGGTGAGCGACGTGCTGGACCAGGAGCTGCACGACCGCATTGACCGCATGGCCAAGTTCTTCACCCGCGGCCTGCAGTCCAAGGAATTTGCCGAGGGTGTCACCGCGTTCATGGAAGGGCGGCCCCCCGCCTGGATGAAAGAGGAGGAATGACCATGGCCGACGACCGCGTCATCGTCACCGCGGCGCTCACCGGTGTGCTCGCCACCCGGGACCAATGCCCCCACATCCCCTACAGCCCCGAGGAGATCGCCGAGGAAGCCCGCCGGGCCGGCGAGGCCGGTGCCGCCATGGTGCACATCCACGGCCGGGAGCCGGATGGCATGTTCAGCTGGCGCGAGGAGATCTTCATCGAGATCGCCCAAAAGGTGCGCGAGCGCAGCGACGTCATCGTCAACTTCTCCACCGGGGGCATCGGCGTGCCGGCGGAGGACCGGGCCAAGCACATCGGCAGCGCCAAGCCCGAGGTGGCGGCCCTGAACATGGGCTCGATGAACTACGCCATCTACAGCCGCAAGGCCAAGCGCTTCTACCACGACCACGTGTTCCAGAACCCCTTCGCCGACATCATCACCTTCCTCACCGCGATGAACGAGCACGGCGTGCGCCCGGAGCTGGAGTGCTTTGACACCGGCCACATCCGCAACGCCGAGCCGCTCATCGACATGGGGCTGCTGCAGGTGCCCGCGGACTTCTCGCTGATCCTCGGCGTGCTGGGCGGCGCCCACCCCACCGTCAAGACGCTGCAGCACATGTCAGAGGTACTCCCCGGCGGCAGCAGCTGGCAGATCGTCGGCATCGGCCGCCCCCAGTGGCGCCTCATCGCCGGCGCCCTGGCCCTGGGCGGCCACATCCGCGTCGGGCTGGAGGACAACTTCTACCTGCCCGACGGCACCATGGCCGAAGGCAACGGCCCGCTGGTGGACAAAGCCGTCGCCATGGCCCGGGACGTGGGGCGCCCCATCGCCACACCGGCCGAGGCGCGGGAGATGATGGAGATCGGCTAGGAAGGGACTACCTGGAGCGAGAGAACACGATGGGGTCGGTGGCGGTGAAGAGCTGCTGAGCTTTCACCGCGCGGAACTCGTCGAAGGCCTCCACCGGGATGCGATTGTGGGGGGTGAGCAGCTCCGCTTCGATGATGACAGCGCGGCCCTGAACGGGCTCCGCCGGCGCCTCCGGCTCCTCCCCGTCGTCCGCCCCGTCCGCTTCCAGTAGCGGCCGGATCTCCACCGTCTCTTCCCGGAACTGGATCGACAACGAGGCGTATTCGCTCTCAATGGTCCGGTCCTTGGGCAAGCCCAGCACCTGGAATCCCTCGGGGATGATCAGCTCCCAGCGGTAGGTGTAGTGGGTCGGCATGATCTCCACCGGCGCGTCCCGTAGGGAAGACGCCTTGGCACAGGCGGTGGAGACGCCACCGAGCACGAACGGCAGCCTGACCAGCATCAGGTTGCCCTTGGTCTCGACCGCGTCCTCCGGGGTGTAGCGGACGTGGATCGCAGTCTCCGCCTCCAGGTCCCACGGATCGAACATGGCCACCATGCTCACGTGCCCCTGGGCGTAGCCGTGGTCCTTGACGTGATCCCAGATCCCCCGCTCCACGTAGTTGGCGCCTTCACGCTCCACGAAGTACCGCTGATACAGACGATTGGTCTTGCGATCACTCTTTTCGTCCTTCTCGATGTCCTCCTGATATCGGCGCCAATAGGAGCGCGCTTCGGCCCCCTCGGCCCCGGTCAGCTGGATGTCCTCGTCCACGCGCAGGTTGCCGTTTTCGATGAAGAGCTGTCCCGTGCGGTGGTACCCGTTGATGGCCTCGGGATCGGTCAGTTCCTCCCCCACCAGCGAGCGCGGGCCCGCCGGATCCAGGATCACCAGCGTTCCACCGTGTAGATAGGACGGGATGGTGTCCACGTAGTCGGCGTGGGTGTCCGGATCGATGAACCCGCGTCCGTCCACGTAGACGCCCATTTTCTGGAACGCCATGGGACACGGGAAGTCTCCAGGGACACCGTTCCTGGTGTTCGTGGAGAGGGCCAGATGGACCCCCTCGACCCCCGCGTCGAGGAGCAGAGTCTGCAGCGCAACCGCGCGCTCGACCAAGGTACCCGTCTCCTTGACGATGGTCTTCAGTTTGCCGGGGATCAGCGTACAGCGCTTGATCCACACATCCGAGTGCTCGGTACGGTCCTCGACCAAGAAGGCCATCCGCAGCACCGGATCCATGGCCTTGACGTCCGCGTCGGCGAGGGCGAGCACCTCCCTGGCCGGTCCACCGCTGAAACGATCGCGCGCCTCGGCGATGTGCGGCTCGTACCAGTCCACGAACTGCTGCCAGGTCTCGAACTCGGACAGGAAGAGCGACGGAGACAGCTCGCCGTTGGAAGGCCTTTTGGTGTCCTTGGGGGGCGCCGGCTGCGGCCCGAAGGTCCAGCTCTGCTCCTCCATCCCGTCCACCTCGCTGCGTTCATAGGCCGCCTCGGCCCCGACCGCGCGGCCACAGAAGGGCTGGTTCTGTGGATGCCGCACGACGACCTCGACGCGCTCGGAAGGCCCCCAGTCACTCATGGCATTGATCTTGGAGAACCAGCGATGCTGCTTGATCTCCGTCCGCAGCTCCAGCTCGGTGATCGATCCGATCATCATCTCGGTGAGCAGCACGGTGACCCGGTGCGGCTCCCAGACTCCTTCGATGACCTCAGCGTCCTCCTCGGGCTCGACGAAGATCTGTTCTGGGGTGGCACAGGCCTCCCGGCCGTCCATGCCCAAGGTGCAGGCCCGCTCGACATGCAACTCCTCGTAGGCCTTGTTGAACTGGAATTCGTAGTCCTGCAGCTTCTCCCGCCCCGCCTCGGTGAGCGCCATGTGGGACATGCGCTTGATCACCACGACGCCGCCGTCCGGCTGCTTGGTGATCTCGATGGACATATCCAACCGGAGGACGTCGTCGTCCGGGAACCGTTCCACGGCCGTCTGCTCTTGCGCGACGGCGGACTGAAGCGACAGGCAAGCCACGGTGAAGCCCACGAGGATTCGCGTGAAACCGCTCATCGTCCCACCTCCTGCAGCACGATCTGCTGGTCGAGGTTATCCGCCAGCAGGGTCCTGAACATGGCGTAGCTCTCGGCGGCGGCAGCAGCCAGGCGAGCGCTCTTCCACACCGCATCCACTTCCACGACCAGCGACCCCGGCCGCGTCGTGTAGTCGACCTTCAAGACCCCCCCGGGGCGTATCGTCTTGTGGTCCTCCGGTGGATCGATGATCTGGTACCCCAGCGGCAACTCGACGGTGAGCACCGCCTGGTAGGAGAACGGCGTGACCCAGACCGGGAAATCGTGGGCGTCGGTCTCGGCCTCGATGGCAGACGGGGGATCCAGGAACGGCAGTTCCAGGAACATCAACGGCCCACAGGTGCGCACATGTTCATCGCTACGGAGCTCGACGGTCCGCTCCAGCGGCCCTCCGCCGGCCGCCGGATCGGCCTCCTGGCTGAACACCACGTCCTCGGCCAGCATGTAGTGACGAGCCACCCGCTGGTGATCGTCCCGCTCGATGTGGGCGGGACGTCGCGTCCTGAAATCGTCCCTCAGCTCCGCCGCCTCCGAGCCCTCGTAGGTGAGCACGGTGCGACCCACCAGCGCTCCGTCATGGGAGATGGTGAGTTGGGTCTCCTCCCGCGTCGACCACATCTGAGCCTCACCGCCCGGGGTATCGACGAACTCGTGGCCCTCCAGCTTCAGGACGACGGCCTGGCGATTGCGGATGGCGTTGCGCGGCGTGCCGAACAGATACGGGTTGGACACGCCATCGAGGAACATCCCCTGTCCGTCGAGCACCGCGTAGACGATGGCGTGGTTCCCCAGGAAGAACGGGAACTCCTGGTCCACGAGCCCCATCTCGCCGGCGTTGATCAAGGCCGGATAGGCCTCGATACCCGCCTCCCGCAGCATCGTCACGAGCAGGATCGTGTGGTCCTTGCAGTCACCGTACCGGTTGGAGAAGACCTCCGGCGCCGGGTGGGGCACCCAGCCCGCTTCGCCGAAGTAGACACCCAGGTAGTGGAACTCCATGGTGATGAAGCGATAGAGCGCCTCGGCCTTGGCCCGATCGTCAGTGAGGCCTTCGGTGAGACGCGCCACCTCGGCTCGGATGGCATCGTCGGCCACGATCTTCTGCTCGTAGACCCGCACCGCCCGTTCGTGGAAGTCGTCCCAGCTGGGCACCGACGAGATCAGGAACGAGGGGAAGTTGGCCACCATGTGGGCGGACCAGCGCTCGTCGTACAGCGGCATCAGCTGCTTGAGCGCCAGGGTTACCTCCTCCCAGTCCCCATCTCGCTTCGGTTTGATCTTGGCAGTGAATCCATGCTGCTTGAGATACAGCGGGTGCTCCTTGGGATACCGGATGGTCAACACCCGCTCCCGGCAGGCACCACCGGTCTGCAGGAAGGAGACGGTCTGGACAAGCCCCTCGAAGCCCGGCTGGCTTCGGGTAATCACCCGGACGGAGATCTCCACGGTCGCCGAGTCCGAATCCTCGGGCATCGGGATGTAGTAGAGCCGCCGGCTGTCGTAGTACCCCTCGGACCACTCCGGTACCTCTTCGAGCAGGTCCTCCCGCTTGAAACGCACTTCGGGGTGAGCCTTGCGTTGGATGGAGATGCGATCCACTTCCAACGCTTCGCCCAGGGTCGGGTCGACGGCGGCGACATAGAGCCGCTCGGGTATCGAGTCTTCGCCCAAGATGGCCCGGAGCGTGAACTCGGTCGTCAGCGTGCTGTCGCCGTCATAGGTGATCACCTCGTCCGAGTAGTCGATGATCCCGCCCCCCAGCTTGACGAGGTAGCGGCCGGCGAGCAGCGTCTTGACGATCTGAGGCTGTTCCGAGTAGCTGAACTGGTCCCAGTTGAAGAAACCCGGCTCCAGCTCCACAGCCCGTTTCTTCCCGGCCTGTGCCGGCAGGACCGTCCCGGCGCACAACAGCACGAAAACGACAAAACACACACGGAATTTGCTCATGAAAACCCCTGCAAAAGACCGGTTTCTTATACTGCAGGGCGTCCTCGAGTTAAAGCCGAGGCAGCGAGGGAAGACTGGATTCTCGCGTCAGTGGGCTAGCCAGAAGTCGAAGAACACCGTCTCGTCGAATCCCGCCGTGAGGATGTGGCCCTCGCCGGCGAACTCCACGTAGACCGAGTCGATACCCAGCTCCTCGAAATGCTCGTGGGTCTGCTCCACGGCGCCCTGCCACTGGGTGTCCGTCTCGCCGACGCCGTTGAACACCGCCTTGCCCTCCAGCGCAGCCAGGATCGCATCGTCGTCGAAAGACGGGTAGGTGGGGAAGATCCCCGGTGCACCGAGCAAGGTGGCGAAGGGTTCGGGGTGGTCCAGCATCAGCTCGAAGGCTCCCCGGCCCCCGTTGGACGTCCCACCCAGATGGACACTGGCCGGGTCGCCGCCATAGCAGGCCAGGATCTCGTCGATGATCTCGATGGAACGGTCGTACTCGTCCAGCAGGTCGCCGTCCTCGGCGAAGGGCGCCACAGCCCTGACCTGGTCCAGGCCGTCGCCGCCGGCAAGCCATGCCTGGAACGTGGCAGACGCCGTCCCCTCATCCCCCGGCCCGCCGCTGAGGAACAACACCGTGGGCACGTCCAGCGCGTCCGTGTCCGGGTGGTGTACGAAGTACGGCGACGCCGGGTGGTCGTCGATCTGCTGCCAGATGCCCGCCTCGGCTTCTGTGCACCACTCGGGGGGCTCGAAGGGCGTGGTGTCGTCGTCGCCCACGTCATCGTCGTCGTCGGTGGCCACATCATCGTCGTCGGTGGGGCCCGGACAACCCATCAGCAGCGCCATCGAGATCATCGTCATAAGGAACAGGCGTCCCATCACTCCTCCTCATTCTTTCCAGCTGGGACCAGCTTGAACGGAGTTCAGGCGAGGGCAACGGAAGACAATGTCCCCGGACAGAATCGTCACATGGAAGGCCCACCGGACCCGCGGTGTTCACACGTTGTCTCCCCAGCGCCCGGTCAGAGAGCCCCGATGATCCTGCGAACCCTGTACCGGGGACGATGGTTCTTCGCCGCCCAGGCGGGGATGATGCTGCTGACGATCGGGATGCTGTGGTGGCTGATCGCCTCCGCCCACCAGATCCACCTCACCGTCTCCCCGCTGGCCTACGAGCTGTACGTCCTGTCCGCCCTCGCGCTGCCCGTGTGGTCGCTGGCGACGGTGTGGATCGCCCTGTTCTCCATGAGCGCCATGCCGCGGAGCTGGGGGCTCTACCTGCTGCACTGGATCTTCCCTGTGGGTGCGCTGTGGGTGATGTGCCGGGTCGCGGGCTCCCTTGGGGACAGCCTCCACAACAGCTTGCCTCTGTCCCGGGCGGTGTGCGCGGCCCTACCGCTGTTGATGCTGGGCCTTCCCGCCGTGGCGTCCCTGCTGTGGGGGCTCAAGTCCGTCCGTCCCAGGGCGGCGGCGGGGATCGCGTTGCTTTGCCTGGTCCTGGGCGGCGGCCTGGCGATAGTCCTGCTCGTCCCCCATTACGCGGCCGTCCCCACGCAGCTGCCCTTCGTCCAGGGATGGGCACGCGCCAACGGCTACCGGGCCTACGGTCCGCACCAGCATTTCTATCCCTGCGCCCTGCCTCCTTCGGAGCGAGCCGTGCGCGATCAACTCGTCAGCTACGGTCAGAGCCGGCCACCCGCCGAGCTGAAGCGCCTCCTCGACGCCCTTCCCATCCCACCACGAGCAGCCATCGATGTTCAGGAGGTGATCGCGGACAAATACTTCTACAACGACGAGGTGGCCGCCGCGCAGGTGTTCCTCGCGGCCAACCTGGACAAGCCCCCCGGATTCCAGATGGCCCGGCGAAGGGTCAAGCTCGCGCGTCTACTGCGCAAGACCGAATCCTTCGAGGCCGCCGAGGAGCAGCTGCTGGCCGCAACGGCCGAACCGATCCAGTGCACCTGCTCGCTGGCCTGGAGCAATCAGGCCGAAGCAGAGCTGGCGCGCCTCTACGTCGACCAGCAGCGGTACCGTGAGGCCTACCGGCACGCTGCACGAATGCGCCCACAAAGGGAGAAAACTACGTCTCCGGGATACGGCGTACGGACCCGCGAGGACATCTTGCTGACGGCATTCTGGTGGGGGCTGCTGCGGGACCGCTGAGGCGGGATTTCACCACTCTATGTCGGCGGGTTCCAGCACCCGGTGGTCCGTCAGCGGCACGCCCAGCTTGTCTGCCAGCCAGCGGGCCCGGCCCGCCACGGCGTCGCCCTCCCGCCCCGACTCCAGATCGCAGCTCACACCGTCGCGGGTGATCAGATAGGAGGTGGTGCAGCGGGGGTCGAAACGTTCGCCGAAGGTGTACGCCACCGGGCGATCCATCGACGGTTCCACCCCGATCTCGCGCACCGCGGTCGCGAGCTGCCGCCGCAGACCGGCATCCCTCCGTAGGCGCCACATGTCCACCGGCTCCCCGAATATGCGGACCGCTTCGGCCTGGCGATCGTGGTGACGCACGCGCCGCCATTGCCAGTGGCCGGCGGCGACGAGGGCCAGGGCCGCCAGGTAACCGGTACCCCAGGCGATGCCCTTCGTCTGGACGCTCGCCAGGGCGTCGGCCAGGCAGCCGCCCGCCACCGCCGCGATGACCACCAGCACTCCGTGGATCAGGAGGCTGCCCGCCCAGCCCACCGGCGCCGGAGCCAACGGCACGCTGGCCTCCTCGTACATCGCCAACGCCTCCGCGTCCCACTCGAACACCTGGGGTGGCGGAGGGGCGGGCTCCGGTTCAGCGCAGCACTCCGCCCCCCGGGCCGGCGTCCCGGTGAGCAGCGGCATCGCCTGCCCGTGCCGGCCGTCCACCAGCGGCAGGTCCAGCATGAAGGCCAGCCATTCCCCGTCTTTTTCGATGCGCAGCTCGTCCGTGCTCTCGTCCAGGTCCACCGTCTGCCCATCGTGATCGATGAGGAACAGGTCTACCCGGGGCGCCGAGGCCCCCGCCGCGCTCAGCGGGGACGAGAGGACCAGCGAGCGCACCATGCCCACCGCCCGATAGCGCCCGTCCAGCTCCTGCAACAGGCGCCGGTTGTTGCGTAGCCGCCGCATCGTCAGCCGCTGGCCAGATGCCACCAGCCGGGTAGCCCTCTCGCCGCGATGGCACAGGGCAGAGCCGGCCACGAGCGCCAGCACGAAACCCTGCACGCAGAACAGGTAGGTCAACACCGAGGCGAAACCCCAGCACCAAAAGGCGTCCAGGAGCCGGCCGTGCACCACCACCGCCGCGAACGGCAGGCACAGCAGGGCCAACCCAGCGACCACACGCATCGTCCACAGGTGCAAGCGTCCCGCCGACTCCTGCGTCTGGTCGTCTTCGCACGGGACGGCCGCGAACGGCAGGGGGAGCGACGCATCCGGATCGACGAACCAGTCGTCGGTGAGGGGGGAGATCGGCGTGCTGGCCTGGCCCATGGGAAGCTCGACAGGGGCGCGTCGGGATTCATCACGCCAACACACCACGGCACCGGCACATTCCGGGCCGGCGGGTGGTGTACTCTACGGCCGTGGGAAAGCCGGCCAAACTGTCCGAACTGTGGATCGTGCTGGGGGCGGCCTGGGCCCTGCTGCTGCTCCGCCCCGAGTCCTACTTTTTTGGCTCCACGTTCTACCTGGAGGACGCCCTGGGCTTCCCCGCCACCGTGGGGTTCATGGATTTCTTCCGCCCCTCCAGCTCCGAGTGGATCTACCACGGCCCCCTCAACCAGCTGCTGCTCGTGCCGGTCGTCCGGCTGCCGGGTCCGCCGCTGGTGCACCTCATGGTGTGGGCGGCCCTGCTGGGGTTGGCGCCCGCGCTCCTGTGGGCTGGCCTGCGGCGGGAGGCCCCCCTGGCTGCCCTGCCGCTGGCGCTGGCGCTGGCCGCTTCGCCGGCCCTCACCATCGGCGTACGGAACTTCAACTCGCCGGGATTCCTGCCCCTGTTCGTGGCCGCCGGCATCGGGCCGCTGCTGCGGGGGTACCGCACCGGTGAGCCCAGGGCGCTGATGCTGGCGGGGCTCTGCTTCGGGTTGTCCGCAGGCTGCCACGCCTCGGGGATCTTCCTGGCTCCTGTCTTGCTGGCGGCCGCCTGGCCCCACCGTGGCTCGATCCGCTTCGTGGCCGGCCCGGCGGTGCACGCCCTGCTGTGCCTGCCGCTGCTGGCGCCCGTCTTCCGGGGTGCCGACGGAGAGGGCTGGGTGGAGATGCCCTTCGAGCTGTCCATCACCATGCCCACCACGCACCTCCTCAACGCAGTGCTGGGCGGCCTGGCCCCCGTGGTGCTGCTGGTGCTGTTGGTCCGCTGGCGCTCGGGTCGCCCTCCCCTGCTGCCGACGCCGTGGCTCCACCCGGTGTGGTGCCTGACTGCCCTGGGTGCGGTGCCGATCCTCGCCCTGACGGTGCTGCCCCAGCACCTGTTCCCGCACTATTTCCTGTTCGGGGTACTGGGCGTGGCCCTGCTGGCCAGACCGCGCAATACCCTGGAACGCATTGCGGCCACCGCTATCTACGGCGCCGCCGTGGGGATCCAGGTGATCATCTTGCTGGCCTGGCCCATGGACGGCCAGCCCCAGCGATATACCTACTACAGCGAAGCTGCAGACCAGATCTGCGCCGGCGAACGCCCCCTACCGGAGCTGGCGGAGGCCTACGAACACCCCGTCCGGTTGATCGTGGAATATCGCTGCCCCGAGCGGCTTACCGCCGAGTGATTTAGAATCAAGCCATGACGATCTCTCATAAAGCGGCGGCGCTGCTCGGTCTGTGCTCCCTGGCGATCTCCCTGGGCTGTCACGACCCCACCGAGGCCATCTGGCTCGAGGGGGCCGGCTACCGGTGGGAGCTGTTCAACCACCGGGTCTCCCACGTGGAGCTGGCCGTCGACGACGACGGCGCCCGGGCCAGTATCGTGGGGGGCACCTCCACCACCGGTGAGCCCGCCGATCTACCCGACGAGTGTGACGGGGACACCTGCTCCGAATTCCCCTTCCTCGACACCGCGCCGATCCAGATCCACTGGGTCCGGGTCTCCACCGCCAAGGCGGCCTTCGGCACCGGCCAGGCCTCCCTGCTGGCCACCGCGGACGGGGACACCGTCACCGTCACCATCGATCTCCCCCGCGAGGTGCGGGGCGATGCCCACGCCGTCATCTCCGGGTTCTCCATCGACACGGACCACGAGCTGTCCGGCGGCGAGAACTGCTACAACCCCCGCTTCGGCTGGCACCCCCGCCGCATCGCGCTGGAGATCCTCTCGGTGACGCAGGACGGCACCCAGCTCTCCGTCGAGGTGGCCGCCGTGTTCGAGGCGGGCAACTCCCTGGAACACAACCGCGTCTGCGTCGACGACGTGGTGGACCAGGCCCAGGTCCCTGTTCTCGTGGACCTCGTCGCCATGCTGGGCCCGATGGAGGCCGAGGCCTTCGAGGTATCCCACGGCAAAAACTACGGCCTCGACGACGATCAACCGGATCCGGACCTGGCGGCGCGCGCGGTCCCGGTGCCGCTCGAAGATGCCGCCTTTGGCTGGAGGGCGCTGGACTACCGATTCCACGTGGGCGACGCCGAAGGCCGCGGCGCCTATCTGCGTTCCCTGTCCTTCGTGGCGGACGCCGCGGGGCAGACCGCTTCGGGGCATGCGACGAACTACTCCCCCGGCACCCAGCTGTCCGGTTTCGACTATGAATTTGCCGGCGTGGTGCAGGCCTTCAGTTTTGACGGTGAGATCACCAGAGGTGTGGTCGAGGAGACCGTGGAAGTGGAGCTGGCGGAGGACGGCACGCCGGTGGTGTACAGCTATGAGCTGTGACGGTTCGGGTTAGACGGAGTTGAACACGAACGGGTAGGTCACGATCACGATCCCGCCCCCCTTCGTCTCGTCGAACGTGAACCTCAGGAACCGCTGGCAGATACAGTTCTCGACGATGACGTTGTTCAGCGTCGTGCTCTGGACCTTGGCGGAAGATACGCTGCCGTCGGGGGCGATGACGAACTTGATCACCACCTTGCCCGCCAGCTCCGGGTTCTTCTGCAGCTCCTTTTGATAGCAGTAACGGATCTGGGCCAGGTGCGCCTTGACGACCCGGTCGATGTCGTCACGGCTCAGGGCACCCAGGATGATGGCGTCCCCCGTCACCATGCCCGGCGTGCCCGAACTCTTCTTGCCAAAGTAGCCGCCGCCCGAGCCGTAGCCGCTGGCGCCCCGGCCGCGACCCTTGGTTCCCAGGCTCCCCAGGCCCTGACCGAATCCGCCGCTTCCTCGGCCGCTCGATCCCGCCGCACGGCAGACACCGCCGACGGCCGAATCGGGGACCCCCTGCGGCATGGGCAGAGGCTGCTTCACCCGGCGGGGATCCGCGACGATCCGCTTCACCTTGTCCACGGCGATGAAGGACGTGTATTCGGTGAGCAGGCCGTAATCCAGCCCGATGCGGGTGATCTCCGCCGCCCGGTCCGGGTAGCGCTCGTGGTCCCGCACCTCGTCCAGCTGGTGGATGCGATCCCGAGCCCACAGGTACTGCAGCGCCTGGTTCTTGTCCGAAGCCACGCCGCGGTGAGCGGGGATCACCTTGCGGTAGTCCGCCCCCGGGACCTTGCCCGTGATCACCACATTGCCCGTGGCCGCGCCCTTGTACTTGCCGAACATCACCAGCGGCCGGTCGGCAAACAGGTCCGGCCAGCGGCTGGACTGCACGTCGTACGCATCGAAGCCGTCGAACTGCACGTCGATACCTTGCAGCAACGGTGACGAGATCTGCTTGCGGAAGGACGCCGCCTTGTCCGCCGCCTCCTCCTGGTCCAGCACCACAACCGGCTCGCCCTGCCCGGCCCGCGCCAGCATCTCCACCAGGTGCCGGTTCACCGCCGAGCCGATCCCGAAGGAGAACAGGTTGGCCTTGCCCGGCATCTGCCGCACCAGCTCGTAGGCCTCATCTTCCACGGTCACGTAGCCGTCCGTGGCCACCACCACGATGCGGGACATGCCGTCGGTGGTGGGCAGCGCCAGCGCCCGCTGCAGGGCCGGCAACAACTCGGTGCCGCCACCCCCGCGTTGCTGGTCCACCAGCGTCATCGCCGTGGCGATGTTGCCGGGCGTCGCAGGCATGGACCGGTCCGCCAGCAGGGCGCTGCCCCCGGCAAACAGCAGCACGTTGAAGTGGTCCTCCGGGCGCAGGCTGCCCAGCAGATCCCCCATCAGCTCCTTGCTGACATCCAGCGGGAACCCACCCATCGACCCGCTGACGTCCACGATGAACAGGTACTCCCGGGGCACGATCTGCGCCTCGGTCACCCGTTCGGGGGGCTCCATCATCAACAAGAAGAAGTTCTCCTTCTCGCCGGGGTAGAGCATCAGCCCGCTCTGGATACGGTCACCGGCCAGCCGGTAGCGCAGCACGAAATCCCGATTACCCTCCCCCTTGCCCTCGGCCAGGTGCACCTGCGCCGTGCGCGGGCCTTCGAAGTTCACCGCCACCTCGTGGCTAGGGCAGTCGACCTTGGCGATGGCCACACCGCTGTTCAGGGTCGCGTCCAGGCCAAAGGTATAGGTGGGCTCCACGGCTTCGTGCATGTAGGGCGCGGCCACCCACTGGTCCTCCTCGGAGGCTTCCTCGACGGAGATGTTGGAGTAACGTGGCCCCACCACGGTGGGATAGACGAACTCGTACTGGCGGTCGGTGGGGACCAGCAGCTCGGCGTAGGTCAGCTCCACACGGATCTCGTCGCCGGGCAGGATGTTGCCCACCACCATCTGGAACACGTTGGGCCGTTGCTGGGTGAGCAGCGACGCCGTCTTGCCCTTGGCCACCGCCTTTTCGTACTCCTGCTTGGCCTGCTCCCGCTCCCGGATCTGGGCCTCGACCACCCGTGTGCCGATGGTCATCTTCAGCGCGTGCACCGCCGCTCGCGTCGATGCCGGGAACAGGTACACCGCCTCGATGGCCCCCTCCCCTTCGTTGCGGTATTCCTGGGTCACGGTGACGTCGGCCATCACGCCGGCGATCTGCACATCAGCGCGGGTGCTCTTGAGGGGCAGATCCTCCACGCCCCCACCGGTGGGCACGAAGAAGTAGGGCGACAGGGTTTTTTGTTCCCCGGTAGGTACCGATCTCAAGGCGGCAGCCACCAGGTTGGAGCAGGTCTCCTCACCGATGTTCTCGAAGTACCTCTCCTGGGGCTCCCCCGTCTCCAGATCATCCGGCGGTACGGTGACCGACTGCATGCAGGGCGGGGCGTGGATGGCTCTGTCCGCCGGGGGCACCTCGGCACCCTGGTCAGGTTCCTCGACCTCCACCGGTGGGCCACTGGACTCCACGGGTTCCAGCGCGGGCGGCTGCCGCCTGGTCGTCCACAGAAACAGGGCCATCAGACAGACGATGATCCCGATCACGAGCATGCCATTGCGTACCGAGGCTTGATCCACGACACACCTCCCCGAAAGACGGGCCCACGGGCCCGCGACCAAACGGCCAACTGTTGGGACGCCACCCGTGGAGACACGGATGGACAGGGGGAGCGGCTGCTCTCCCTTGCTGTAGCATTAATACCTACAAGTATTGTTACATTGCCAAATCACACAAACAAGTATTCAGATGTCAAGAGATCGCAGGGGTTGTCGAGTTCTTGTAATGTCGCCCACAGCAGCGAGGTGAGCATGGGTCACGACGTCATCGGCATCGGTTACGCAGGGGTGGACCAGCTCTGCCAGCTGCCGTCCTTTCCCCGGCCGGGCACGAAGAACCCGGTCACCCGTTATCTGCGGCAGGGGGGCGGACAGACCGCCACGGCGATGACCGCCCTGGCACGCTGGGGCCTGCGGGTAGCGGCCGTGTGCGCGGTGGGCGACGACGATCTGGGGCGCGGCGCTGTGGCCGAGCTGGCGGCCGACGGGGTCGACACGGCACACATGGTGACCCGCGGTGGCCGCTCCACCCAGACCTCGATGATCTTCGTGGAGCAAGGCAGCGGCGAACGGACCATCGTCTACCACCGGGATCTGGCCATCAACCTGCAGCCCGGCGACCTGGATCTGGGGCTACTGGAGGGTTGCCGTTGCCTGTTCCTCGACGGCCATGAGGAGCTGGGGCTGGCCGCCGCGCGCCGGGCGAGGGAGCTGGGGGTGTGCGTGGTCCTGGACGCCGAACGGCTGCTCCCCCTCTCCGAACGCCTGCTGCCCCTGTGCGACGTGGTGCTATGCAGCGCCACCTTCCCCGGGGAGTTCACCGGTGAGCCGACCCATGAACGCCAGCTGGAGAGCCTGGCGGCTCACGGCGCGGCCATCGTCGGCATGACCCTGGGCGAGCGGGGCAGCCTGGCCCTCTCCGGGGGCACCCTCGTCCACCGCCCCGCCTTCCGCACCCAGGTCGTCGACACCACCGGCGCCGGCGACGTCTTCCACGCTGGCTTCACCCACGCCCACCTGGCCGGCCACCCCCTGGAGGCGAGCCTGGATTTCGCCAGCGCCGCCGCCGCGATCAAGTGCACGGCGCCGGGGGGGCGGACGGGTATTCCGGCGGATCCGGCCACTGTCTGGGATCTGGTCGAGCGGGGTGAGCGGATCTAGCCCGCGGGCAACCGCAACCGGAAAACCGCACCCGCCCCCTCCGGAGAATCCACGGCCACGGTGCCGCCGTGGGCCTCGATGACGGCCCGTACCAGCGCCAGCCCCAGGCCGGTGCCCTTCTTGCCGTGACGGGTGGAGAAGAAGCGGTCGAAGACCCGGGGGCGGTCCTCTCGTGGAATGCCCGGGCCATCATCGGAGACGGTGATCTCCACCCAGCCGTCGTGGCGGCGCAGCTCCACATCGACGGTGCCTTCGGCGAAGGCCACGGCGTTGTCCAGCAGGTTGCGCAGCACGGTCTCGAGTTCGTGAGCCACACCGAAGACGCGGGCCGGGGACGCGATGTCGGGGCGGAAGGTGATGTCGGGGAAGCGGGCCGCGTGGGCCTCCACCAGGCCACCGACGAGCCCGTCGAGGGGGACCTCGGCCCGCTGCTCACTGGGGAGGCCGGCCTCGGCGCGGGCCAGGGCCAGGAACTGGTCGAGCAGGGTGTCCAGCCGGTGGCTGGAATCATTGAGCACACGCACGATGCGCTCCATCCGCCGGGGGTCGGTGGCCCCCTTCTCCAGGCTCTCCGCCGCGGCGCGGATGGCGCTGACCGGATTCTTGAACTCGTGGGCCAGGTCCGCCATGAACGCCTCGTTGGCGGCCGTGCGCTCCTCCAGCCGCCCGGCCATGGTGTTGAACGCGGTAGCCAGATCGCCGAATTCGTCCCCCCGTTCGAACTCCAGCCGGGAGCCCGGCGCGGCTTGCATGGCCTGGTCCAGCAGCTGTTGCCGCAGCTCCCGGATGGGTTGCAGCAGCCGCCAGCCCAGCCAGAACGCCAGCAGCAGCGCCAGGGGCATCACCAGCAAGGTCAGCCGGGCCAGCTGGTACCGGGACTCGTAGAGGATGTTGATGCTCCATGGGGCGTTGCCCTGCACGTAGACCAGGCGGGCCCCACCCCCGTCCAGGCGTTGCACGCCGTGGCAGAACAGCTCGTCGGCGCCCCTGGTGGTGCGGCAGCCCTCTGCATTGCCATCGGCGTTGCCGGGTTCCAACGCCGTCAGGGTTTCAGGGCGCTCGTGGAGGGCCCCCAGGGAGCGGTCGAACTCCCCCGGGTCCTCGGAGGGCGGGATCTTCACCTGCTCGGGGATGAACTCGATGCCCCGGTCCAGGTGGTCGATATCCACCACCACCCGGTCGCTGCCGTCGAGCACGCGGATGCGCATCTTCTCCCTGCGGGCGATGTCGTCCAGGGGCCCCTGCCACTGGGCCGCGTCCCCGTCGGCCACCACCGCCGCGCAGCGGGCCGTGACCTCCTGCACCCGCCCGGAGATGCGGGCCCCCTTGCCCAGCCGCAACCATCCGGCTACCGCCACCACCAGCAGCGGCAGCAGCGCCACCACCAGCACCACCGCCAGCGCCCGCAGGCGCAGCGAGCGAGGGTGAGGGAGCAGGTTTTCTAGGAGTGGATATCTCGCCATCGGTAGCCGGCCCCCACCACAGTCTCGATGCCCTCGAAGCCGGGGGCCACCTCCTCGAATTTGCGCCGCAGTCGCCGCACCCAGGTGTCGATGATGCGGTCCACCACCACCGAATCCGAGCCCCGCACCACGTTGAGCAACTGGTCGCGAGAGAAGACCACGCCCGGTCGCCCGGCCAGCGCCTCCACCAGCCGGAACTCGCTGACTGTGACGGTGATCTCCTCACCCCGGTAGCGCACCGCCAGCCGGTCCGGGTCCAGCTCCAGGTCCCCCACCGTGACGGTGCTGGGCTCCTCGACGGGCCCGCGCCGCAACGCCTCCCGCCGCAGTAGTGCCTTGACGCGCGCCTGCAGCACCCGCGTGCTGAACGGCTTGGTGACATAGTCGTCCGCCCCCAGGTCCAGGCCGATGGCCTCGTCCACCTCGTGGTCCCGCGACGTCAGCAGGATCAGCGGGACGCGGTTGCCCTCTTCGCGCAACTGGCGGCACAGGCTGAAGCCGTCCAGCCCAGGCATGTTGACGTCGCTGATGACCAGGTCGGGTGTGGTGTCACGGACGGAGCGGATGCCCTCGTTGCCGTCGGCGCAGGTGCGCACGTCGTACCCCTCGTCCTCGAAGGCCATGGCGAGCATGTCCAGCAGGGAGGCGTCGTCGTCCACGATCAATAGGTTGGCCATAGATGTCCATCCAATGCCTCAACAGGGTAGGACATTCCGGGCCGGTACGGGAGGGGCTACGAACCGGAGGACGACTGGATACCCGTCACCTCGGGGTCGGGGAGCGCGCTGTTGACCTGGACCTCCTGTTTGAGGCTGTCCAACCAGATGAATCCCAGGGTGAGGCAGACCAGCAGCAGTAAAAAACCGCCCAGGGCCAGGCTCAGCTGTAACTTACCGCTTCTGGAGGGGGTCGGTAGCTCATCGTAGATCGGATCGTAAGGCATCGGCTGGTTCATGATTTTCCCCGATTCAAATCTTTCGTCAGCGCTCTCAACGTCACGCTCTATGAACAAAGACAAAAACCGGCACAAAAACGAGACAAAAGGATCTGTCAAAAAAAGGGACACACCCGGACTATCTCGTAAAAATGAACATGCAATTCTCTTTTTTCATCACAAATCCGACCGCCTTCACATGTAGCTTCGAAGAGAGGACGATCCGTGCCCCGTAGCGCTGCCAAACCGACCCCGTTCGAACCCCTGCCCGGGATCCTTCCCTTCGTGGATCCGGACACGCATCGCCAGACCCTGTGGCTCCGCCTCGACGAGCCCGGGGTGACCACCACCGATACGTGCGGCCGCACCTGTCGGGGCACCATGCGGACGCGCAATCAGGACAACTTCACCATCGAACACCTGGGCCACGATGCCGTCTTGCTGGCCGTGGCGGACGGGCTGGGGGGGATGGAACACGGCGAGGTCGCCAGCTCCATGGCCATCGAGCAAATCAGCTGCTCCCTCTCCGAGGGTTTGAAGTGCACAGACGCCGGCGACGACGACCAGGTCGAGGCGCTGTTCCGCGGGGCCATCCTCAAGGCCGACCACACCATCGCCGCCCGGGCCCGCCACCACTACTGCAAGATGGGCACGACCGTCTGCGCCGTGCTGATCCTCGGCGGCAAGAGGGCCTGGGTCGCCAACGTCGGCGACAGCCGTTGTTACCTGCTGCGCGCCGGGGAGCTGACCCAGCTGACCCGGGACCATACCTACCTCAGTATGCTGGCGGGGGCCGGCGAGCAGTCCCTGGACGATGTCCGGCGCCGCAAGTACGCCAATGTCCTCCTGCAGGCCGTGGGGTCGGCCCGGAAGACGTTCGTGGACGTCGACCGGCTGGAGCTGATGGGCGGGGATCGACTGATGCTATGCAGCGATGGCCTGTGGGCCCCGCTGGATCACGAACAGCTCGACCACCGCCTACAGGCGGGCGACAACGCAACCCTCACCTGCGACGCCCTGCTGTGGGAGGCACTCATCGCGGGGGGGAACGACGATCTGACCTGTATCATCTACCAGCAGCCCGCCCCCTCGATCAGCACCCCGAAACGGGGTTGATGTACGGCCGCCGATCGTCGCAGTCGAGCGCCCCGCCCGGATAGGGCCCCGGCGTCCACCAGTCGAGGGCGCCGTCGTTGTCGAGGTCATGGTCGTCCCCCAACTCGCCGCCGTAGGCGCCGATGGAGCTGCGGGCCCCATCGGGGTCACTCAGCGCCGGATCGCCGCCGTTGTGCTGGGGTGACCCCTCCGGTAGGTGCAGGTTCCAGTGGAAGGCCGCCAGGGTATCCGAGATCCCGTACCCGGGATCCAAGGAGATGTTCCCCAGCTCTCCGGTGGGATCGGACATGTTGTGATAGTCGGCGGGCTGGTTGCCCCAGCAATTGGTGTGGGAGATGCTCGGCGTACTGGCCCCATCCACACCCCCACCCCCCGAGGATGCCCGATTGCCCACGATGGCCAGGTTGACCATCTGCGGCTCGGAATCGCCGCTGACCAACAGGCCGCCGCCGACGGAGTCGTCCGCTTCGTTGCCCACGACATCCAAATTGCGCATCGTCGGGGACGAATCGACCAGGTGGATCCCCCCGCCGCTGGCCGCGCGGTTACCCACCACGAACAGGTTCGTGAGGGCCGTGGTGGCGTCCACGGTGGACACCCCGCCCCCCGAGCCGTGGGCCGTGTTCTCCGCCACGATGCCGTTGCCATAGCTCGAGTCGTCCACAGCCAGGAACAGGCCACCACCCCGGCCTTGGGCTTTGTTTCCGCGCACCACCAGCTGGTCGAACTGGACCGCGGTATCCAGCAGCGCCAGTCCCCCGCCATCCTGCCCCGTATTGTTGCCGGTAACGCTCACATGACTCAGGTGCGCCGTCTCCGAGTCGAACAGGTGGATGCCTCCCCCGGGGCCTGTGGCCGTGTTGTGGCTCACCTGGACGGAAACCATCGTCACCCCGGCGGCCAGGGCTGCCAGGCCACCTCCGTCGCTGCCCGACGTGTTGTGGGTGATCAGGACCGAGTCCAGCGTCGGCTCGCCGTCATGGATGTATACCCCCCCACCCTTGCCCGTCACGTGGTTGTCCTGGACGACCAGCCGCTTCAACATGGGTGACGACTGCTCGACGAACAGGCCGCCGCCGTCGTTGCCCTCCCCGTTCTGCAGGGTCAGCCCCTGCAACCAGCTGTCCCCGTTTTGCTGAGTGATGATGCGGGCCACGGAACCCTCACCGCCCGCATCGACGACGGTGAGGTACGGCCCGGCCAACCCGTAGATGCGGACCTTCTTGGGCCCCAGATCGATCTTCTCGTAGTACTGCCCCGGCGGCACGCAGATGGCGTCGTCATCCTCGACGGACGGACTCATCACCGCCTGCTGGATGCCGATGAATCCTCCCGGGCCCAGCGTGTGGTCGCAATCCACGCAGGGGCCCTCGTCCGTCTGGCCGTTGCAATCGTTGTCCAGGCCATCGCAGAGCTCGGTGGCGCCCGGATTGTGGTTCCAGTTGTCGTCGTCGCAGTCCCCGTGGCAGGAGGAGTAGCCGTCGCCGTCCAGATCCCCGGGATTCCGGGCAGCGTCGTTGTCGTCACAGTCCTCGTCACAGGTGGACCAGCCGTCGCCATCCACGTCGTCGAGATTGGCGTAGGGAGAGGTATCGTCGCAGTCCTCGTCCGCCAGCCAACCGTCACCATCCGCGTCGCCGATCGTATCGTCCGTCAGGGTGACGACGAGGTCCTGGCAGCCGGATCCCAGGAGGGCCGTGGTCAAGGTCGCAACTACGGCGATGTGCAGCGGCCCGAACGGGCGGCGTCTACTCACCGGGTGTCCCGGAGCCCCCGTTGTCTTCGATCCCATCCAGCATCTCCCTCGCTGGACCACCATAGGGGCCATCCGGGGACGCGGCAAGGGAACGGTTCAGGGCCTGGGCAGCCTCCGTGCGCAGCCCCCTCTCCAGGGCGCAAACAGCCAAGAAGTAGTTGGCCTCGGCCCCGGCAGCGGTCTCCCCTTCCAGGGCGACCAGCTCGCGGTAGACGGGTAGGGCCAGCTCGCAGTCCTTGAGGCGGTCCCGGGCCACCGTGGCCTGCAGCCACAGGATCTGCGTCCGGCGGGGGCTCGCCGGATGCGCACGGCAGAACTCACCCGCCTTGACGAACGCCTCGGCATACCGGCCCGCGTCTGCCAGGGCCTCCAGCCGGGTCGCCTCGGCCTCCTCGACGAAGTGGCCGTCCGGGTGGGCCGACAGGTAGGCGTCGGCCCGCACGATCAATTCGTCGGGGGTGGCGCCGCTATCCCGGGCGTCCAGGAGCGCCAGGAAAGCCACGTCGGCGTCGTTGACGTTCACCCGCGGCGGCGGCGGGGATGCGACCAGCCGGCCGGCGCCGTCCCGGGCGTCACCCAGGCCCTCGTCGTACGCATTCTCGGACGCCGGTTTGCTGTCTCCGCGGCCCACCGACAGGGATGGCCGTTGCCACCGCTCCCCCGCACCGATCTCGATCCGTTCGTCGCCGTGATGGACCTCCACGCGCCCGGACAGGACCTCCACGGCGATACGGTCATCCACGCGTTCCAGCTGGAAGGACGAACCGATGGCCACCAGGCTCACGTCGTCCGCCTCCACCACCAGGCGCCTCAGGGACGCCTTTTCCGCGTTCACGGTCACGGTCCCGTGTTCCAGCATCAGGGCCGGGGCCTGGCCGACGTCTTCCAGCCGGCGCAGCACGCTGTCCGGGGCCAAGGTGGCCCGGGCGGCGCCGCCCTCGACCAGGGCTGTTTTCTCGTCGGTGACGGCGGACACCACATCCCCAGCCGCGGCCAGGACCAGCGGGCCTGGTGCCGCCTCGGGGACGTCGGCCAGCTCCACCGGAGGCCCGTCGGAAACGGGCGGCCGGATGAGGAGGACGGCCAGGACGAGCAGCGCCGCCAGCGCGGCCGTTGCCGCACCGACGGGGATCCACAGCGGGCGCCTCGGGACCGGAGAGGGCGTTTGCAGGCGCTGCTCCACGCGGTGGATCGTAAGGGACTCATCCGTGACCAGATCCCTTCGCAGGGAATCCACCAGCTCCCGGACCTGCAGGTCCTCCGGCGGCTGGTGAGGCTTGGGGTCGACCGGGGTCACTCGAGTCCCTTCCCGTCTGGGCGATAGCCCGCCTTGCGGGCCGCTCGCTTGAGATTCCGCCGTGCCCGCATCACCAGGGCCCGCACAGCGTCTTCCCGGATGTCCAGCAGTTCGCCCACTTCGCGGGCGCTCCGCTCCTCCAGGTCGTACAGCACGAGCACCTCGCGATGCCGGCGAGACAGCTGGTCCAGGCACGCACGGGCCAGATCGGCACGTTGCCTGGCACCCAGCGCTTGCTCCGGGTTGGACGTCTTGTCCACGAACGCATCCGGTCCACCAAACGTGTCCCGGATACGTTTGACCCATGCTCGGCGCCTGTAGTTGGCCAGTACCCGCCGGGTGATGGCAAACAGCCAGCCCTGGATGTTCGGCTCCGGACCCAAGGCGTGCGCCTTGTCCAGGGCGATGAGCATCACTTCGTGGGCCACGTCTTCACCATCTACCCCCGGTCCGGAAAGCCGGTTGCACCAGCCGACCACTTGCGGAAGCGTGGCAGCGACGAAGGCTTCCCTGTCCTGGGGTCGCCCCTCACGCAGGCCGGCCAGCCAGGCAGGCTCACCTACGCCACTGTTCGCTCCCTGTCTCATCGAGCTGATGTACCCACCACCGGATCCATGACGGTTTTTATTGTGATTATCTGGATCCGAACACGATCTCCAGTTTCGGGATGAATGCGAACCAGTGCAATCCGTCGTTGTCCACCACGGCACCATCCCGCTGGATTTCGATCTGATAGTTCTGCAGATCGAAGGTTGCCTCCAGCCTCAATCCCAGCTGGACCCCGGGCTGGATCGCGAACCGCAAGCCGGCCTCGGCCGATGCCGTGGGAAGAACGGCCGTCATCCATCCCCCGTCGGTCTCGTCGATCAGGCGCACGGCGATCGGAGTGAACCCGACACCCACGGCCATCGGGATCTCCACCTGCCGCACCCTCGGTGTGAATTGCCAGCGGGCGGCGACGGTGACCCGCTGGACGCGGATCGAATAGTCCGACGTGCCGATCTGGCGGCCGAACTCCCCGCTCACCTGGATACCGGGGCCGAACCATCCCCCCCGCAAGATGGCCAGCCGGACGCTCGCGGCCCCGGCCTGCTCCATGGACTCTGTGCGCAAGCCGACGCCGCCCCCGAGCCCCACCTCCACGGTGGTCCGCGGGGGGGCCATGGCCACGGGTGGGACGACCGTCTCGTCGACGGTGACCGCCTCCTCGTCGGGGGGGATGACCGGCTCGCTGGTGGCAGATACGGAGGCTCCTTCTTCCGCTGGGGCCTCGGCGACGGGTGGCGGGACCCACCCGCTGTCCGAGATGGCGATGCCTCGCTTCAAGCTCATCGTCAGGATCACCGCGACCTTGACGAGCTCTTCGTGGGAGAGACCCGTGGCATCCACACCCTGGGTGACGGGCCGGTCCCAGTCGGTCATGTAGGCCACGAGGGATGGGGTCGCCGGCCCTTCGTCCAACCAACATAGACACCGGTCGTCGGGCAGGGTTACACCGGCCACCGCTCCGGCACTCCCGATATCGGGCGGCCATTCGCCGGGCCACAGGGCCGTCTCCACACCCTCACCCAGCCAGACGGCTGCCACGACCTCGTCCCACAGCACCGCATCGCCCTCGTGGGGCACATAGAACACCACGTCCACCGCCAGGCACTCACCGGGGCCGGAGGCCACGGCCAGCATCCAGACGATGGCGCATCGTTGTATGAGCTTGCGGCGGCAAAACATCTTGATATCGTTCCAGTGATTCCGTTCCTGGGAAAGACGGATATCGGTTCCATCGATCTAGATCGTTGTTATAGTTCCCCCCTCCGGGAGGCAAGCCTACATGAAAAAAATCATCCACTTCCCCATGCCCCTGCCGCCGGCCTTGGCCCTCTTTCTGGCAGCGCTGACCTCGTGGGGTTCCACGGGTTGCCAGAAGGAAGGATGCCTCACCGGCGACGATCCCGAGTGCATCGTGCCGTCCCCTTGCCTGGACCTGGATTTCATCTGCTCCGACGGGTCTGCGACCGTGGCCGAGATCGCGGTGGGGGACGTCGTCCCGGAGTCCCTGGATGCCCTCTCCAGCCCCGGCGATTTCCTGCTGCAAAACGACCAGGTGGCGGTGGTCATCGACGCCCTGGACCACCCCCACTTCCTGTCCCCCACCGGCGGCACGATCCTGGATCTGGCCACCGTCGGCGGGCCCGACTCCATCCGCAGCATTCAGCAAGCCACCGGCGTGCTGCCCGTCGAGGCCCCACACTTCACCGACCTGCGCACCTTCGAGGGCGATGGCTTCGCCGCGGTCCAGGTGATGGGCCACCTGGAGGACCGGCCGGACACCATCGTCGCCACGCGCTACGAGGTGCGCTCGTGCGAGCCGGGGGTGCGCATCCGCACCGAGGTGGTCAACCTGGAGCCCGACCCCATCTCCCTGTTCCTGGCGGACGGCTACTTCTACGGCGGCAAGGGCATCCTGCCGTTCTCGCCGGGCCCGGGCCTGGGCTTCGATCACCCGGAGTTCGGCCTCTCCACCCTGGGCGACGGCATCACCGAGTCCCCGTACCTGATCACGGCGGCCCACACGGAGCCGGCCGTCTCCTACGCCGAGGTGGCCTGCAACGAGGAGTCGATCTTCGGCTTCCACAGCGAGATGGTGACCGTCGTCGGCCTGGAACCGAGGGTGCTGATGCCCTCGGACTACGGCATCTTCGAGCGCTTCATCGCTGTCAGCGACGGCTCGTCCGTGGCGCCGGCGGTGGACCTGGCCCTGGAGGTCCGGGAGCAGCTCTTCGAGGAGCCCTGGGTCGAACTCACCGGCCGTCTGCAGGCCGACGGCTACGGAGACGGACTCAGCGAAGGGCTGCGCGCTGCGGTGACCCTCTCGGAGGGCACCACGGACACGCCGCTGGAGGAGCGCATTCCCTGGTCCCACGCCCGCCCCAACGTGGACGGGCAGATCGCCGCCCGCGTCCCGACGGATCGGGACTACGTGCTGTCCGTCGAGTCCTACGGGATCACGGTGGCGGAGATGGACGTGAGCGTGGGCTCCGCAGACACGGATTTCGGCATCCTGGACATCCCCCTGACCGGCACCATCACCCTGGACGCCATCCTCGACGGCGCCCAGGACCACGTCCAGGTCTTCGTCCACCCGTCGGATGACGCCACCGAGGAGGCGGTGACCGGCCAGATGTTCGGCCACTTCTACGACTGCGCCCCGCTGCTGGGCGCCCCCCACGGCGAGTCCCCGGCGTGCAACCGGGTGCTGCTGGACGGCACGGTGACGGTGGAGGTGCTGCCGGGCACCTATGACGTCTTCGCCACCGCTGGCCCCTTCGCCTCCATGGACATCGTGCGGGGGATCCAGGTGACCGCGGGCAGCGAGGAGACCATCGAGCTGGAGCTGGAGACGCTGCCCGTGCTGCCCGCGGGCGTGCTGTCCGCCGACCTGCACGTGCACGGGGGGACCTCCCGCGACTCCACCATCCCCGACGACACCCGGGTGCAGGCCTTCCTGGCGGCCCGCCTGGACGTCATCGCCGCCACGGACCACGAGGTGACCGGGGATTACTCGGAGATGATCGGGATGATGGGCGTGGAGGACCGGGTGGCGGTGATGAACGGCACCGAGGCCACCGGCGACATCCTGTTCAAGTTCCTCCCCGACTCCGAATATCCCCAGGTGATGGGCCACTGGAACCTGTGGCCGATGCCCTACGACGCGGACGACCCCTACCTGGGTGCCGCCTGGGAAGAGATGGCCCTCCCAGGCGAGGTGTTCACCCGCATGCGGGACGCCGGCTGGGACGAGGAGACCGGCGTCATCCAGCTCAACCACCCGCTGAGCTACCTGGAGTTCGGCCGGGATCTGGGCTGGATCACCGCCATCGGCCTGGACGCCACCGGCGATCTGCCGCTGGCGTTCGACGGCACCCTGCCCAGCCTGTTCGCGTACCAGCCGGAAGGCGCCGATTTCGCCAACTCGGACTACCACGTCCAGGAGGTGATGAACGGCACCGAGAACGACCGGGTACTGCAGTACCGGACCTTGTGGTTCTACCTGTTCAATCAGGGCCTGCTGCGGGCCGGCACGGCCAACTCCGATTCCCACACCCTCTCCGACAGCGTGGTGGGCACGCCGCGGACGCTGGTGTGGGCCGACACGGACGTGGTCGCCTTTGACGAGGACGCCTTCAACGAGGCGGTGCGGGACGGACGCATGGTGGGGACCAACGGCCCGGTCATCGAGATCAGCACCGAGGACAGCGACGGCGCGGTGCGGACGCCGAGCATGACGCCCATCGACGGGCTGGCCTCCGGCGCCGATTTGCGCATCGTGGTCCACGCGGCCCCCTGGGTCCCGGTGGACGAGGTGCGCATCGTGGTCAACGGCGAGGTGGTCCGCACCCTCACCGACGAGCTGGACCACCCGGACGATCCCATCGGGCTGGACGGCTTGCAACGCCTGGACCTGGAGATCCCCCTGGACGATCTGCTCCCCGCCAGCGGCGACAGCTGGCTGGTGGTGGAGGCGGGCCACGCCCTGGAGCCCAACGCCGATCTGGACTGCAACGGCTTCGAGGACACGGGGGACAACAACGGCGACGGCGCCATCGACTGGCGGGACGTGGAAGGGCTGGAGGAGGACCCGGGGGAGAGCTGCCTGACCTCGACGGGCCCCCTGGCCAATCCCCCGCCCCCCGAGGACCGGGAGAGCACCGACTACATCTTCCGCGCGGTGACCCCCGGCGGGTACCCCTACGCCTACACCAACCCCCTGGTCTTCGACCGGGATGGGGGCGGCTTCGAGGGGGTGGACCGATGAGTCGCTTCCACCTGGCCCTGTTGCTGGCCGCGGCCCTGCTGGTGTCCCTGCACCCGCGCCCGGCCACGGCTCAGCTGTGCGCCGACATGGGCGACGGCCTACCCGCCGGCCCGATCATCTCCAGCACCCTGGACGGCAACCTGGGTAATGCCCACCGATTCTGCGGCCGCAGCGAGGTGGGGCTCGGCGTCGACGCCCTGCTGCTGGTGGACATGCCCAACTTCTACGGGCACCTGGCCGTGGGCGGCAAGCTGGACGGCAGTTACGCCGTCAGCGAACGCTTCGAGGTGTTCGGCAGCTTCGAGTTCCTGCGCTACGAGAGCGTCATCACACCCATCGCGGCCGACGCCGTCGGGCTGGGGGTCTCCAACGTCGGTGCGGCCGGGCAGCTGTTGGTCCGCGACAAATGGGGGCTCGGGCTCAACGGGAAGATCGTGCTGCCCACGGCGGCGGGGATCTACCGCAACGCCTGGCCGGTGGGGTTCGACCTGGGCCTGGCCGCCCAGTTCAAGGCTTCGAGCAAGGTGCACTTCCACGTGCAGCTGGGAGGGCTGACCTCCTTCGCCATCTCCAAGGGCGCCGCCAATCCGCGCATCGGCGGCGTGCTCACCGCCGGTACGGAGTTGCGCCCGGGCAAGGCCTTCGCCCTGGCCATCGACTTGCACGGAAACTTCGGCTACCGCGCCCCGCTGGACACCCTGGCCGGGGCCCTGGCCCTGCGCTTCAGCGACGGCAAACGCTTCGGCTTCTCCCTGGGGGCCGTCGTGCCCTTCGCGGGTGTGGAGCGGGCGATGGTCGCCGTGGATCTACGCGCCTCCATCCGCCTGGGGCCGTTTACCCCCCATCCGGGGCGCGCCGCAGGAGCCGTGGCCCCTCCCCCGTGATATTCTGTCGACGAGGTTCGGGGGTCACCGCGTCGTGAGAAACCATCATCTGCTGTTGCTCTTCGCCGTGGGGATGTTCGCCCTGGCCGGCTGCCGACTGACGGACGAGCGGTTCGATTTCGACGGCGACGGCGCCGACGACCGGGACGACTGCGAGCCGGAAGACGCCAGCATCTACCCAGGCAACTATGACCCCTACGGGGACGGCATCGACCAGGATTGCGACGACTGCGGCCCGGGCACACCGGCCGGCGCCGGCGACGGCATCGACAAGGACTGTGACGGCTACCCGCTGGAGGACGAGGAGTACGAGGGGGAGTTCGAGGACTGGGACTGCAACGACGACGATCCGGACGTGCACCCCGGCGCCGAGGAGTCACAGAACAACTGCGAGGACGACAACTGCATCGACGAGGACGGGGACGGCGTCTGCGTGGAGAACGACTGCGACGACGACAACCCGGCGCTGAACCTCGACGACGCCGACGGGGACGGCGCCACGACCTGCGACGATCCCCCGGACTGTGACGACGAGGACGCGTCGCTGAACCAGGTCGATCTGGACGGCGATGGCTATTCGACCTGCGACGACGACTGCGACGACGGGGCAGCGACGACCTATCCGGGGGCACCAGAGTTGTGCGACGTGGTGGACAATGACTGCGACGGCGACGTGGACGAGGATCCCGAGCTGACGATGGACCAGGATCAGGACGGGTACACCCCCTGCCAGGGGGACTGCGACGATTCGGACATCCTGATCAGCCCCGCCGCCACGGACATCTGCGGAGACGGGCTCGACAACGACTGTGACAGGCACGCCGACAACGATTGCATCGTCTGTGACGACTGGATTCCCGGCGACTACCCCACGGTACAGGCCGCCCTCGACGGCGCGGACGAAAACGACGTGCTGTGCGTCCAGCCGGGGACCTACGTAGAGACCCTGGACATGGGCACGCTGGATCTCCACCTGCTGGGCGTGGCCGGCCCCATCCCCACGGTCATCGACGCGGCGGGAACGGACAGGGTGCTCGATTTCCCCCTGGGGGCCATGCCCGATCTGATCGTGGAGGGCTTCACCCTCACGGGCGGTTCAGCGAACTACGGCGGCGGACTCCGGATCACCAACTGTGCGCCGACGTTGCGCCACCTGATCATCACGGGCAACGCGGCCGGCACGGGCGGTGGCGGGATCTACATGGACAGCGGCGGGGCAACGGTCACCGAGGTGGAGGTGTCCGGCAACGACGCGGACGTGGGCGGCGGGGGGATCTACCTGACGGACCAGAGCCAGGCGCAGTTCTACGACCTCACCGTGGAGGGCAACTGGACCGATGGATTTGGCGGCGGCCTCTACGTGGCGGACTCGTCGCCGACGTTCAGCCGGGCCACGTTTTCGAACAACACGGCGGTGTACAACGGCGGCGGCCTCTACGTGGCCCCCTACTCGGATCCCCAGCTGCTGGATCTGATCGTCGAGGGCAACGAGGCAGCCAACGGCGGCGGGCTGCACTTCATTTGGGCCGATGCGTTCATCAGCCACGCCCGGATCACCGGGAACACCGCAACGACCGGGGGCGGCCTGTACCTGGAGCAGCAGTCCGCGCCGGAGCTGGACCAGGTGGTGATCTCGTACAATCAGGCGGACGATGGGGGTGGCCTGTACGCCCACTTCTCCTTCCCGGACCTCCGCAACACCCTCGTCACCGGCAATACCGCCACGGGTAGCGGCGGCGGGCTGATCCTCGCCGAGCACGCGGATGCGGTGCTGAACCATGTGATCGTCTCGGGCAACAGCGCGGCCACCACCTACGGCGGCGGGCTGCTCATCGACCTGCAATCGGGGCCGGACCTGACCCAATGCGTGGTGACCGCCAACTCGGCCGGCTACGGGGGAGGGCTGGCGCTGCTGACCTATTCCACGCCCCACCTCAAGAACGTCACACTGACGGGCAACGTGGCGACGACCGCTGGCGGGGGGGTCTTCGCGTCCTCGGCGGCCATGACCCCCACGTACACCAATGTCCACGGCAACAGCCCCGATGACTATTCGGGCATGACCGATCCCACCGGCGACGACGGCAACATCTCGGCGGACCCGCAGTTCCTCGACACCTCCGGCCCCGATCCGGCCGGCTGGGACCTGCACCTATCCGCCGCGTCGACGCTCATCGGCGCCGGGGATCCGGGCCTGCTGAATCCGGACGGTTCTCCGTCCGACATCGGCGTCTACGGGGGCTCGGACGCGGACACCCGCGACATGGACCACGACAACTTCCCCGAGTGGTGGCTCCCCGGCCCCTACGACGCCGCCACCTCCCCCGATATGGATTGCGACGACATGGACGACACCGTCTACCCCGGCGCGGAGTGCTGACGCCGTGGAGTCCACCGAAGAGCGGTACACCCTGGCCTCCAAGACCTGCGCAGGATTCAAGAAGGTCCTCAACGGCCACCAGCTCTACCGGGAGGGGCATGCCACGCTGGCGGCCTTCCACCGGGCCCTCTTCGGCCACCTGGAGGAGTTCCTGGCCGGCGACGAGTCGATGGTCCTCAGCGTATCGCCGTACGAGATGGTCCTGGAGGACCAGACGGTGTTCGTGGACGAGGACGGCGACCAGGCCATCACCAAGACGCTGTTCCTCGACGGTATCCGCAAGATCGTCTTCCGCCCCGGGCTCACCGCGGACGAGCTGGACCGCTTCCTGACCATCTGGTTCGAGTTCTACGCCGGCCTGGTGGGGGACGACCACACGGTCTCCACCCGCCTGTGGGAGGCGGATCTGAAGACCATCGAGGTCGTCTGCGTGTCGATCTTCACCGAAACCGGCGATGTGTCCGCGGACGAGGACAAGGAGGCGGAAGAGGAACACGGCGACGAGCTCAAGGCGCTGATGGAGCAGTTCGGCACCGAGCAGCTGGATGCCCTCGCCGGTGGGATCCCGGTGAGCGAGCACTTCGTCGATGTCCCCGTCGAGGAGGTGGTCGGCACCCTCGACGATCTGGCCCGCCAGGGTTCGGGCGGCCAGACGATCCAGGTCTCCGCGGCGGACACCCGCATCCTGCGCATCGGGGCACTGAGGGGGCTGACCGGCGAGGATTTGAAACGCCAGGACAACGCTGAGCGCCCTCCCGTCCAGGGGCTCGGCGACAGCGAGCGGCTGGAGATCGCACGTCAGCTGGCCACCTACAAGGGCCAGCGGGCCGAGTCCGCCATCCTCGACCTGGCGCTCCTGGCCGCCGGTGCACGGGACCAAGAAGAGCGCGGCCGCATCGTCGGGATCCTGGAGCGGATCCTCGGTGGGGCTCGTCACGCCGAACAGTTCGAGGCCATCCGCCGCGCCCTCGAGACGCTCATCGCCGCTGCCCACGAACAACAGCGGCACCGGCCGGCGCTGGATGAGCTGATGACCTGCTTCTCGTCGCCCCAGGTCCTGGGGACCATCATCCCGTTGCTGGACGACCCCGATGCCCGCGACGTCACCTCGGGCCTGCTGCGGCGGCTCCCCCCCCTGCTGATCGGGGCCCTGGTCCCCCACATCCCCGAGCTGGCGAGCGAAGACGGGCGGGAGCTGTTGATCCGGATCATCGCCCTGCGCACCCCCGACCTCGATGCCATCGTGGAGCAGCTCCCCCAATTCGAGCCCGCCATCGCAACACAGGTCCTGGAGGTGATGCGCGCCACCAGCCCGAGTTATTCGCGCACCCTGTGCGCCTCGGCCCTCGCCCATACGGATGCGGACGTGCGCAGGGCCGCACTCGCGGGCATCGACAAGGATGATCTGGGGGACGGCGTCAACCTCACTAGCCTCATCGCCGCCCCCCAGCCCGATATCCGCCGGGCGGCCATCGATCTGCTGGTGCGGGCCAAACACGAACCGGCAGGCCCCCACCTGCTCAAGTTGCTGGCCGACGACAGCATCGACGACGAGGAGCGCCTGTTCCTCATCCGCGCCATCGAACGCTTCGATCTGGACGACGCCCGCGTGGTGCTGCGGCGGCACTTCGAGACCAGCCGCAACGTGGACGTCCGCATCGCCTGCGCCGGTTCGCTGGGGCGGGCGGGGGACGAGCTGGCCCGCCCCGCCCTCAAGGCCGCCGCCCGCAAGTTCCTGGGCAAACCGCGCCTCAAGAAAGCCTGCCGCAAGGCCCTCAAGGCCCTGGACCAGCGCAAGGCCGCCCGCCGCCGTGGGGAACGGCCATGAGCGATATCAACGAAAGGGGGGTAGACGGTTAGCGCCTCCTGCCACAAGATGTAGGGGTGAGCCAT
>CAZDDH010000011.1:0-71823 GCA_964504165.1 uncultured Rickettsiales bacterium | reverse complement strand
CACCCCCGTGCGGGGCCGCGCGGAGACTACCACCAATTGACCCCCCCCAACCCCCCTACTACACTCCATTCCAATGCGGCACCCTTGCCTCCTGCTCACGCTTGTACTGTTGACCGGCTGTCCCAAGCCGATACCCCCACCCCTCGTGACCGACGACGCGTGCGTCGAGACCCTGGTGGACCGCGTCGGGAACCAGTCCGCCTACGTGGTGGCCGTCCGTCCGATGGTACCCGGCCCGCTGTTCGCGCCGGACTGGCTGCAGACCGTGGACGATCTGACGCGGGCCCTGGAGGAGGCGGAGACCGGCCACGAGCTGGAGGTCCGCTCCCTCACGACGATGCCGCTGATCCGCCGCACCGGCCGCGGCGCCGATCTGGTGACCATCCGCGATGACCTGCCCCTGGACGATGCCGGCGCAGCGGAGTTCCGCGCCCTGTTCGATTCCCTGGAGTTCCTCGTCGGGGATCTGGTCAATGTGGGCCAGACCGCCTGTTTCATCCACCTGCCGGTGGTCAATTACGTGGGCGTGGACATGGATGCCCTGGTCGAGGAGCTGCGCCCCCGCTTCGCCGCTGCCCTACTGGCGGTGGACGGGACGCCCCACGGGGATCGCCAGATCTTCAAAGACGTGGCCGGGCTGGGCCCCTCGGCGGATCGGGTGCTGATCAGCTACACCGCCGGCGGTGAGCCGGTGAAGAGCCCGGCGTTCCTGGTGGCCCTGCACGGCTTCCAGGAGCGCGTGGAGGCGCTGACCGGCGTGGCGGGCTCCTACAGCCTGGCCGACGAGGTGATGTTGACCCGCCGGGTGGTGCACAAGGGGGAGCCCGGGGCCTACGTGCTGCCGCCCAAACAGGCGGAAATCAACCAGCTGTTGATGATGTACGAGATGAGCGGATACCCCGACAAATACGGCATCCGCATTACCGATGACCGGCAGCTGACCGTGGTCCAGGTGACCCTCAGCGTGCTCGAGGAGGGGCCACGCAATCGGTTGCTGGCCCAGATCCAGCAGTTTGCCGGTGAAGGTTTCCCGCCCGAGGTGAAGTACCAGCTATGTCTTCCTTGAGTTCCGCGCCGCGGTGGTTCGCTGCGGCTGTGATCCTGTGGATGAGTACGCCCGCGCAGGCCGTGGACTGGACCGCCGAGGCCCGCATCGACGGATGGTTCGCCCAGTTGAAGGCCGGCGCCGGCACCACGGACGGCCTCGTCGCCCTGGACCGTCTGGAGGCCCACCAGGAGTACCTGGACGTGGAACCCCGGCTGCAGGCGCTGGCCCAGGAGCTGCTGGGCCGGCGCTCCACCGATCCGGTGCTGGCGGCCCGGCTCCACGAGTGGCTGGGCACCGCCGCCGACCGGCGGGGGGATGCACAGGAGTCGCGGCGGCAGTTCGAGGCCGCCGGGTACCTGGTGGACTGGGCGACGCTGGGCCCCTACCCCAACTACGGCGGGGCGGCGATGGCCCGCGAGGTGGGCCCCCAGCAAGAGGGCTGCGAGGAGGGGTGCGCCGAGGAGGGCCGCACGATGGCCTGGGTGGAACGCCCGGGCTTCGGCGCCCACGGCTACCTGAACCTGCGCGCCAGCTTCGAGGAGCGCTCGGACGTGCTGGTGTTCCTGCGCACGTTCGTCCACGTGGATCGGGAGACGCCGGTGGCCCTGCGCGTCGGTGGCGGCGACGGGCTTTTGGTGGAGATCGATCGCCAGACCGTGCTGGAGGACCAGGCCCGGCGCAACCCCCAGCCCGATCAGGTGGTGGAGGGCGCCGTGCTGCCGGCCGGATGGTCGGAATTACGCATCAAGGCAGGCCAGGAGAGCGGCGCCTGGGGCATCTACCTGCGCCTGACCCGGCCGGATGGACGGCCGCTGGAGGGGCTGACGGTCCAGGCCGCGGTCCCGGACGGCTGGGCCCCCGCCGAGCTGCCCTCGGCCCAGGTGGCGCTCCACCGCCCGGTGGCCGACGCCCTCGCCCGGGGCGACGAAGAGGCCGCGGACGGTCCGGCGCTGGCGCGGGCTGCGCGGCTGGCCCGGCAGCTCGATCTGGCCGACCGGCGGGACGATCGGGTGGTGCAGCAGCTGCGGGCCGCCCTGGAGGCGGATCCCGACTCCCCGGAACTGAACCTCCTGCTGGCCAGTGAATCGGACGAGCCCGAAGAGCAGCTGATGGCCATCCGCCGGGCCGTGGAGCTGGCTCCCGACCTGGCCGACGCCCAGTTGGCGCTCTACCGATACCAGCGCCGGCACCAGAACTACCGCGACGAGCTGGCCACCCTGCGGCGGGCGCTGGCCGACCCGACCCACCTGGGAGCGGCCAAGATCCATGTGGAAGAGCTGCGGATGGTGGATGCCCCGGAGGCGGCCCTGAAGGAGCTGCTCCCGTTGCTGGAGCGCCACCCCAACGCCCCGACCCTCGAGGTGCTGAGGGCTCAGATCTGGATGGATCTGGGGCGCCGCGACAAGGCTATCGAGGCCTACCGGGCCGCCCTGGTGCGCACCGATCTGGCGTCGACCCGCAACAGGTTGGCGGCGGTGCTGCGCCAATCGGGACGGTGGGACCTGGCCCTCGAGCAGAGCGCGCTGCTGGCGGAACGATTCCCCGACGCGCTGACCTACCAGCGGGGGCTCGGCCGCGAGATGTGGCGGGCCGGCTACCGGGAGATGGCCGTGTCCCACCTGCAGTCGGTGCAGGGGCGATTCCCCGATGGCGCCGGACTGCGGCGGGAGCTGGGAGATCTGCTCCACCGGTTGGGCCGCGGCAGCGAGGCGGAAGAGGCCTGGCTGGCCAGCCTGGCGATCCAGCCGCGCAACCCATCCCTGGAGCAGTACATGACCCACCTCCAAGGTGGGGAAGATCCGCTGCGCCAGCAGTACTACAGGGATCCCGAGACCCTGCCGCGCACCGGCGGCGATCTGGGCCTCTACGAGGGTGTGGCGGCCCGCATCCTGCTGTTCAATCAAGCCACCCAGGTCTTCCCCAACGGCTCGTCCCAGGAATATGTCCAGCAGGTCGTCCGCATCGACTCGGAGGTGGGGGTGCGGGCCTACCAGTCCGTGAGCCTGCCCTATGACCGAGAGCGCGAATTCCTGCGGGTCCTGTCCGCCGAGGTCCTCCACCCGGACGGGACGACGAGCCGCGCGCAGAACATCTGGGACGACAGCTCGGTGAGCCGGGCGGCGGGCATGTACTACCAGGTCTACTCCAAGGAGATCACCTTCGAGAGCCTGTGGCCGGGGGACGTACTGCACCTGGAGTACAAGCGGGAGAGCCGGGAGCAGCGCAACCGCTTCAACGATTTCTTCGGCGCCATGGTGCTGATGCAGTCCTGGGTCCCGACGGTGGAGGCCCATATCCACATCGCCGTACCCCTGGAGATGCAGCTGTACGTGGGCGGCGAGCTGCCGTCCGAACCCGCCGTGACCGAAGACGAGGCGCTCCGTATCCACGAGATCCGGGCCTTCGACCTGGAGGCGTTGCCCGCCGAAGCGGGTGGTCCGGGCGTCTACGAGGTGGGGGCCTACCTGTCGGCCTCCAACTTCGAGACCTGGGACCAGGTGGCCAGCTGGTGGATCGACCTCTCCCGCCCCCAGTTCCGGCTGGGTGAGGAGGGCCAGCGTATCGCCCGCGAGCTGGCCGAGGCCGCCCCGGACCGGGAGGCCACCATCCGGGCCATCTACCAGTACGTGCAACGCAACACGCACTACGTGGGGCTGGAGTTCGGTATCCACGGCTGGAAGCCGTACGAGGCCCGCCAGACGCTGGAGCGGGGCTACGGCGACTGCAAGGACAAGGCGACGCTGCTGGTGGCCATGCTGGACGCGGTGGACATCGAGGCGCAGGTGGTGCTGCTCCAGACGGTGGTCAACGGCCGCGCCAGCGAGGAGCCGGCCAACCTGCACGCCTTCAACCACGCCATCGCCTACGTCCCCGAGCTGGATCTCTACCTGGACGGCACAGCCGAGTACTCGCCGATGGAGTCCCTGCGCTGGGACGATCAGGGGGCGATGGCGCTGCGAGTTGCCATGGACGGCAAGGGAACGCTGGTGACCATCCCCATCTCGACCCCCGAGGAAAACGTGACCCGCTCCCATACGGCGTTGACCGTGGGCCCAGGGGGGGACGTTCGTTTCCACGAGCACTGGGAAGAGGAGGGCCTGCTGGTTTCCGAGCTGCGCCACGCCTATCACGACGACTCCACCCGCGTGCAGGCCCTGGAAGACAACTACCAGGGGCGTCTCACCGGCGTGCAGCTGACGGACGTGCAGGCGGAGGGCTTCGAGGAGCTCGACAATCTGCTGGAGTTCGATGTCTACGGGGATATCCCCGCGTTCGCCCGCTCGGAGGGAGACCTGCTCCGCGTGCCGGTGACCCTCTTCCCCGACGATCTGGGGCAGAACCTGACCCCCGAGAGCGAGGACGGCCGGCGCACCGACCTGGTGATGCGCCTACCCCATCTGGTGGAGATCTCGACGACCATCGCGCCGCCGGCGGGCATGGAGGTGGGTGACCTTCCGGCCCCGGTGACGCTGGAGCATCCCCGGGCCACCTACGAGCAGACGGCGGCCATCGAGGAGGGCAAGGCTGTGGTGCGCATCCGCATGGTCTACCTGGACCGCCGGGTGCCGGTGGCCGAGTATCCGTCCTTCCGCGAGTTCTGCCTGGCCATCGACCGGGCCCAGGACCAGACCATCGAGCTACGACCGGTAGGGGGTGGCCAATGAGGACCACAAACCGTCTGACGTGCTGCCTGCTGCTGCTGCTGTGGCTGCCCGGCTGTGCTACCACCGGCCCCTCCATCGGGCGGACGGCGGAGCGGGAAGCCAGCCAGCTGTGGCGGGCCCACAGCCGGGAACGGGCCAGCGGCCTGGAGGTGGCTCGCCTGGCCTCGCTGGTCTACCTGCTGTACGCCGATCGCAACCTGGAGGCCTCGCTGCTGGAGGAGGCCCAGGCGCTGGAGCCCAACGCCTCGGTGATCCACTGGCGCCTGGCGCGGACGGCCAGCCGGGATCGCCGCTTCGCCGATCTGCTGCACGAAGGTGCGGCCCTGCTCGATGCGGACCCGGACGGCATCTACACCGAACTCGCCTGGCGCTTCATCGCCGCCAACGAGGCGGACGTGCGGGGCCTGGGGCCGTTGCTGGCCATGCTGGCCGAGGGCGGCCGGCTGGATCAGGCACAGCTGCCGGCCAACCCGGCGACGCGGGATCTGTTGCTGGCCCTGTACCAGGAGCAGCTGGCCCGCGAGGGCAACCGGGCCGAGGCGATCCGCATCCTGCGGGATCGGGGCTACGTGACCCGCTGGACCATCGCCGGCCCCGCCGGGAACGACCTGCTGGCCGATTTTGACCAGCTGCCCCCCCTGGACCGGGAGTCCGGGCTGGAGATCGTTCAGGAGGCGCCCTACGTGCCCGCCGTACCCACCCGCCCCGGGGGTGGGATCTACGACGCATGGGCCGAGCTGCCGCTGGATCGCGCCGGCCTGTACCTGGTCAGCGGTGCGGCCACATCCAGCTATCGCATCTGGGTGGACGGCGTGGAGGTAGTGGCCCACAACCGCTGGGAGGCCTTCGGGGACCGGCAGCAGCATGGCGTGCTCCAGCTGGACGAGGGCATCCACGACATCCGCGTCCGGGTGGCCAGCGACCTGCGGCGGGCGTCGTTCTCCGTGCAGGTGCGGCACCTGGCCCAGGAGGGCATCGCCCCCGCGACCCACCTGGGCACCATCCCCGGCGGGGCCGTGGACACCCTGTGTAAGGCCGTCGAGGCGGACCCGGACGATCTGGAGATGCGACTGGATCGGGTCCTGGCCGAGGCCATCGAGGGCACCAACCGCCACGGCCGCGCCGACGCTACCGAACTCGCCTCCCGTCTGCCGTACTGCGTCGAATGCCAGCGCCGGGCGGGCCTGAGCATTCTCGCCGACACGTCGCTGACCGATTCCACGCGCGGCCAGTTGGGCCTGCCCTACCTGCGGCAGGCGCTGGTGCTCGATCCGGAGCTGGCGGGCATCGAGAACCTGCTGGCCCGGCGCTTCAAGAACCAAGATCCGGAGGGAGCGAGGGAGATGCTCGCCGGCCTGGTGGAGCGCCGGCCGGACTACATCCAGGCCCACCTGGAGCTGGCCCGCTGTTACATCAATCAGTCATGGACGCGCGAGGCCGAGGAGTTGCTGCTGGAGACCCTGGCTCTGGCTCCGGACCACCCCGAGCTGCTGCGCGAGACGGCCAGCTTCTACGGCAATCGTTCGGAGCTGGCCTCGGCCCACGAGCTCAAAGAGCGCGAACTGGAGGCCATCGGCAAGCCGTTCGGCACCCGTCGCAGCCAGCTCCTCGAGTCTTTCGGCCGGCGGGAGGAACAGGCCGCCGAGCTGGAGGAGTTGACGCCGTTGGACCCGTACGACGAGTCCATCTGGCAAAAGCGGGTCTGGTTGGCGCGGGCCGGGGAGGACCCGGCGGGAGCCGCCGAGCTGGCGCTCGATGCCGCGGCCCGTTTCCCCGATTCGGTGTGGCCGCACCAGGAGCTCATCGCCCTGGCCCGGGCCCGGGGCGACCAGTCCGAGGTCAGCGAAGGGATACGGGCCGCCCTGGCCGTCGATCCATCCAACATCGAGCTGCGCCAGGAGCTGTGGCGGTGGACGGACGATCCCCACGCCTGGCTCAGCGGAGACCCGGCCCCCATCGGCTACGATCCCAAAGACCCCGAGGGGGTGGTCCGGGGGGTCATCGAGGCCTTCGAGGCCGATCCCGGAGAGACCGCTGACTACCCCACGGTCGTGCTGCTCGATCGGCGGGAGGTCCAGGTGTTCGAGGGTGGGGCGTCCCTGTTCCGCATCCATCGGGCCGTCCGGCTGCAGGATCGCCCCGCGGTGGACGCCTACGCCGAGCTGGCCCCCGGGGCCCTGCAGGTCATCGCCGCGAGGACCTGGCGCACCGACGGGACCATCGTCGACGCCGATCCGCCCGTGGAAAAGGACGCCTACTCGCTGCGCGACCTGACCCCCGGCTGCACCATCGAACTCCAGGCGCTGGTGGACGGCCAGCCGGACGAGGGGGGACGAGACGGCGCGCACATCGGCCCGGTGTTCCTGCTCTCCCAGGGCGAATACGTACGTCACCACGAGATGGTCTACCTGCTGCCCCCCGGTGCCAGCTATGCCATCCGCGGCACCGGCCCCGACCCGGAGACGACCCCCCTCCCCGACGGGGGCACGCGCCTGCGATGGGTGGTCCGGGACACGGAGCCGCCGGCTCCCCAACCGATGGCCCCCATGGCGGTGGAATACCTGCCGTGGGTCCAGCTCCTGGTGTGGACCGATCTGGAGCAGTCCCTGGCCGCGGTCAGGCCCTCCGTTCGCGCCGCCGTGCGCCAGGACCCGCTCATCGGGCAGCTGGCCGGCCAGCTGACGGTGCCGGGAAATGACGCGGCCACCACCCAGACTATCGTGGCGTTCGTTCGAGAAAACATCCGGCCAGCTGCCAACGCAGCCGAGGAGGCGGCCGAGGCGGTGGACATCCTGGCGGTCGGCGCCGGATCCCACAGCACGCTGGTGCTCGCGCTGCTGGAGGCGGCCGGGGTGGAAGCCGACCTGGTGCAGGTCCGGCCCCGCTATCTGCCCGCCCTGGGTGAGATGACCCGGCACGTCAGCGACTACCCCTACTCCCTGCTACGGGTAGTGGCGGGCGACGACGAGGACATCTGGCTGGACCTGTCCGATCCGTACCAGCCCGTCGGCTGGCTGCACCCAGCCCTGCGGGACGCGGACGTCATCGGCGTATTCACCACGACGACTCCCCTCCCCCCCCGCACGCCGGCCCCGTCGGGGCAGCTGCCGGGCCTGGACGCCCACATGGAATTGGTGGTGGATGCGGAGGGCAACGCCGGCGGCGCGCTGAGGCTGTCGTTCTTCGCCCAGGAGGACGCCCTGCTGCGCGAAGACCTGTGGAGCATTCCCGAAGCGGATCGCCTGCGCACCTTCGACGCCTGGCTCGCCCAGTCCCTGCCCGGCGTGTCGGTGCGTTCCATGGAGATGGGGGACGGCGAGCCGGGCTCCCACCGGGTGACCCTGCTGATGGACGTGGAGATCCCACGCCTGTTCCAGGAGCAGTCGGGAGCGCTGGAGGCCCCGCTGCTGGCCCCGGATCTGCTGCCCCCCATCGACGGCCAGTCGGCGGATCTGGCCGGGCTGGTGCTGGGAGGCGACCGGACCGCGCCGCTGATCCTGTGGCCCTACCACGAGTCGCTGGAGATACGGCTCTCCGGCCCCGGCGTGCAGGGGCGGGCCGTGGAGGGCTGGGAGGCCGTCTCGGTGCGTACCCCCCAGGTGGAGCTGACCCGCGACCGCGCGGTGGGCCGCAAGGAGGTCGTCCTCACCCGCGAGACGACCATCCGTATGGGCCGGGTGACGGCGGAAGATTACCCCAAGCTGCGGGATCTGCTGTCGGCGGTGGTGAGCAGCGGCCGGAACCCGCTGCGGCTGCGCTGAGGATTACTCTTCGGGGAACTCGTAGTCGGTCAGCGTCAGGGTCGTGTCCTCCCCCTCGCTGCTGGTGATCACCCGCTGGACCAGCCCCACACCCACCACGTACCAATCACGGGTCTTGGTCTCCCAGGAGTCGTTGTTGGTCTGTAGGAGCCTGGTCTGGTACTTGACCCAGGCGTCCTCGAACGTGCCGGCCGGGACCGTCACGTCTTCGCGATCCTCGTATTCGAAGTCATAGAAGTACTGGGTGGTGGACTGGGGGATGATCTCCTCCCAGACGTCCCCTTCGGCGGGCGGCATCTTGAGATACAGCTCCGGCGCCGTCTCGGCGGGGGCCACCTCGGTGTACCCATCCTCACCCACGTACAGGTCGTGGATGTCATTGGGCGTCTCGTGGCCGAGGGAGTCGCGGACCATCAACGTGTAATCCCACGAGGGTTCCCCGTCTTTCCCCGCGCCGTCCTTGACGTTGATGAACCACGTATCGTCGTCGGAGTCACTGTCGTAGTTGAAGGTGCTGCCGCTGATCAGCGGCAACAAGGTGTCGTACGCCGGGTTCTCTTCCTCGCAGGCCGCGAGAGAGAGGAGAACGGGAGCCAGGATGAGGATGATGGTCTTCTTCATGAGTGGTGTTCGCTCCAAAGCTGCCCGACGCGGGCCCAACTCCCATTCAATGAACGAATCCGGGCTGCTTGTCAATCCCGTCTGCACGCCGGTTGAGGCGGATTCACGCTAAAACGTCATCCCGACGCGCAGGGACAGCAGGTCGACCTGACCGACGGGGATGTCCCAGCCCTCGGTGAGGGCCGGCCCGGGGAACAGGTGCCCGTATTCTAGCCGGAACCCGAACCGGGTGCGGGGCTGGACCTCGGGGAGCAGGGGCGCGTCCACCTCGACGGCCGCGTTGAGCTCGCCGCCCAGGAAGCGTTGGCCCCGCTCGATGGAGGCGGCATCCGGGTCGGTGGATTCCACCAGGAACACCGGTGGCGTGGTGGCCGCTGCCAGCATCCCGCCCAGGCGGAACTGCACCCTGGGGTGGGGGGACCACGCGACGAACGGCATGGCGAAGGCGGCCCCCTCGATGGCGCCCTCACTGGCATAGCGCGTGTTGTCGTAGCCGGAGGCCTCGCCGATGAGCTTGGCATTGCGCGCGCTGGCGCCCGCCATCACCTCGTCGAACAGGATCAGGCCGGCGTTGTAGTCGCGGTCCAGCTCGAACCCGGTCTCCACCTCGTCTGCCGGGTCGTCGTCGCCGCTGGCCAGCCCACCCCGCAGCCCGAACTCCAGGCCGCTGCCCGCCCGCGGCCCCGGGAATCCGATGCCGCCCTCGACGACCAGCGCCCCACCGACGATCTGGCGGCGCCCAAGGGCGGGCCACCCGTCCGAGAACGCGGTGCGCCCCACCCGCCCGGCCCCCTCCATCGCAAGGCGGAAGGAGGCTCCCTGCCGTCCTAGCGGCAGCGAACGGTCGAAGAACAGATCGACCTGCAGGTGCTCGGCGGTGTCGCCCGTGGCCTGGCGCCCGTTGCGGTAGCAGACCCACAGGCCGGCCTTGGCCATGGCCGCGTCGTAGAGGACCCGTATCGCCGGGCCAAAGTAGACATCCTTGCGCGCGAACAGCTGGGTCTGCTCGTCCCGGACCGGCATCTCCAGCAGGAACTGGGCCCGGATGTGCCCCGCGGTCCCTCCCGACACCGCCGGCAGGACGGTCATCCCCACCCGCAGTACCTGATCGCCAAAGGCATCGGTGCCAAACGGGTCATCGCCGAAGCCAGCTGCAGCCGGGCCGCCCCCGTTGGCCACCGCTCCCAGCCCCCAATGGTCCACGAGCATCCCCGCCTCGAGATGGAACCGCTGTGGCTCCAGCTTGATGTAGAGCTGGCGGATCTCCGCGTACTGGAGCCCGGAGGCGGTCCAGCGCAGGCGCTCGTCGTAGGCGGCCGTCAGATCCGGCAGGAAGCCCCCCAGGACCCCGGTCAGCAGGTCGAGTTCGCCGCCGAGTATGAAGACGTCACGCACCGTGAGGACCGGCTGGAAGCGCAGCCGATGATCCAGATACAGGCGCTGGTAGAACTCCGAGCCCCCCGGATCGATGGCGAAGCCATCTTGGGCGTGAAGGCCCGCGCGGTAGCCGCCGAGCATCTGGAAACGCACCGCCTTGTTGCCTTCGTTGCGTTCGAGCTTCAGCGTGACCTGGCCGGAGGCGCCGGCGGGTAGGCCCAGGGCGGCCAACAGGACGAGCAAGATGAGTCGGGTGTGGGAAGCCATGGGAGCTACGTGTTCGGTGAATCAGCCACCCGGGACGAAGCGGAACGGGTACTCGATGTCCACCTCGCCACCGTGGCTCGCCGGGAAGGACCACGAACCGATGGTGCGCTTGATACAGCCTTCCATGTCACGGTTCCCGGTACTGTTGCGTAGGATCTGAACATTGGTCACACCGCCGGCCCCGGTGACGGTCCATGCCACGGAAACGACACCCAGCAGGTCCGGCTCGGTCTTGAGCTCCTTCTCATAGCAGGATCGGACCTGCCCCTTCTTCTTCTTGACGACGGACACGACATCCGATTCGGAGATCGTGGGCCCGCTGGCGGCTACAGCTACGGGTGCGCGTGCCTTTGATTTGCCGGTTGAACGGCTCTTCTTGGCCTCCGGCGGTGGTTCTTCATCGCCGATCATGATCAAGTCGGTGTCCACTTCGAGTTCCATCTCGTCCATGGCTTTCTCGATGGGGTCCTTCTCCGGGCAGCCGGTGAGGCCCACGGTGAGGAGCGGAACAGATAGGAACAAGAATAGGGTACGCATAGATGTCCGGATGAGGTTTTATTCACTCAAAATTTTAGCGCAGGCGGGGGCGCCGGTCAACGGAAGCTGCCACCTTCAGGGCTGCGCAAAATAACCGCAAAAACCCCAAAGAATCGGGGTTTTCCCCGCTTCGCCGGCCCATCGTATGTTAGATGGTCAGGGCGGTAGGGTCTCGCGACGTTTTGGGATAAAGTGAAGTGGTATCGATCGTCCGGCGTGGGGAGCACGGACGGGACGAGGGGAAGCGGAATGTTCGAACCAAGAACGTCCACCTTGGCGCTGCTGGTCGCGGTTGCAGCCCCGGTCATCTGGCTGGTGGGCTGCCCCCAGCCCGTCATCCAACCGCCAGAGCCCGATGCGCCGGTGGCCGAGGCTCGCATCGAGGCCAAGGACAGCTCGGGCGGGACGGTGCTCTTGCCCTACGCCTATCACACGGACGGAGAGGTCCAGCTGGTGGGGACACGTTCGATGGATCCGGCGGCCGAGCTGGACTCCCCGACCTTGGCCTACCGGTGGGAATTCCACGAGACGCCGCTGGGGAGCGCGGCCAACATCACCTTGCCTCACGAGGACCCGGTCACCGGGGAGCCGGACCAGGCCCGCCCCGTGTTCGTACCGGACGTCGCCGGCACGTACCGGGTCAAGCTGGAGGTCACGTCGTCGGTCTCCGAGAAGACCAGCGAGCCGGACTACATCACCCTGGAGGCCCTGCCCCCCCAAGAACTGTCCGTCACGCTGACGTGGAACACGCCGGACACGGACGTGGACCTGCACCTGCTGGGCCCGGACGGCTTCTACTGGTCGGACACCGACTGCTTCTTCGGCAACCCGGTACCCGACTGGGGTGAGGCGATCAATGCCCACGACAACCCCACCTACAGCGGCGACGATTACGACGGCGGCAGCGGCGGCAGCCCAGGCACGGAGACCATCGTGATCCCTTCGCCCATCGAGGGGCAGTACACCGTGGCGGCCACCTACCACTCGGACCACCAGTCCGGGCAGGCCGTGACGCCAACCCTCGACATCGAGCTGGCCGGAGCCACGGTGGCCGACGCTCTGCAGCCGGCGATACCGCTGTTGGCCGGTGAGGTATGGATAGCCGTCTCCCTCGATCTGCCGGAAGGCACGTATCTGGCCCTGGACAACAACACCACCCACGACGACCTGGGCGGTCCCGAGGTCAACCGATGAAGGGAGAATCCATGAAACGAACCCTCCCCATCGGTGCCGCCGCCGCGCTGGCGCTGGCGCTGTACCTGCCCTACGTCGCCTTGGCCGTCTCCCCCGAGGAGATCGCCGACGCCATGGGTGTGCTGCTCTCGGACTGCAGTCCCATCACCCTCTCCGGGCAGGAGAGCCAGCGCGAGGTGCTGGACCAGCTGGGCACCTACGATCCGCTGGAGGGGCCCACGATGGCGTTGCTGTACACCGGGGACACCTCCACATTGCCCTCCTGCGAGGATCACGATCTCTACTATTGGGGCGAGGACACCCAGGGGAATGAGCTATACGACCGGGTCGATCTCACGATGGAGTGCCTGGTCCCTGCCGGCGCGTCGTCGTTGAGCTTCTCGTTCGCCTTCTTCTCCCGCGAATACCCGGCCGATCTGGGCGCCCTGTACAGCGACACGTTCTCGGCGCGGCTCACCTCCGCCGCCTGGGACGGCGCCATCGTCTACGACGGTCAGGGGGAGTCGATCTCGGTCAACAGCGAGCTGTTCACGATCACCAATCCCCTGTCCCTGCCGGACACGGGGTTCGACTGCGGCAGCTACGGTGGCGGCACGACCTGGCTACAGACGGTGGCGCCGGTCGTCGCGGGCGAGACCGTGGAGATCCGATTCACGCTGTACGACCTGGGGGATGGGGTCCTGGACTCCGCGGTCCTGCTGGACGAGTTCGCCTTTGGCGATACTGCGCTGGCCGAACCCGCCACCGGCGTTCCCTTCGAGCTCTACTACGTCTCCCCGAAGACCGGCCCGCTGGGGACGGAGCAGGAGGTGACGGTCCACGGCGACAACTTCACCGATGACCTGCAGTTCTACCTGGGCGGTACCCAGCTGGTGGCCGTCCTGCTGGACAGCAACCGGGCGACCCTCAGTCTGCCGGCCTGGGAACAGGCCGGCCTAGAAGACCTGAGGGCTCAAAACGATGCCTTCTCCGACGATCTGTCGGGCGCCTTCACGTTCGTCGATGACCCTCCACCGTCCGCTCCCGTACCGATCTTCACCGAGATCGAGCCGGAGCGCGGCCTGGACATCGGCGGGGATCGCCTGGACATCTACGGGGCCTGGTTCCAGCAAGACGCGGTGGCCTCGTTCCACGGCACCACCGTGGAGACGGTCTTCATCGACGCGGGCCATCTACAGGTGGTCACGCCGGCACGGGACGCCGGGTTGGCGGAGGTTACCGTGTGCAATCCCAACGGGTTGTGCACGACGCCGTCGTACCTGTTCGTCTACGAAGAGACCGAGTCCGATCCCCCGGCGGACGAGGAGTCCTACAGCAGCGATAGTGGCGCCGCCTGCCACGTCGGTGGAGCCCCGCCCCCCCAGGCCCTGCCCGGTCTGCTCGGCGCGCTGGCCGGCCTGGCCGTGTGGCTCCGGCGTCGAACCTAGGTTCGCTACGGGCTGACGCCCTCCTTGCGCTGGAACAACACCAGGTAATAGCCGTTGTGGCGGATCCACACCTTCTCGATGGCGTAGCGCTCCTCGAAGCGCTTATCGGCGTAGAGGTTGTGGGAGTGGGAGTTGTGCCGTAGCCGGGGCGCCAGCACCTCTTCGGCGGCTTCCAGGCCCCCGGTCTCCATCGCCTCGTCCCACTTCTTGCGTGTCTTCGAGCGGTTGCCCTTGGGCTTCTTGTTGACGTACCCCACGAACCCGACCCAGCGGGTGTCCTGCTCGAACAGATAGTCGCGGATGCGTGCGTCGAACTCCTTGATCTCCGTGCGGCCGCCGGGCTGCTTGGCCTTGACGTTGCGCAGGAACGGGTTCATGCCGATGGCCGCCAGCTCGTGGGCCACCGTGTGATCCAGAACACCGATGGGATCGACGAAAGAGATGGGATAGGCGGCGTAGGGGCAGGCCCCCATGTCCTGGAAGATGGCCCGATCATCCGGGTCGCTGTGCTCGAGGATGTACGCCCCCATCTTCTGGAAGGAATCCTCGGACATCTGCACGTACCGGTTCTCGTAGCGATGGTCGATGGTGAACGTGATGCTGAAGAACGCCACCACGCCCACCACGGCGTATGCCGGGAAGGCCGCCATCCACGGTGGTTTCCAGCCTTTCCACAGCTCACACAGGGCCCGCAGCCCCTCGCCCGCCATCAACACGTAGAGCCCGTAGACCGGCAGGAACAGCCGGTAATACTTCATCTCGTCCCGGCCGACCTTGACCAGATACAACATGAAGAACAGGCACAGCCCGACGGCGATGGCCCGCAGGGGCCGGCGCCGGGACGGGATCAACGCCGCCAGCATGGCCACGCCCAGGACGGCGTTGAGGTTGAAGGCCAGGAAGCTGCCCAGCTGCTCGACGCCGTACCCCCAGACCTCGCTGCCGGCGGTGGCCTTGGCGTAGTAGGTGTTCGGCAGCAGCTCGTGGAAGGTGAGAATCCGCCACAGATGGTAGGGCGCGATGACCGCGCTGAAGACGCCGATCATCCACCACACGCCCACCGGGATCTCCCGGCGTTTGAGCGCCTGGATGCCCAGCGTCAGCACGCCGACGATGAAGAACATGTGGCCCTCGGGCCGGGTCAGGGCGGCCACGCACATGGCCACCCCGGCCAGCACGAAGTCCCTGCGCTTGCCTTCGGCGAGGGCGCGGAACAGGTGGTACGCCGTCCAGGTGCCAGCCAGCATCATCAGCGACGGCGCCATCCCGCTCATGGCCCACAGCGCCACCGAAGTGGAGGTGGCGATGAGCACCGGGCCGATGTAGTGGAACGGGGATGGGCGGCCGTGCAGCCAGCGCACGGTGAGGAAGACCAGCACCATCGTACCCAGGGCGCACAGCGCCCCCAGCACCTTGCTCCAGACCACCGGATCCCCGCCGAACCAGAACACCGGTGCGTGCAAGACGACCCACAGGAAGTTGGTGTACCCCTCCACGTGCTCGCCGATGTTGAAGACGATGCCGTTGCCATCAGCCAGGTTCCGTGCGAAGCGGAACGAGATGAAGGCGTCGTCCTTGATGTACCCCTTGTAGGAGAGCATGCCGGCGATGAGGCCGGCGCCGGTTGCGAGCAGGGGCAGCCACTCCCAGCCACGGATGGCTTGGGCGTCGGAGGTGGGCTGCTCGGGCGGTTTGGCTTGCTTGGACATCTATAACCAGCTTGCGCCCGTGAGGAACGGGTTGTACTGCGCCTCTGCGCCGATGGTGGTCTCGGTCATATGGCCCGGGATCGCCCGGTAGGTCGGGTCCAGGGTCAGCAGCCGCTGCTTGATGGTTTTGATGAGGGTGTTGTAGTCCCCCCCCGGAAGATCGGTCCGGCCAATGGAACGAGCGAACATGGTGTCGCCACAGAACACGATGCCCTTCTCCTCCTCTTCCCACAGGAAGCTCACGCCGCCCGGCGAATGGCCCGGCGTGTGGATCACCTTGAGGCGGATGGCGCCCACCTCGATGATCTGCCCCTCGGCCAGGTCGCCGTCCAGGGGCGGCCCGGCTTCCACGTTGAACCCGAACATCCGGCCCTGAGCCGGCATCTGCTCGTACAATGGCTTGTCATCCGGGTGGATGAAGGCCTGGGCGCCCGTGGCCTCCTTGACCTCGCCCACGGCCAAAACGTGGTCCAGGTGGCCATGGGTGAGCAGTATCTTCTCGATATCCAGGCCCAGCTCGTCGATGCGGGCCAGGATCCGCGGCGCGTCCTCCCCGGGATCGATGACGATCCCCTTCCCGCTCTGTTCATCCCCGAGGATGATGCAATTGACCTGGAACGTACCCACTGTGAGGACATCGACTTTCATGTTGGTCTCCTGCCAAATTCTCCCCTGCCGGGGGTATCAAAGGCGTTATCCCTGGTCAAGCCGCGCGCGGATATGTGGAGATCGCGCGACAAAAACCGAGGCCGTGGTTGTACACTAATCTCACGAGAAGGCGAGACGCGGCTTGTCGGGGGCGCGTCCCCCAGTTCGAGGTGAGGAATTTGCCGGTTCTGCTAAACGAAGCGACGGGGCAGAAGCTGCCCTTCAAGAACCGATTTACCGTGGGGCGGGGCCCCAAGAACGACCTGGTGATCGACGACCCGCGGGTGAGTACCAATCACGCAAAACTTGGCCTCCACAAAGGTCGAGTGCGGGTGATGGACCTCAACTCCAAGAACGGCACGTTCGTGGATGGCATCCGCATCGGCCGCTGGGTGGATCTGGTGGAGGGCAGCCGCATCACCTTTGGCACGTCCGGTCCCTACGTGCTGGATTCCCTGACCACCAATGCCTTGGTCAACACCGGTGGGGAGGCGCCCACGGTGGCGGCCACCGGCGACATCTCCTTGCGGGATCCGACCCGGCTGATCTTGTTCTCCAAGGACCTCTCGGCGGGCACGATCCGCGTCGAGCAGGGCCAGGCCAGCTTCGAGGCCGACGGCAGCATGCGGTTCCTGCTGCTGTACATCCTGGCGATGGAATTACACAACGAGCCCCCCACCACCCCCGAGCCCAACCGGGGCTGGGTCTCCGACGACCAGCTGCGCATCAAGCTCTGGGGCGTCAAGGGCTCGGAACGGCGGGACCCCAGTTCGCTGGGCAAGCTGATCCACGACACGCGGGGCATGCTCAAGCGCAAGGACATCGACGCCAGCTTCATCGAGAAACGATCGGGGGCGACGCGGCTGGCTCTGTTGCCGTCTCAGGTCGAGGTCCACGCTCCGTAGCTCCAACCCGGCTCTCACGAAACCCGCTCTCACCAAAAAAAAAGCCCCCCCGGGGATGAACCCGGAGGGGCTGGGGGTGCCACGGCTCCTGCAAGGTACGGAGCCTACAAGAAGTCCGCGAACGGACGGTCTTCTTGACCGTTCGTCAGTGCGTGCGACGCCTCAGCGCCAGCACGCCGCCGACCAGGAACAGAGCGAGCAGGGAGGAGGGACTGGCCGATCCACCTAGCCGGCACACGCACCCGCCTTCGCCGTCTTCGCAATAGCCGTCGTCACAGCCGTTGTTGCCATTGCCATTGCTGTCATCATCGTCGTCCGTGGGGAACGGCTTGCCGTCGTCATCGTCGTCGTCCTGAGGCATCGCGTCGTCGTCGTCGTCGTCGCCTGCCGGGTCGTCGTCATCATCATCGCCCGACTGGACCGGGTCGTCCGGATCCAGCGGGTCGGTGCCGTCGGCGACCTCTTCGCCATCGGAGATGCCGTCGCCGTCCGTATCGGGATTCAGCGGATCGGTGCCGATGCCCTCCTCGATACCGTCCAGCAGGGCGTCGTCGTCCGTGTCCTCGTCCAGCGGATCCGTGCCTGCCAGCAGCTCGTCCGCGTCGTCGAGCATGTCGCCATCCGTGTCCGGGTCGTCCGGGTCGGTGCCCAGGTCTTCCTCCTGCGCGTCGCTGAGGCCGTCGTCGTCGGCGTCGAGCACCTCGGCATCGTCGCCGGCGTCGTTGGGATCGGTCTCGCCCGGATCCAGGGCGCCGTTGCCGTTGGCGTCCTCGGCGCCGTCCAGTGCGCCACCGCCATCGGTGTCGTCCAGCAGGGGATCGGTGGTGCTCTCGCCACCGTCCGCGTCCGGGATGAAGGAGTCCAGGTCCGTGTCCTCGGTCAGCGGATTGTCCAGGCCCTCTTCCGTGCCGTCCTGGATACCGTCACCGTCCGTGTCCGGGTGGAGGGGATCCGTGCCCAGGTTGTCTTCTGCGCCGTCGGAGAGGCCATCCTCATCGCTGTCGGCGTCTTCGGGGTCCGTGCCCAGGTCTTCTTCTTCTTCGTCGCTCAGGCCGTCGTTGTCCGAGTCCAGCGGGCCGTCGTCGTCGTCGTCGTCGGAGGCCGGATCGTCGTCGTCGTCCGGGCGGGGGCTTGAGTTGCCGTTGTCGTCGTCATCACCCCAACACGAATCGTCGGGATGGTCCCCGCACCAGTTGGGGTAGCCGCCGTCCACCACCCGTAATTCACAGCCACCCATGAGCAGCAGAGCCATTGCGGCTACCGATAAAAAAGTCACCCTGAACAGGTTCAATCCGTTTTTCATTGCGACACCTCCTGTGCGTCTTGCGTTGTCCATGGCTTCACATTGCCTCAACAACAGACACCCGGAAATTACCGCCCTGTTACCGACCCCGGTAAGCCTTGCGCGGGCGTACACAACCAAGTAAACCGCGCACCCCGGCACCGGCTCGAAGACCAGCAGTCCACGGCAATCGGCTCACACGATCTCGGGCAATTCCCGCCTGTTGTTGTAGAGGAGTAGACGTGGTTCGTCGCCGCATTATTCGAATGATCCCCGAGAACTTGACACACGGGCGCCGCGGGGCCATTTGGAGCACATGACGTTGCGCATCGCCAACCTCGAGATCGAAGGCAAGGGGGTCCTGGCCCCCATGGCCGGCTACACGGATCGTGGATTCCGCCTGCTGTGCGCCGAGCAGGGCGCGGCCCTCGTCTTCACCGAGATGATCAGCGCCGAGGGGCTACTGCGCAACGTGCCCACCACCTTGCGGATGATGCGCATCGACCCGGGCGAACGCCCGGTGGGGCTGCAACTCTACGGTCCCGATCCCCAGCGGGTGGCGGAGGCGGCCGTGGTCGCCGAGGAGCTGGTGACACCGGATCTCATCGACCTCAACATGGGCTGTCCGGCGCGCAAGGTGGTGCGCAAGGGATCGGGCGTGGCGCTGATGCGCGACCCGCCCAAAGCCGAACGCATGGTCCAGGCGGTCACCGCAGCGGTGAGTTGCCCGGTCACGGTGAAGATGCGCAGCGGCTGGTCGGCAGACGAGGTCAACGCGGTGGAGCTCGCCCGGCGATTCGAGGCCGCGGGCTGCGCGGCGCTCACCGTGCACGCCCGCACACGCAGCCAGGTCCACACGGGCAAGGTCGACCTGGACCTGCTGGCGGAGGTGCGTTCCGCCGTCTCCATCCCGGTCATCGGCAACGGCGGTGTGACCGGCGGCGAGCAGGCCGAGGGGATGATGGGCACCACCGGCGTGGATGCGGTGATGGTGGGGCGGGCGGCCATCGGCAATCCCTGGATCTTCCGGGAGATCGCTCAAGGGCACGCGGAGGAGGTGACGCCGGAACAGGTCACGTCCGCCGTCTCGCGGCACCTGGAGACCCTGATCGCCACCAATGTGGAGGCCCGCCGCGATCGCCCCGAGGAGCGGGCCTGTTCCCGCATCCGCGGCCACCTGGTGCGGTACACGGCGGGCCGGCCCGGCTCCGGCACATTCCGGCGCCGGCTCAGCGAGCTCGGGGATCGGGAGACGCTGATGCAGGCCCTCGACGATCTGCTGACCGTCGGCCAGCCCCGATCCAAATAAACCGAATGAATCCGGCCCCCATACCGTCGTTGCTTCCCAGAAGGGTGCGCGTTAGGATGCGGCAAAAATACGGGAGGTCCCATGCGCATCATTCACCTCATCGCTCTCAGCTTGATGTTCCTCGTACCCATGAACGCCTTCGCAGGCGACGAGGAGGCCACCGAAGTGGCGGCCGACACCGAGACCGCAGACACGGGCAAGGCCAAGCTCGAACTCGGCGACGCTAACGTCGACCCCGGACTCGGCTGCACCGTCTCGATGGTGGACGGCAAGTCCCACAGCGGCACGCTGACCCACGTGTTCCGTGGCGATGACTGGTACGGCAATGATCCGGAGAAGAACACCGGCATCAGCGTCGCCGCCGATGTGAACCTGTTCGACACGGACTGGAAGAACATCAAGAGCATCAGCGTCAGCCGGCCCAACACGTCCTCGGACATGGACTGCTACAGCGACGAGGACAAGGATCCCATCCTGTGGGAATGCACCCTCAAGCAGGTCTCGACCGTGCGCATGCGCGAGAAGCACGAGTTCAGCGGCACCTACAAGGTCGACACCCGCGAAACCTTCACCTTCGTGTTCGACAACGACGCCTCCACGGCGGTGACCTTCCGGCTGTACAAGCTGGTGGCCAACACCCAGCACTACGAGAGCATGTCCTCTGCCATCGCCGATCTGCAGAGCGAGCTCAAGGAACAGAACCGCCACAGCGTCAAGAGCATCACGTTCAAGTAAGGCCGGGGCCGTTCAGTCGCGTACAGGCCTCATCCGGGCGTCATAGACCTGGATCATCCCCTCATTCGTGAACACCAGATAATCGGCGCACGGGTCCATCCAGGCCCGGCACCCGCTCGGGGCCTCCTCCGGCTTGGAACGCACCACGTGGACCGGCTCGCCGACGAACACCTGATAGTGGAATTCGTAACAGTGAAGCGCGTCGCCCCCCGGCCGGATCAGTGCGGATTCGTGGGAGGTGTCCATGCCACCGACGAGGACCTGCGGATCTTGGATCACGGGCAGATGGACCTGCCCGACCTGGCGGCAGGTGTCGGCGCGGAAGAAACAGAGCTGGCCCACCTCGTCGACGGTGATCAGCATGCGCCCGCCGGCCCCCGTCGCCACATCCGTGACGTCGTGGTGTGGGACGGCCAGGCGCTGGATCTCCTCGGCGCCGGTGACCGAGCCCAGTAGTACGGGATGACCGCGACCCCCCCAGGCGAAGGCCATCTCCCCGTCGGCCAGCCCGCCGCAGTGCACGACCGCTGACCGGAGCAGATGGCGGCCACCGATGACCAACTCCGAGCCCGCCGTGGTGTCCACCAGGACCACCTTGCCCGACTCGGTGCCCACGGCCAGACGCCGGCCCTGGCCGCTGATGGCCAGCCGGGTCACGCCCGCCTCCAGGGTCGGGATGATCTCCCGCCACCCCTCCCGGTCATGGACCACGAGGGTATGCCCCAGCCCGTCCTGACGTTCCCCGGCGACCCAAACGCGCCCGCCGCGGAAACCGCAGGTGACGGCCGTCGCGCGCAGGCCCGGGAGCTCGTGTAGCTGTGCCTCCCCACGCTGGATCATGTCGTCCAGCGCGATCCCTTCATCCGGCTGACCAGCGAGGGCACCGCTGGGGACGCGCACCAGCTTCCCATCGCTGACGAAAGCCAGCACCGCCTCGTCGATGGCGGGGCCGCATTCCACGTCGGCCTGGATCGACAGCAGGTGCCGCATGGGCTCGTACCTGGTGCCTGGGAGAGGCTCCCCTACCCCGCCAGTCTCCACCGCGGTGCGGGCGATACGTGCCCGCATGCTGGCCTCCAGCTGGGCCCAGTCGGCGTGCCCCTCGGCGCGGAGAGCGGCCTCCTGCACCAGATCGAGGGCGGCGCCCAGGTGGCCATCCGCGCGGAGATTCTCGGCCCGTTGGACCGGGTTGCGCACCGAGGGCCGGCACAAGGGGTTCTTCTCGACGGGCGGTTCGGAGACCGTCCGCATGGCTCCGCAGCTGTCACAAAACCGGGCTTCGTCGGGCAACGCCTGCTTGCAGCGCCCACAGATGGCCCCCGTCATGTTGGGATCTCCCATGCCTCAAATCTATCCCATGCGAGGGGGTCAGGTCGATGGAGTCACCCGAAGATCGAGGGGCGCCAGGAGGAAGGTACGGGTTCCACCGCCCAGCCCCGTGCCGACGCCTCCGGGGCCATGCTGTTGGCATCCCCGGCGTCCATCACCAGGCCGTGCGCGGCCCACTCCAGCAGGTGCCGATCGTTTGGGGAGTCACCGATGGCCAGGTCCGGTGGCCGGCCCAGGACGCGGGACAGCACCTGGACCTTGCCGGCGCCGAATACGGGCGGTTCGACCGAGCGATCCGTCAGGCAGCCGTCCCGCAGCTCCGTGCGCTGGCCCAGCACATGCTCCGCCGCCACGCCCAGGGATGCCGCTGCGATCCGTACGGCCCATAGCGCACTGCCGGAGATGATCCAGACCTGCCAGCCGGCTTCGTCGAGCCGGCGGATCAGCTGGCGAACCCTGCGGCGGTACCGGATCCCGCTGCGTACCCGAATCCCGTCCCCTCCCGCCAGGGCGCGCCGGCCCACGGTCGCCGCCAGCTCCTGCGACAGGGTGTCCCGGACGTGTTCCTCGAAACGGCCCAGCTCCATCCCGGCGAACACTTCCAGGACGTATGCGTACCCCTTGCCGGGCCCGCGCTCGTCGAGGATCTGCTCGGCTCGGCGGAGCCATTCAGCGGCGGACCGCCCCGGGGGTTCGAGCAGGCCCTGCTCCGCCGCACGATGGAAGATGGCATCGCCGATGTCCCCGGCGATACATGTATCATCAAAATCAAGCGTCGCCACACCGGCGCGCTGCGTGCGCGCCACCTCATCCACGACCCGCGCCAGGAATCCCGCGCCGGCCGCCGACCATCCGTCCCTCTGGAGTGTGCCCTGCATGGCAAGCGAGTCTATCAGTTCTGGTGTACCATTCGTGCCCATGAACGAGTTACGCGAATCGCCCCGCGAATCGCCCCGCGAATCGCCCCGTGCCGCACAGCCCCTGTGGGCCAAGAGCCGGATCATCCCCCACCTGTTCCTCTCCATGCTGGGGCAGATGTTGTTGGTCTATCCGGGCGAGCGCCTGATGGCCGCAGCGCTGCTGGGGCTGAACCTGATGTACTTCGTGTTCTTCTTCCGCAACGTCAGCCGGGCCGAGCAGCTTAAGACATTGCTCGTAGATGCCGGTGATCTGCCAGAAGACTGGGACGAGAAGGACGACAGCGCGCCGGTGGGTTCCTCCTATCCGTGGATCTTCTTGGGGTTCCCGATCCTCTATCTGGCCAGCTTCTTCGACGAACAGCTGCTGGGGATCGTGTCGGTGGCCATCTGGATCGACCTGATCCGCCTGGGCGCCCAGACCCTGATGGTGGCCATCGTGCACGCCGACCTGCGGCACAAGGTCAAGATGCTGACCGAGCCCGAATACCTGCAGATGGTGGTCGAGGCGGCCCGCAAGCAAAAAGAAAAAGAGAGCCGTTGAACGAGCGGGAGCTCCGGGTGGTGGCCCTGCGCCTGGAACGATGGGCGCTATGCGCGGGCGCCATCGTGTGCGGTGTCGGAGTGCATCGTTCGGCCCGCTTCCTGCGCCACCAGCTGCAACAACGACGCCCGACGTCGGTGATCAACTTCGGGATCGCCGGTGGCCTGGATCCGGATCTTCCGCCCGGCCAGATCGTGTTGGTGGACCGCTGGGTCGGTGGGCCGGACGCCAGCGGTGAGCTGCGCGACGCCCTCGCCCGGAGGCTGGATGGCCGGGGCCTGCGCTGGGTGTCAGGCCCTTCGCTGACGGTTGAGCGGGCCCTGTTCCTGCCGGAGCACAAGGCCGCCGCCTTCGAAGAAACCGGGGCGTGCATCTGTGAGATGGAGGGGCAGCCGCTAGCGCGGGTATGCCACGCGGAGGGCATCCCCTTCGCCGCCGTCCGGGTGGTCTCCGACGACCGCGAGACGGTGCTGCGGCGCCCGCCGCGGATGCTGTTGCAGCTACTGCCTGCGCTGAATGGGCTCCGGAAGGTGGGGCGGGCGCTGTAGGGCGTCAGCTGGGGTTGTACCAGAGGGTCGCCCGGGCGCGTTCCAGGTCCTCGGCCGGCACGTAGATCCGGCTGATGCGCCGATCGCCGGCGTACTTCTTGAACAGATCGGTGGCCGCGGAGAGCGGCTGGATACGCTCGGGCATCGAACTGTCGCGCCACAAGACATAGATCGGCTGGGTCGCGTCGAAGGCCGAGAAGACCGGCCGCATGTACTTGCTCATGATCCCGTGGGAGGTCACGTGGTGATGGGGAATGGACGCGGCCTCCAGCCCGGCGGCCTCCTCGTCCAGCAGGTCCCCCTGGCCGCTGTCGTGCCGCTCCAGGAAGACCCGGTAGGCGCGCCGCTCCACGAGCCGGCGGGCCTGCGGGTGCTTGCTGGCGCGCAACACGGCCAGCAGATGGGCGTCGTCAAAGAGGTTGTACTCGCCGGGATTGGTGGGGATCCGATAGCCGTCGCCGCCGTCCTCGAGGAAGTCCCGCAGCAGCTGTTCGTACGCCACCGATCGATAGTGGAAGTACACCATCAGGAACATGTGATAGCGGGCCAGCAAGAAGTGGTCGAAGGTGTAGATCGCCCGGCCGTCCAACGCCAGATGTACCAAACCCTCGTCCGGGTGGGGGCACATGTTGTTGAGCAGCCAGGTCAGGTCGAAGTGCCCGTACTGGACCCCCGAGAAATAGCTGTCCCGGGCCAGGTAGTCCATGCGATCGACGTCCAGCTCGCTGCTGATGATCTGGCTCAGCACGGGCCGGTAGTCCAGCGCCCCGCACCGGTAGAGCCCGGGGTCCCCCTCGAGACGCGCGTCGATGAGGCCGGCGATGGCCGACGCCGGGAAGGCGAACTGCCGTTCCAGGGTCGAAGTGAACTCGCTGTCCAGGACCAGCTTGAGGGTGTAGTCCTCGTGGGTCGCCTGCCGCTCCCCATCCGCACCCTCGGTGCGCCCAGGGAGCCCGAGGCCAGCCACGGCCGGCATGGCGAACTCGGAGGCGTGGCTCAGCGGCGCGTGCCCCAGATCGTGCAGAAGTGCTGCAAGCCGCACCATCTGCCGCAACTCCCGTCCCCGGGCTGGATCGGGGAATGACCAGCCGGTGAAGAGGGTGTCGAAGGCCCGCGTGGCCAGCTCCATCGTACCCAGCGAGTGGAGGTAGCGAGTGTGGGTCGCGCCGGGGAAACTCAGCTCCGAAAAGCCCAGCTGGCGGACATGTCGCAGCCGCTGGAACGCCGGATCGTCGATGAGCGCCCACTCCCCCGACTCGACGGGAATCGAGCCATGAAGCGGATCGCGGACCTCCTGGGCCATGGTCTTCCTCCAGCGGGCCAAACTAACACGTTCACAAAGATAGATGACTGCGCGCCCTACCTCCGGTACATTGCGCCACGATTTTTAGCTGGCCGCCCGGCGGCCTTGCACAGCTGACCGATGCTGGAGTGACGGATCATGCCCGACGATAAAACCGCAGAAACGGGTCCTGCCCTCGAGGACTTGCTCGAGGATGCCCTGGCCCAGGCTGACGACGACGTCAACTGGGAGGACGAGGTCGAGGACGCACCCTGGGCCAAGACCGACCAAGAACTGATGCAAGAGGCCATGAAAGAGAGCATGGCGTCTTCCGGCCCCAACATGGGGCGCATCCAGCGCGGCGACCAGGTGACCGGCACCATCGTCCACGTGGGTCGCGGCGATATCTTCGTCGATATCGGCGGCAAGTCCGAGGGGCTGTTGGACGCCACCGAGGTGCAGGACGAGGATGGCAACCTGACCGTCAAGGTGGGCGAGACGATCACACTGTTCGTCTCCCAGGCCGGCGGCGAGACCGTCCGGCTGAGCTACAAGATGGCCCTGGAGGCCCGTGATCGGGAGGCAGTCCGCACCGCCTACGCGGAGCAGGCACCGCTGGAAGGGCGCATCACCGCCCAGCGCAAGGGTGGTTTCGACGTCAAGTTCAAGAGCGGCCAGCGGGCCTTCCTGCCCCTGTCCCAGCTGGAACTCCGGCGGGTAGAGGACGAGGAATTCGAGAGCTATGTGGGCCGCACCTTCGAGTTCCTGATCACCAAGTACCAGAGCGACGGCAAGGATCTGGTGGTGTCCCGTTCCCGGCTGCTCAAGGAGGCTCAGGCCGAGCAGCGCGAAGAGCTACGCGGCACGCTGGAGGAAGGCCAGGTCCGGACGGGTACGGTCAGCCGGATCGTGGATTTTGGAGCCTTCGTCGACCTGGGCGGCATGGACGGGCTGGTCCACGTCTCCGAGATCGAATGGGGACGCACCGAATCCCCCCAGCACCGGCTCAAGGTCGGGCAGACGGTGAACGTCAAGGTGCTCCGCATCGATCACGAGAAGGGCACCGTCGGCCTGAGCATCAAACGCGCCGAGGGAGACCCCTGGGACAAGGTGGGCACGGACTACACCGAGAGTAGCGTGTACACCGGTACCGTGGCCCGGCTGGAAGCCTTCGGCGCCTTCGTCGAGCTGGAACCCGGCCTGGAGGGGCTGGTCCACGTCAGCGAGATCTCGTGGGAGCGCATCCGTCACCCCGAGGTGGTGCTGCAGGTCGGCGAGGCCGTCACGGTCAAGCTGATCCGCGTGGAGATGGACAAGCACCGCTTGGGGCTCAGCATCAAGGCCCTGGGCGGCGACCCCTGGACCGACGTGGCACCGGCGTGGATGCGGGGGCAGCTGCTGGCCGGGACGGTGGACCGGGTGGCTCCGTTTGGCGTGTTCATCCAGCTGGCGCCCGGCATCAGCGGGCTGATCCCCAACAGTGACCTGGGCATGGACCAGAGCCAGGCGCACCTCAGCTTCCAGCCGGGCAAGCCGGTGACGGTGGAGCTGGCGGACGTGGATCTGGAGCGGCGGCGCATCCGCCTGTTCCCCAGCGACGAGAGCGCCCAGGGGGAGCGGGACGCCGTGCAGCAGTACCGCAAAACGGAAGAGGACGCCAAGAAGGGGTTGGGGACCCTGGGGGATCTGCTGGGCGGTCTCAAGCTGGACGACTAGCCGAGCCTCGTCAACGCCCACTCCGCGTGCTCGCGGATAATGGGATCCTGCTCCTCCTCCACACACCGCCGCAGAGGCGCCTCGAAGCGACCACAACCCAGATTGCCCATCACGATCGCCGCGTTCCTCAGCAGGCCACGCCGCCGGGCCCGCACGACGGGTGTACCGCGGAAGCGCCGCTGGAACGAGGGGCCATCCAGCTGCAGGATCTCTACCGGGTCGAGGCGCTCGGGAAGGCGGAACTCCATGCCCGGGAACGGGCAGCTGCCGGCAAAGCGGTTCCAGGGGCAAGCGTCCACACACAGGTCACAGCCGAACAGGGCGTCCCCCTGGGCCGGGCGGAGCGCCTCGGGGATGGCCCCGCGGTGCTCGATGGTCAGGTAGGAGCGGCAGCGGCGGGCGTCCAGCTGGGGCCCATCGGCGGTGACGGTGAGAGCGCCGGTAGGGCAGGCGTCCAGGCAGCGGGTGCAACGGCCACATCGATTGCGGCGCTTCACGGCGGGCTCCACGTCGGCCCGGGTGACGATGGATCCCAGCAACAGACGGCCACCGTGACGACGGGAGACCAGGTGGGTCTGCAGGCCGTTCCAGCCCAGCCCGGCGCGGACGGCCCAGGCCTTCTCCATGATCGGGCCCGTGTCCACGTAGGCGCGGGCCTCGTCGTCGTGCAGGAGCTGGGCCAGCTGCAGCAGCGGTGGGAGCAAGAGGTCGTGGTAGTCCGGCAGCCTCGCGTAGCGGGCGATGGTGCCCGCCCGGGGGTCCGGTTCCACGTCCGGGCTCGGGGTGGGTAGTTCGGCCGCGACGATCACCACGCTGCGAGCCCCTGGCAGCAGCTGCCGGGGATCGGCCCGGCGCTGCAGATCGCGAGCCATCCACGCCATGCCACCGTGGTTGCCAGCGGCCACGAAGGCCTCCAGCGCCTGTCCCTCCGGGCCCGGCCGGGCCGGCGCAGCACCGATGCTGCAAAATCCGAGTTCACGGCCGCGTTCGCGCAATGTAGAAAGGGGAATCATCGTCACCAGGCTACCACCTACGCCGCGGGCGTTCAGTGGTACACTCCGCCAACCGAACGAGGAGCCCATGACCGGTTTGTTCATCACCTTCGAGGGTATCGAAGGCTGCGGCAAGACCACGCAGATCAAACTCCTTGCTGAACGCCTGCGCACACAGGGGCACGAGGTCATCACCCTGCGCGAACCAGGCGGGACTCCATTCGGCAACGTGATCCGTGGACTGTTGCTGGGGCATCACGTACCCAAATTCACCGACCTGAGCGAGGCCTACCTTTTCGCCACCAGCCGCGTGGAGCTGACCCGCCGCGTCATCCGTCCGGCGCTGGAGGCGGGGGCCATCGTGATCTGCGACCGCTTCGTGGACTCCTCCGTCGTCTACCAGGGAGTCGCCCGGGGGCTGGGTGAGGAGCAGGTGATGACCATCAACAAGGTGGCGGTGGGCGACTGCTGGCCCCACCGGACCTTCCTGCTCGACCTGCCCACCGAGGTGGGGCTGGGCCGGGCGCGAAGCCGGGCCCTGTTCGATCGCATCGAACAGGAGGAGCAGAGCTTCCACGAAACCGTGCGGCAGGGATTCCTGGAACAGGCGCGTAAGCAGCCGGACCGGTTCACCGTGGTGGACGCCCGTCCCCCCGTCCCCGATGTCCACGAAGTCATCCTGGCGCACACGCGAGAGCTGCGGTTGGGGGGAGGCCTGTGACCCTCCCCATCATCTACGGCCACGAGACCGTGCTGGACCGCCTGCTGCGGGCCGCGACTGCCGGCACTCCTCATCACGCATACCTGTTCCACGGGACACCCGGCATTGGCCGGCGGCAGGTGGCGCTGAGGCTGGCGCTGGCGCTCAACTGCGAGGATCCCGAAGGCCAGGAGGGGGACCGGCTCCGCATTCCCTGCGGGCACTGCACGAGCTGCAACCGGATCCTGTCCGATACGGATCCGGACGTCTGGACACTGGCGCCGCTCACCGGCCGCCAGGGCAAGACGGAACGCAAGAAGACAGGGCCGCTGGCCATCCGGGTGGACGACATCCGAGAGCTGCAGGGGCGGCTGGCCTATCGCGCCACACCGGGCCGCTGGCGGGTAGTCATCATCGACGATATCGAGCTGATGAACCCGGACGCCTCCAACTGCTTGCTCAAGACCCTGGAGGAACCTCCCGAGCGGACCGTCCTGGTGCTCATCACGCGGCGGCTGGGCCAGACGCTGGCCACGGTACGCTCCCGGTGCATGCAGATCGGCTTCGGCCGGCTGAGCAACGAACGGATCCGCGATTGCCTGGTCGCGCACGCCGGCAAGACCGAGGAGGAGGCCGAACAGCTCTCCTTTGTCGCCGGGGGTTCCATCGGCCGCGCCCTCACCCTCTCGCCGGAGAAAGCGGCCCAGGAGCGTGCCCTGCTGGAGCGTTTCATCGAGGCGTTGGCAGGCAGCGACACCGACCGCCTGACACTGGCCGAGGAGCTGGCCAAGCTGGAGACCGAGGCACGCAAGACCCGGACCCGATTCCTGGCCGAGTTCATCAACGCGCTGAGCCATCTGTTGCGGGATGCCACGGCTCGGGAAATCGGCTTTTCCGGGCCGGCCAGCCGGCCAGACTGCGTCGAGCTGGCGCAACGCCTGTCCAACGAGTACGATGCCGGGGTTCTGATGAACGGCTTCGACGCGGTGCAACTGGCCCGCGATCGGATGGAACGTAACATGAGCCCACGCCTCGTACTCGAGGCGTTGCTGCTCGAAATCGACTGAGATGACTGGCGACAAAAGCAACGAGAGCGACCGTGGCCCGAAGAAGCCGCGCACCCGATGCGTGCTCTGCCTGGCCATGCGGCCGGCTGGCCGTATCCACCGCATCCCCATCGACCCCCGCCGCTTCGACCTGAAGTCCGGCGACCTGGTGGTCGTGGAAACGGACCGCGGCAATGCCATGGCACGGGTCCTGCGCGAGCCGTGTGAGATGGAACGGCCAGAGCTGTCCCGGCAGGTCCGCAAGGTGATCCGCCCGGCCCGTGAACCGGACCTGCTAACCCACGCTGAAGGCAAGGCCCGCGAAGAGGAGATGCTGGGCCAGGTCAAGGAGATCTGTGGCCGGGAGAACCCGAACATCCAGGTCGTCGATATCGATTTCCAGGGGCTGGGCAACAAGCTGACGGTCTTCTTCATCGCGGAGAAACGGGTCGATTTCCGGTCGCTGGTGAGGGAGCTGTCCCAGGATCTCAAGGTCCGCATCGAGATGCGGCAGATCGGCGTCCGCGACGAGGCCAAGCTCAAGGGCGGTATCGGGCACTGCGGCCGGGAGCTGTGCTGCCGCACTCATCTCCACGATTTCTGTGCCGTGAGCATCCGCATGGCCAAGGACCAGAACCTGGCCCTGAGCCCCAACAAGATCAGCGGCCTGTGCGGACGGCTGATGTGCTGCCTGTCGTACGAGCACGAGGAATATGCCGCACGCAAGAAGGGGCTGCCCAAGGCGGGCAAGCGCGTGATGACCACGTCTGGCCCCGGCAAGGTGCTGTCCATCGACATCCTCCGCCAGCGCATGCTGTTCCTCACAGATGAAGGCACGCGGGTGACCGTGACCAAGGATGACCTGGTCTATGGGGACGACGGCCTGCTCATACGCCCCCCCAAACCGGAATATGGCGGCACGAAGAGCCGCGGCGGTGGGGGCCGGCCAGGCGGAGGCCGGCCATCCGGCGGGCGTTCCGGCGGGGGCCGACCCAGCGGCGGACGATCTGCAGGGGGACGGCCCGGCGGGGGCCGGCCATCCGGTGGGCGCCCCGGGGGGAAGGACGCTTCGGACGGCGGGGATCGTTCCAGGTCCCGCGGCGACAAGCAGCCACGGTCCGGCGATGGCGATCAGCCCGTTGCCGGTGAAGAGGAAGGCGCCGGCCGGAGCGAAGGACGGGGCCGGTCCCGATCCCGCGGCGCCTCTTCCAATCGTCAGGATTCTCCTTCCCAGGGCCGGGGACGCAAGGGACGCGGTTCGCGGCGGCGCGGCAGAGGGCGCGGCCGCAGCGGTAACCGGGCCCGCAAGGACACCAAGGAATGACCACCGATACGTCGAACTTCTACATCACCACAGCCATCGATTACGTCAACGGGAAGCCCCACCTGGGCCACGCCTACGAGAAGATCGCCGCGGACGTCATCGCCCGCTACCATCGGCGCCTGGGCCAGGACGTGCACTTCCTCATCGGCCTGGACGAGCACGGGCTCAAGGTGGCGCGCACCGCCGAGAAACAGGGCAAGCAGCCCCAGGAATTCGTCGACGAGCTGTCCCGGGATTTCATCGACGCTTACGCGCGCCTGGGCATCAGCTACGACGACTTCATCCGCACGACCCAGGACCGGCACGCCCAGGGGGTCATCGAGCTACTGGAGAAGGTCCGGCAGAACAATCCGGAGGATCTCTACGAGGGCAAGTACGAGGGCTGGTACTGCGTGGGCTGCGAGGCCTACAAGACAGAGAAAGATCTGGTCGAGGGCGCCTGCCCCAACCACCCCAACCAGCAAGCGGTGTGGGTCGAGGAGAAGAACCTCTTCTTCCGGCTCTCCCGGTTTACCGACATCCTGCGGGACCACATCCACGCGCACCCCGAGGTGATCGTGCCCACCAGCCGGCGCAACGAAATCCTGGCCGTGCTGGACAAGGGACTCGAGGACATCTCCATCAGCCGGCCCAACCTGCCATGGGGCATCCCCATCCCGTTCCACGAGGGCAGCACGGTCTATGTCTGGTTCGACGCCCTGGCCAACTACATCACGGCGCTGGGTTTCGGCCAGGAGGACAGCTCCCTGTTCGATCGCTACTGGCCCGCCAACATCCACGTCATCGGCAAGGACATCACCCGCTTCCATTGCATCATCTGGCCAGCCATGTTGCTCTCCGCGGGTCTCCCGATGGCGGCTCAGGTCCACGCCCACGGCTTCATCACCCTCAAGGGCCAGAAGCAGTCCAAGGCGCTGGGCAACGTCGTCGACCCCCTGGAAGTGGTGGACAAGGTAGGGGCCGATCCGCTGCGGTACTACCTGATGTCCGAGGTCACCTATGGCAAGGACGGCGATTTCAGCTGGGAGCGCTTCGAGGCCTGCTACAACTCCCGCCTGGCCAACGAGTACGGCAACCTGGTGAGCCGCACGCTCAACATGACGCAGAAGTACCTCGGTGAGGTCCCCTCCGTGGACGGTGGTGAAGAGGAAATCCGCCAGCTGGTCGGCGACTCGGTCCAGGCCTACATGGGCGCCATGGAGGGCCTGGAGATCGACAAGGCGTACGAGCGGGCCCGGGACATCGTCCAGCACCTCAACGGCGCCATCCAGGAACGCAAGCCGTTTGCCATGGCCAAGGTGCCCGAACAGCGGCAGGAGCTGGAACAGCTGCTGTACGCCATCTGCGAGGCGATCCGCATCACCACACACCTGCTGTGGCCGGTGATGCCGGACCGGTGCAGCGAAGTGCTCACCCGCCTGGGCTGTGAAGCGGAGCTGGACGTGCCGCTGGCCACCGCTTGCGAGTGGGGCCAGCTCACCGCCGGCACCCCCATCGAGAAGGGCGCGGCCCTGTTCCCCCGCCTGCAAACCTGACCCCATTGGATCCGATCATGGAACTGTTCGACTCCCACGTTCATCTGGGATCTCCCCTCTATGGCGACGAGGCCGAGGAGGTCATCCGGCGTGCCCAAGCGGCCGGCGTGACCCGCATGGTCACCGTGGGCTCGGGCTACGGCCTGGGCGGCAACGAGCGGGCCATCGAGATCGCCACCGCGCACGAGGGCATCCACGCGGCCATCGGTGTGCACCCCCACGAGGCGGACCAGGTGAAACCCGGCGACCTGGAGCACATCGCCAGCATGACCCAGGATCCGGCGGTGGTGGCCTGGGGGGAGATCGGGCTTGATTTCTTCCGCGGCCGCAGCCCCCGGGACGTCCAGCGGCGCGTGTTCCGCGAGCAGATCCGGCTGGCGCGCTCCCTGGACCTGCCGATGATCATCCACACGCGGGACGCCACCGAGGAGACCCTGCAGATCCTCGACGAAGAAGACGCCTTCGAGTCACCGGTGTTGATCCATTGCTTCAACCAAGGGCTGGAATTCGCCCGTCAGATCATCGAGCGGGGCGGCTTCCTCAGCGTGCCGGGGGTGGTGACGTACAAAAACGCGCACGACCTGCGCCACGCGCTGGCCAGCATCCCCAACGAGATCCTGCTGCTGGAGACGGACGGGCCCTACCTGACCCCGGTACCCCTTCGCGGTGAACGCAACGAACCGGCCCACATGCGGCTAACGGCCCAGGCCGTGGCAGACGCCAAGGGCCTCTCGGTGGAGGACGTGGCGCGGGCCAGCACCCTGGCTGCGCAGCGCTTCTTCCGGCTCACCGCGGACCAGGCGTCTCAGGGTGCGGTGGCCTACCAGATCCGCGACGCGATCTACGTCAACCCCACCAATCGCTGCTCCCAGAACTGCACCTTCTGCCATAAGTTCATCGATTTTTCGGTGGCCGGGCACTACCTCAACCTGCGTGGCTACAAACCCACGCCGGATGACATGCATCTGGCCGTCGCCCTGGCTCAGGGCGGGTCAGCCACTCGCACGGACATCCAGCAAGCTCGTCTATCGGGACGGAACCCGGCCATCCGGGTGGGCGAGGTGGTATTCGTCGGCTACGGGGAGCCCACCGTGCGCCTGGACGACATCCTGGAGACGGCCGGGCGGCTGCGCGAAGCGGGCGTACCCCGCCTACGGCTCGACACGGACGGGCTGGCCAACCTGCGGGAAGGGCGCAACGTGGTGCCGGACATCGCCAAGGTGTTCAACGCGGTCACCGTCAGCGTCAACGCACCGGACGCGGCGACGTACGCCGAACTTTGCCCGGGGAGCTATGGAGAGGAAGCCTGGGGAGCCGCGGTGAGTTTCCTCGAAGCGTGCGTGGATCAGGGCATCCCCTGGGTACAGGGATCGGTCGTGGGCGTACCAGGCCTGGACGTCGACGCCTGCCAGGAACTCATCGAAGGCACGGGTGCCCGCTTCCGCGAGCGTGTCTATCACATCGTGGGTTGAAAGCCGGGAGAGGTGTAGAGAGCTACTTCTCGGCCTTCTTGTCGGGATGAATCGGGAACGCGGGCGTGGTGCCTTCACGGCGGATCACGCGCTTGCGCTCCTTGCCCATCTTCTTGTGTCGGTTGCCGCGCCGCGTCTTGGTCTTGGTCGTATTGGACATGATGCCCTCCAGGAAAAAGCGGGGGGATGTTAGAGGCGTTGGCGGTCGAGGTCAAGGGGAAGTAGAACCAAGTTCATCCTGGTATAATCCCCCGCTCGAGGTGGAGGGTCTGCTGTTGGCTGAGTCGAATCAAGGCGACATCGTCGCGCAACCGGTGTGGAACGCCCTGCTGGACGCCATCGAGCGTTACAACGAACTCGTGATCCAGGACCCGGATCTGGACCAGTCTGGGTGCGACCAGCTCAAGCAGGAGCTGCTCTCCAGCCACGCCGCTTTCGGCGGCCGCCCGCTGTGTACGGTGCTGCGTCCCAACTTCATCACGCCGTCCCAGCACAACCTGATGACCGAGGTCTGCATGGTGCTGGACTCGGCCGGGGGCAAGATCCGGGACTGGCTGCTGGCCCACCCCGAGACCTGGGAAGCCTGGGGCCTCAGCGACCAGGAACGGCTGCTAGCGTCCTACGAGCCCGGCTACAAGCACATCTCCATCACCGGGCGCTGGGACGCTTTCCTGGCCCGCGGTGAGCTGCACTTCGTGGAGTTCAACGCCGAGGCCCCCACCGGCATCGGCTACAACGACGTGCTCATCGACTTCTTCAACCGGCTGTCGGCCATGCGTCACTTCAACCGGCGCTACTGGGTCCGGCCCTTCCCGTGCCGGTTCCGGCTCAAGGATTCGCTGCTGAACGTGTACCGGGAGTGGGGTGGCGAACACGCCCCCACCGTGGCCATCGTGGACTGGACCGATCTGCCCACCATCCACGAGTTCGAGATCCTCAAGGACTTCTTCAACACGCGTGGGATCCAGACGTTCATCGTAGATCCGCGGGAACTGGAATACCGCCGGGGGATCCTCTCGTACGAGGGGAACGCGATCCAGCTGGTTTACCGCCGGGTGCTGGTCCAGGACTGCATCGAACGGGCCGACGACCTCAAACCGCTGGTCCGCGCCGTGGCCGACGGCGCCGTGTGTATGATCAATTCCTTCCGAACCGCGCTGATGCACCGCAAGGCGTTCTTCGCCCTGCTCACCGGCGAACAGACCCCGGTCAAGTTCACCGCCGCCGAGAAGGAGGTCATCAGCCGCCACGTGCCGTGGACCCGCCGCGTACGCGAGACCAAGACCACCTACAAGGACGAGACGGTGGATCTGGTCGATACGATCCGTAGCCAGCGCCGCAACATGGTGCTCAAGCCCAATGACGCCTACGGAGGCCACGGGGTCTACCTGGGCTGGAAGTGCACGGACGAGGAATGGGACGAGGCGCTGACGATGGCCATGGAGCAGGACTACGTGGTCCAGGCCCGCATCCCGCTGAGCCGCGGCCCCTTCCCCATCATGGACGGATCGAGGGAGATCAAGACCCTGCTGATCGACATGGATCCCTTCGTGTTCCGCTCGGATCTGGGTGGGTTCCTGACCCGGTTGAGTGTGAGTGACCTGGCCAATGTGACGGCTGGGGGCGGGCAGGTGCCTACGTTTGTGATCGAGCCCAAGACCTGATCGAGGTCCGCTTCTTTCCAGGAGATCATTTCGAAACGTGGGCGGTGGGAAAACCACGCTCGAGCGTGCGGGCGAACACCTGCGTGCCCTGACCACCCGAGGCGGATCGCCGCCCCAGAGCGAGCGCAGCGATGCGAGTATCCGCAGAGTTTCTTATGTTCTTACGAGCGTCCCTTTTTCTCTTCCCGAAGGCTACTTGGTCAACAGCGCGAAGTTGAACCCGAACGAAGGACTCGACCAGTCACTGGCGAACCTCAGATCGACGCCGGCCCGCCAGCAGGAACACGGCGAGGTGAACTCCACCGAGTAGTCGTGGCTGAGCAGCCGGCTAGCATTGGCCGCGATCTCTTCGCGCAGGTTGACTCGCCACGCCGCCCGCACCGCGAACCCGCGGAAGATGCGTTTGCGGTCCTCCACGACCTCTTGCAAGAAGGTGTAGGGGATCCAGCGCAGTCCCATGCTGACCTCGTGGACATTGGCGTCCACGACGCCTCCATGCAGCAGCGGATACCAGTGCCCGGCCGACCACAACCGTTCGGTCCCGCCCAGGGCCCAGTCGTACGCCAGGAAAAGCTGATTGCCGTTGGCGTGGGCCAGGGATCCGTTGACCCCCGCCGCCTGCACGGGATCCTCCTGCCACGCCACCACCGTCCGGGCCCCGAACCGCCCAAAGCGGTGCCGGTACGCCATCTCCAGCAACATCGGCTCGACGACCCGGTCCTCATCGAAACGAGCCTCCCGGTCCAGCTCCAGCGCCGCCGCCACCCGCACCTCCAGCGCCTGGGACCGGGGCTGGGTTTTCAAGATGGCATCCCGGCCGTGGCGGATCAGCCGGTTGGTCAACTCCAGCTGTAGGCGGTTGTGGGTGTACTGCCAATCCCGGTAATCCAGCACCGGATGGACCCCCTCCACCACGAACGGCTGGGCCTCCCACGACAGCTCCGGCTCGACGACATGCCGCCATCCCCCCGCCGCCGTGTCAAAATCCCGGTACAACGCAGTGCCCAGCACGACTCCACCCAGCATCGTCGCCTGATACCCCGGCTTGTCGTGATGCCTGAACAGGCCGTATAGGGTCCCCTCCCCCTCTACCCAGGGGTTGACCCACAACCAGCCGCCGGGCGTCCATGTGGCCGTCAGACGGCCGCGTACGTGGGTGCGCAACGTGCGGTGCACCGGCTCGCCGGTGTTGTAGATGGTGTTGCCCTCGGTGCGGTCCGGATCCACCTCACTGGACAGCGTCCCGGCCATCACACCGTCCGTGCCCGCGTCCACGAAGGGCTCCTCGTACCACAGGTCCCCCTGCCAGGCGCCGGGGAAGGCCATCACATACCGGGCGTCCCCCATCAGATCGGCGGACAGCCGCAGATCCTTCAGCGGGCGGGTGCGCATCCGCGTGCCGCCGAAGGTCAGCCGCGGCAGCCCGTGCAGTGCCACCGCATTGCGCACCGAAGAGACCTGATCCACCACCTCGACACGGGCCAGAGCGATGCCCCGCTTGTGACGCAAGCCACCGTGGATCCGAGAGATCAGGTACGGGGTCCGCCGCATCCCGTAGTTCTGCTCGAAATCCTGCAGGATCATGTCGTCACGCAGCAGATCCACGTGGGCGCCGAAGTGGGCGAGCCGGCTGCGCTGGTAGTGGCGCCACTGGCCCCAGAACCGCATCTCCGAGTACCCCGCCGCCGCCGCGTCCGGATAGACCTGCTGGTGGCGCTCCTGGATCTGCTGCAGCAAGGCGGCGTCCCGGATGAACGAGCTGGAGATGCTCCCCCCTTGCCCCGGCGCGACGGCATAGCGGAATTCGCTGCCCAGCAGGAATCCGCGCGTATGTACATAGGCCGGCGAGAGGGTCAGGTCCGTGTTGCGACTGGTGGCCAGGTAGAGGGGAAAGGTGGCCCGGAACGGCTGGGATCCACCCAGCCGGATGTCCGGCATCAGCAGCCCTGACGCGCGGCCGGTGACGCCGTCGAAGCGCCCGGACTGGATCGGCAGCACCCGTTTGCGCCCCACCTGGAACCAGCCCCGCCGGTAGTGCACCTTGCCCTCAGGCGTGATGCGCACGAACCGCGCCTCCACACCCCAGGCAGGGGTACGGCCGTCGCACCCACAGGGGCTGAACCACCCGTCACCGATGTAGATCTCCCCGCTGGCCAGCCGATGGATGCGCCCGGCCTCGAACCGATAGCGCCCGGCGATGCCATCCACGTCGGCGTCGACGATGACGCCCTCCAGAGAGTCCAGCTGTACGGTGGCGCTGGCGAAGCGCAGGGTGGTGGCATCCCTGTGTAGCTCACAGGAGCCATCGGCGACGGCCTGCTGAGCCGCCAGATCGACGGCCACGTGATCACACCGCAGGACCGCGTTGCCCACGGTGATGCGCACATTGCCGCGGCCATCCAGCAGGCCGTTTTCCTCGTCGAAGGTGGCGTGGTCCGCCGTCACGACGATGGGGCCGTCCACCGGGACGAACAGGTCGTCGAGGCTGCCCGCCGCCCGGGCCACCGCCCGGAGTTCATCCCCCCGCTCCTGTTCGCCCTTGCGTGGCCTCTTGGCGTCAGCCGTGCCCACCAGAAGCGAGCCAGCCAGGACGCAGGCCACGAGGACGGCCGTCTTCATCCGTACTCCCCGGGAACGAGCAACGGTCTCAACTCCCCCGCCAAGAACAGACTACCAGCTACCAACAGCCGTCCGCCCTCGTCACAACGTCCGCGGGCCACGGCCAGGGCCTCGGCGGCATCGGGGATGATCTGCGCCCGGCCGCCCAGCTCGCCCACCGCCTGGGCGAGCTGCTCTGGATCCGCCGCGCCGCGTCCCTCGCGGTAGGCGGTGACCCACACCCGCCGCACCCTGGGCAGCAGCGGCTCCAGGATGCCCCGGGCGTCCTTGTCCCGGCCGATGGAGATCAGCAGATCGGTGGCCCGGCCGCCCCCAAATCCGGGGTCGTCCAGCAGGGCGGTCAGGGCCCGGGCACCGTCTGGGTTGTGGCAACCGTCGAGGACAATCATCGGGCCGCCGGACGGCCGCCCCGGGATCACCTCGCAGCGCGCCGGAACAGCCGTGCGAGCCAGGGCCTGCAACGCCGGCCGGCCGCACATCAGGCCCAGCTGATCCGCAAGGGCCAAGGAGAGGGCAGCGTTGATGCGCTGATGCGCACCGGGCATTGCGTTGTGCACCCCATCCATCGGCTCCACCGGGTAGACCGGCGCCCAGGCCTTGCGGGCCGCGGCACGGATCAACTCCTCGGCCTCGGGGGGCATGGGCCCGATGAACAGCGGCGTACCCCAGCGGGCGATACCCGCTTTCTCGGCGGCGATGGAGGCCAGGTCGGGCCCCAAGAAGGCCTGGTGGTCCAGGGCGATGGAAGTGATGCAGGTCAGATCCGGTTCGGCGGTGGTGGTGGCGTCCAGCCTGCCGCCCATCCCCACCTCCAGGATGGCCAGATCGATGGCATGATCACGGAATGACTCTACGGCCAGGGCGAACAGGAATTCAAAATAGGTCACCTGGGCCAGCTGCGAGTCTTCCCGGGCCCACTCCCGCAGCCGCTCGTCGAGGCGCAGGATACGCATCTCCAGCTCGGTCTCTGGGATGGTGACGCCGTCGTAGCGGATGCGCTCCGCAGGGCTGACCAGGTGCGGAGAGGTGAACGTGGCCACGCGGGTGCCACTGGACAGGGCGATGGACTCCAGCCCCAGCGCCACCGACCCCTTGCCGTTGGTCCCGCCGATCTGGACGACCTGCATGCTGCGGTGGGGTGACCCCAGGCGCTCGAGCAGCGCTCGCACCTTGTCGAGACCCAGCTTGATGCCCCGGGCCTGGAGTCCGACCAGAACGTCGGTGGCCGCGCTCAATCCGCCATCAGCCCGAGCAGCTTGGAGATGGTGCTACGCAGCTCGCGGCGGTCGACGATACGGTCGATCATGCCGTGCTCCAGCAGGTACTCGGTCCGCTGGAATCCTTCGGGTAGCTTCTGGCGGATGGTCTGCTCGATGACCCGCGGCCCGGCAAACCCGATCAGCGCCTGGGGCTCGGCCAGGGCCACGTCACCGAGCATGGCGAAGCTAGCAGCCACGCCGCCGGTCGTGGGGTGGGTCAGCACCGCGATGTAGGGGATCCCCTCCTCGCGCATCCGGGCCACCTCGGCGCTCGTCTTGGCCATCTGCATCAACGAAAGCAGCCCCTCTTGCATGCGGGCGCCACCGGACGCGGCGATGACGATCGCCGGCTGTCGCTGCTCCCGTGCCCGTTCGAACACACGGGCCACCTTCTCCCCCACCACCGACCCCATCGAACCGCCCAGGAAGGCGAACTCGAAGGTGCCGATCTGCACCGGCCGCGATTCGATGGTCGCATTGCCGGCGCGGAAGGCGTCCAGCACGCCCGCCTTCTCGCGGGCCACCTGCAGCCGCTCGGGGTAAGGCTTGAGATCCACGAACTCCAGGGGATCCAGCGCCCCCAGGTCCATGTCCAGCTCCTCGAAAGATCCCACGTCGACGATGGCCAGCAGCCGATCCATCGAGGCGATGCGGTGGTGGAATCCACACTGGTAGCAAACGCCCAGGTTCCGGGCCAACTCGGCCAGCGCGATGAGTTGCCCGCAGCCGTCGCAACGGCGCCATACGCTGGCGTCGATCTCGTCCCCCTCCCCGGGTGGCTCGGGCACGGCAGGTTTCACGGTCTCCTCGACAGGAGCGCCGGGGGTGTCGCTCGTCATGGTACTCCTCGTCCGGCTCAGCGGGTCGCGGCCGGTTCCTTGAATCGAAGCTGCCCCGCCTGGGCGTCCAGCTCTCCCTGGACGCCGACGGGAAACGCCATATTTCGGGAGCCGTGCCCAAAGGGCAAGCCCCAAACGATCGGGATGGGCAGGTCGGCCAGAGAATCGCGGATCACGTCCTTCAATGCGTAGACCGCGCCCCGCGGGGGTGTACAGCCCTTCAGTTCTCCGAAAGCCAGGCCCACGCAGCGGTCGAACAGTCCGGCCAAACGGAGCTGGTTGAGCAACCGGTCCAGCCGGTAGGGAGCCTCGGCCACGTCCTCCAGCAGCAAGATCCGGTCCTCCGTGTCCAGTGCAAAGGGCGTCCCCAGCGTCGCGCCCAGCATGGACAGGTTGCCGCCGCAGACCGCTCCGGCAGCCAGGCCGGGGCTCAGGCACCAGTCATCGACACCTCCGTCCGCCTGGAGCGGCGGCAACGGTTCCGTGCTCGTCAGGGCCCGAACCAGCCGTTCCACCGAATCGTCGTCGTTGCGGCCACCGAGCCCGATCACCATCGGCCCGTGCACCGTCACCAGACCACATCGCTGCTGCACCGCATTGAGCAGGGGCGTCAGGTCCGACAGCCCGACCAGCAGCTTGGGATGGGCGGCGATGAGGTCCCAATCCACGTCCGGCAGCAGGTGCATCACGCCGTACCCGCCCCGGATGGCCATCACCGCATCCACGCCCGGTTCGGCGAAGGCGCCGTGCAGCTCCTCGAGCCGCTGTTGCCTCGACCCGGCGTTCAGATGGCCCGGCGGCCGATGATCCAGGCCCGGCCGAACGTCAAAACCGAGGGCACGCAGGCGCTCACAGCCACGCTCGTATTCTCCGGGATCGTAGGGGGAGGCCGGCGCCACGAGAGCGATGGTGCCGCCAGGACGCAGGGCTGCTGCTAGCACTTGGGCCGTCCGGATACCAGCCGGGGCTGGTTACTCGTAGCAGAGGAACGTACCGGTGAAGTACACGCCGTCTTCACCGTTCATGATCAGTTCTTCGGCACCGCCGCAGGTGAAGTTCCCACAGTAGGGGATGGCGGGATCGTTACACCCGTCCTGGCCGGTACGGATGTAGATGAAGCAGGTTCCCTCGGTCCAGGCGAAGGCGCTATCGGTCATCTCCGGGATGAACACCGAATAGGTGCCGCCATCCAGCCCGGGATCGAGGGACTGGGCCGGGTTGACGTCCAGATCGGTCTGGAACCCATCGGCCTGGATCGAAACCTGGCCCTTCTCGCCGACCAACTCCGAGTCGGTGATCAGGTGGAATTCCACCACGTCACCCTCCCCCACGGGCCCGCAATCGGTGATCTCCAGGCCATCGAAGATGGACAGCAGAGAATAGTTGGCATCCTCCGCGACCGTCCCGTACACGTTGAGGTTCAGGTTGTTGTCCGCGGGGCCGGTGTAGGTGTCATCGTCCCCAGCGTCATCATCGTCCTCGTCACAGCCGGTGGCCAGGCCGAGGGTGCACAGCAAGGTGGTGATCAGTAGAAGCCAACGATAGTTTTTCATGAACATGGTTCATCCTCCGGGAATTGCCCGACGTTAGACCGGCCGTCCACGCCTGTCAACGCATGGAACGCCGTCGAACCATCTCGTGGATCCACAGTCCTAATCTTAACGCGGACATGACGAGCAGCGCGCCGCCCAGGACCGGATTGACCGCGAGCAGCGAAATGCCGAACCAGGCCAGCAGCCCGATGGTCGTCATGGCGATGACGTGACGAGGCAGTCTATTCATGGATGAGATCAGTCGTCTGCGCCGTCAGAAACCGTTTCGACGATGGCGCTGGTGGCATCGGCGGGGACGGGCATGGAGAAGCGGCGCATCACTCCCTGCATCAGCAACACACCGAGGATCATGGCCAGCAGCAGAGCAATCACTACCAGGGTAAAGATCAGCATGGTCAGGCGGTCGGCCAGCTTGGCGGCCGCATAGGAGTCGGAGGTGGTGCCGGGGTTGACGGGCTCCTGGACGGCTTGCACCGGCGCCGAACTCATCTCGGGGGGGGCCGGGCGCCTGACCGAACGTGAGATGCGTAGGGGAACCACGTTGCCGGCGGTCTCCCGAAGCGGGTCCGGCTTCACGTTGGACAGCGAGGGCGAACTCCATCGAGCGCCCGCAGTGCTGTTGACCGGGGCCTCCTCCTCGACGAGGGCCGAGAAGTTGTCTCCGCTGACCGCCCGCTGCAGGACCTGGCGCTCCGGCTCCTCGACCATGTCGTTGGTGAACATGGCCGTCTTCTGATTGTCGAACGCCACGGTGGCCTTCTCGGAGGGATCCTCCAGGTCGATACCGCGCGGCGGCGTGATCTCACCGGAAATCACCTGCTCTTCGGGAGGGGTGCCCGAGTCACTGGGCATGACCCCCACGTCCAGCACGGTGTTGTTGCTGTCCTGGGCCTGGGGCGCCGGCGCCCTGGGCGTCAAGGAGGGTTCCTGCAACAAGACGGGCTCGGGCGTCTCGGCCGTGATCTCTTCGGCAGACTCCCGGGACGGACGGATGGTCATCGTCTCGCCCGTGGCTCCCTCGAAGCGATTGAGGCTCTTGCAGAACGAGCAGCGGGTCACCACGCCCGGGCTGGACAGCACGGTCTCCAGGGTCTGGCGGCATGCGGCGCAGTGCACGGGGGTGTCCGCGCGCGCAGGCAACGTGATCATGCGGAAGGAAGGCCGGTCCACGACCTCCAGCTTGAACAGCAGCCGGAACGGCCCCAGGTTCAGGGTGCCGCGGGCGCTTGTCTCGAGATTGAGGACGTAGTTCCGGCCACGGCGGAAGGCGAGGCCTTCGTCGATGAGGTAGTTGGGCCGGCGGTACAGGCCGTCGTGCAGGAAGTTGAGGTCCATCTCCCGCGTGAACTGCAAAAGGCACGAGGAGTCGCTGATGCTGACCAGCTCGAACAGCTCGGGGACGTCCGGGTGGTCCAGGGTCAGCACGGCGTCTGTGCTGCGCCCCACGGTGAGCATCGCAGGGGCCACGAAGTAGGCCCGATAGCGCAGATCGGCGCCTGCGGTGACCCCCAGCTTGAGCAGCCGGGTCTGGTTCTCGATGGCCATCCAACTCCTCGAATAGGGGAAACAACCTTGCGCTCGACCCGTTGCCCACGGGGCCAGCGCGACACTTTAGTGTAGCATGCAGCAGCAGAACAACCGATGCCCACCCGCACACCAGCCCTGATTTTAGTCCTTCTGGCGCCGCTCTGCAGCTGCTCGGGGATCCGCATCTCCGAAGCCCTGCCCAATGCGGAACTGATGGAGGCCTACGACACCTCCATCGGTGTGATGGGAGCGGTGGGCGCCGTACAGGTGGACCTCCTCGACGGAACCCTGCCCGACGGCCTTGCCCTGGAGTCCGACGGACGGATCCACGGCGAACCGCTTGGCGCAGGTCACTACGAGTTCACGGTGCGGGTCGTGGATGGGCAGCAACGCTGGGCCGCCGGTACCCTGTCCCTCCAGGTGTCTTACGGAAACGAAGAGGTCTACCTGGGCCCGGTGATGGACGAGGGGGAGATGAACCGCCTGTGCCTGGAGGGGACGGAGTTCGGCGGCGAGATCTACCACCTGATGTGCCAGCCGTGGATCCGCATCGCGGGCGCAGGTGTGCCGGACCAGTCCGAGCGCCAGCTGACGGCCGGCCTGTTCTGGGTGGGGCCCGACGGGTTCGCCGATGGGGGTTGGTTCGACGACATCCTCCTGCGGGAGCTGCCCGCCTCCGAGCTGGTGTGGAGCTTCGAGCCGGGGAGCTACCTACCCGAGTTCGAACAGGCGGGCCCCAACAGCCCGATCCACACCACGGTCAGCGACGAAGGCCTGCTGGTCGCGGGAGAAGAGACCGGCCCCGGTGTGGTGGTCCTCGAGCACCCCACCTATGGGCTGGGTTCCATCGACATCCTCGTCGTGCCACCGGATTTCTGCCCGGCGCCCGAAGGGTGCTGATTCTTGGAGAGCATCATGAGAGTCCTGTTCTGTACGACCCCCGTGGAGATGGCCGAGATGGTGGCCGAAACACTGGTGGAGTCCCGAGTCGTGGCCTGCGTGAACGTGATCCCCAAGGTGCGCAGCATCTACCGCTGGAAAGGTGCGGTGGAACGGGAAGACGAGGCGATGCTGATGATGAAGACTACCGACGAGAGGGTGGAGGCGGTCATCGACCGTATCAGCCGGGTCCACCCCTACGATGTGCCGGAAATCATCGCGCTGCCCATCACCGAGGGGCTACCGGACTATCTGGCCTGGATCGAGGAACAGGTCACGGACCTGGGGGATGATCCGACAGGCTCCTAGCGGACCGTGAATTCCAGCGTCTTGAGCACGTGGCCGGCCGTGTCCACCAGCTCGACGCGCCACGCCCCCGGCTTGTCGCTGACCGTGCGGTTGCTGTAGGTACGCCAATGGTCCCCCCTGACTTTGAGGCGGGTCTCCCCCTCGGCGCGGCCATCGTGGGACCAGCGGTGGATCAGATCCGTCGCCCCTGCCGTCGGGCCGACCTCCGTGTAGCAATACACCTTGCCCACCCCGGCGCTGAAAGACTGGGCCTCCCCTACCGGTGCACGGTTCTGGACGTCCCGTGCCAGTACGGCCCGGTAGATGGTGAGCATGGGCGACCCGGAGGCCACCGCGGCTTTTGTGGAAGGTTCGCCGTCCGCCGTACCATCCACGGCGGAGAGCAGTTCGCTGGAGGGGGGTTCCTCCTCCGCTCCCTCGGGTCCCTTTTGGGTCGTTTCCTGCCAGCCCTCGTCGTGGGCCACCGGGCCGGTCACCGGTGGAGCCGCTGCCGGGTCCACCGGCACCACCTGGGTGCGCAGCCGGGCGTTCTCGTCCTCGAGCTGGGCGACCTGCTCTTCCAGTTCGCGGATACGTTCGTCGCCCCCACCACAGGAGGCCAGCAAGAATCCGATCAGCAGTAGCAGTCGATGATGCTTCATGGTTCCTTCTCGGACGTCGTTCGTCCCGTCCGATTCTATTCCAAAAACGCCGTTTGACGCACCATTGAAGGAAGACTAGTTTGTGGATTCCAGCAACGGAGCCAGCCATGATCTGTGGTCTCGGAAACGCTCTCGTAGACGCCCTCGTCCAGATCCCCGATGACAGCTTGCTGGAAGAACTCCAGCTCAACCGGGGCACGATGCACCTGGTGGACAGCGATCGGTGGGAGGAGTTGTTCTCCCGCGTCGAGGCGTTGGGAGTCGAGTTCCACCCCGGCGGGAGCTGCGCCAACACCATCGTGACCGCTTCGGTCCTGGGTGCCCATGCGGGCCTCAACGCCAACGTGGGGGACGACCGCTACGGGCGTATCTACGCCGACCGGATGCGGGAATCCATCGGGGACCACCACGTCCGCCAGGGTCCAGGGGAGCTCACCGGCAAGTGCCTGTCCCTCATCAGCAGTCAGGACGCCGAGCGCACCATGGTCACCGACCTGGGCTGCGCGATGGACCTGCCTCCCCAGGCGTTGTTCGGGGACGTCATCGGCGGCGCAGACATCTTCCATTGCACCGGGTATCTGTTCACCGGCGGTCCCATCGGCGCCGTGGCCGACGAGGCGCTGCGAGTCGCACGTGAAAAGGGCACGCGCGTCTCCTTCGACGTGGCGGATCCCTGGGTCATCGACGCCTTCCGGGAGCGGCTACGCCCCGTGGTCGAGGACCACGCCGACGTGGTCTTCCTCAACGAAGCCGAGGCGGGGCTGTGGGGGCAGCAGGACGACGTGCTGGACGCCGCCGGGAAGCTCGCCGAGACCGTCCCGATGGTGGTGCTCAAGCTCGGCCGGCGCGGCAGCGTCATCTTCCACGAAGGCCAGCAATTCAAGGTGGACGCCTTCCGTGTCGAGGCGGTGGACACCACCGGCGCCGGGGACGCCTACGCGGGCGGATTCCTGTTCGGCCTGGACCGCGGGCTCGATCCGGCCCGCTGCGGCGCAGTGGCCAGCCGGATCGCCGCGGGGACGGTGGCTCGCGTCGGTAGCGTGGTACGCGATCCGCAGGAGGCCAGGACACTGGTGGCCGAACTGCTATGATCCGCCCGCATCCTCGTCGGAGATAAACCGATGTACAACCTGATCATCGCACTCGCTTCGGGACTCGTCATTGGCGTGATCGTGTCCCTGACCCCCCTGGGCCTCGTGGCCGCATGGCTGCCAGCCATCTTCATCGCGATCGTCGTCTACTTCTTGCTCGCCCGTCGGACCGGCAAGATGGTCGAGAAGGTGGTCGGTGTCGCCATGAACGAGATCCAGCAACAGCGCATCGAGCAGGGCATCCGTACCCTGGAGTCCGCCTTCGCCTACGACAAGTGGCAGTTCCTCGTCGGCGCCCAGATCCACGCCCAGATCGGCTCCATCCTGTTCATGCAGCGCAAGTTCAAGGAGGCGGAGGAGCACCTGGAGAAGGCCTTCTCCCGCCAGTGGAACGCCAAAGGCATGCTGGCGGTCATCCACTTCCGCCGCCACAACATGGACAAGGCCGTCGAGGTGTTGGAGCACACGGTCAAGGTCGGCAAGAAGGAAGCGCTGGCCTGGGGGCTCTATGCCTACATCCTGGACAAGGGCGGGCGGCGGGAGGCGGCCATCGAGGTGCTGCAGCGCGGCACGGACAAGGTCCCGGACAGCGAAGCGCTCAAGACCAACCTCATCCGGCTGAAAAACCGGGAGCGCATCAAGATGAAGCCCTTCGGCGACGACTGGTACCAGTTCCAGTTCGAGACGCCGTCGGCCAAGCGGTACGGGCAGCGGCCCCCCGGGCGCCAGCGCACCAGCCGCCGCGCACTGCGCGGCTGACCCTCCCTGAGCAGGCCGTCAACAGCGGTAGTCGGTGATCCGATCGAGGCGGAAAGTACGCAGGCCTTCCCGCAACCTGCAGTAAGCGTCCAGCCACAGTCCCCGCAAAGCCACCGGCTCGATGACGCGGCTGGAGCGCACCTTGCGGCGCCCGCCGTCACTCCCCGAGCCGTGGGGTGAGGTGTAGTTGATCTCGATGCCGTTGCCGGAATCCAGGGCGTCGAGGATCACCTCCACCAGGCCCGGCCGCACCGCGTGCTTGCGTCCCCCTTCGATGGCGATCTGGGTACAGCGTGCCAGGGCCTGGCGCAGGGTGACGACCCCCTGCCCGTGGAGCCGCTCGGCCAGGCGTAGCAGGGCCATCGCGGTGACCCGGGCGTCATCCAGCGCCCGATGGCGCGCCACCCCATCATCAGAGATCTCCAGCAGGCGCATCAACTCGTCCAGGCCGTAGCCGCCGGCATTGCCAGGGAACGCTGCCCGCCCCAGCAGGACCGTATCCAGGGCCGGTTGCAAGGGGGGGAGATGGTCCATCCGTTCCAGCTCGACCCGCAGGAAGCCCAGGTCGAAGCCCACGTTCTGGCCCGCCACGACCCGGCCCTCGAGCATCTCGAGCAAGGCGGACGCCACCTCGGGAAAGGCGGGTGCCCCCTGAAGTTCTTCGTCGGAGATGCCGTGCACCTCGCGGGCCCCGGGGGACGAGGGACGCTGGGGATTCACCAGCTGGGAGAGGGCTCCCTCCGGCCGGGCGACCGGCCCGTCCAGCTGGATGGCCCCGATCTCGATCACGGCGTCCCCGCGCCATGGGTGCAAGCCCGTGGTCTCGAAGTCGATGACCGTCACCGGTAGTTCCAACAACGGCGTATCGCCGGGGATTCGCGTCATCCCAACGCCCCCGCGAAGGCCATGCAGTCGTCGATGCACGCCAGGCCCAGCAGGATCATCACGATCCGGTCGACACCCAGAGCCACGCCGGCGCTGGGGGGCATGCTATCCAGGGCCGCCAGGAACTCCTCGTCCTCCGGGAACGTGGGGCGCCCTTCGGAGGCCCGGACGGCATTCTCGGCCCGGACGCGACGGCGCTGTTCCGCGCTGTCCGTCAGTTCGGTGAAGCCGTTGGCCAGCTCGATGCCGCCGGCGTAGAGTTCGAACCGTTCGGCCAGGGGCGGATCCCCGGGCCGGATGCGGGCCAGCGCGCACTGGTCGGCCGGGTAGAGGTGAAGGAACACGGGCCGCTCGGTGCCCAGCCCCGGTTCCACGACCGCCGCCTGCAGGTAGGCCAGCCAACCGTCCCGGTCTTCGTCCGCCAGCCCGGGCGGTGTGCCCGCAGACGCCGCTGCCCCGCGTAGATTGGCCACGGTGGCCCGGTGGGGATCCACGCCGGCGGTGCGCAAGAAGGCCTGCCGGACGGTGAGGCGCTCGTAGGGCCCGGCCGCCAGGATCCCGCCCGGCCCACCGGCCGCCGCCAGCGCCGTCAGCAGCAGCTCCACCTCGTCCATCAGCTGTGGGTATTCCCAGCCGGGCCGGTACCACTCCAGGATGGTGAACTCGGGATTGTGCAGGTGGCCGCGCTCCTCCTGGCGATAGGCTCGGGTCAGCTGGTAGATCGCGCCGGCACCGGCCGCCAGCAGCCGCTTCATGTGGTACTCGGGCGAGGTAGCAAGGTATCCCAGCGGCCCCTCGCCGACGGCAAACGCCTCGATGTGGCGATCGACCCCGGGACTGGGTACGAGGGCGGGGGTCTCCACCTCCAGGACATCCTGATCGGCGAAGAAGCGGCGAATATCGGCGAGGATCGCAGCGCGTCGCCGCAGGGTCTCGACGGTGGCGGTCAGCTCTTCGCCCGCTCGACGTATGCGCCGGTGCGGGTGTCGATGCGCAGCTTGTCACCCTGGTTGATGAACAGCGGGACGTTGACCGATGAACCGGTCTCCAGTTCGGCGACCTTGGTCGCACCGGTGGCAGTGTCGCCCTTGACGCCGGGCTCACAATAGGTGACCTCGAGATCGACGAAGTTGGGCAGCTCGATGCTGATGGGCTGGCTGTTGTAGAGCAACACCTGCACTTCGAGGCTCTCCTTGAGCCACATCCACGAATCCTCCAGCTGTTCCTTCTGGATGGCGATGGTCTCGTAGCTGGTGAGGTCCATGAAGTTGTACTCATCGCCCACGGCGTAGAGGAACTGCATGGTCACGTCATCCACGGCCGCCTTCTTGACCTTCTCGCCGCTCTTGTACGTGCGGTCGATGACGTTGCCGGTGATGAACGATTTGAGCTTGGTGCGGCTGAAGGCCTGACCTTTGCCTGGTTTGACGAACTGGTGCTCGACCATCAGGTAGGGCTCGCCGTCGATCTCGACCTTCAGTCCCTTGCGGAATTCATTGGTGCCGTACATGGTTTCTCGCTTTGTTGGCGGTGCGGGGCGAGCCTACTGGACGGGCCGGGATCGGTCAATGAATCAAAGGGCCGCCGAAGCGGACTAGCGTCCCCGGTCTTCGTCCGGCCAGAGTTGCCTGTGAAGCTGGAGCTGGAGCCGGACCGGCAGGCGATCCGCGAGGATCCAGCTGGCCAGCTCGGCGCCGGTCAGAAGCGGTTCGGCCGGCGAGAGCAGCACCTCACAGCGGCCGGGCAGGGCGTGCTCCCCGATGACCTGACGCGCCCAGCGGTAGTCTTCGCGGTCGGCCACGACGATCTTGAGATCGTCCGTGGGCCGTAGATGGTCCAGGTTCTGCCAGAGCATCCGCTCGGTCTCGCCGCTCGACGGGGCCTTCAGATCCATGATCCGCACGACCCCCGCAGGCAAGGCACCGATATCGAACGCGCCGCTGGTCTCGCACAATACCTCGAGACCGTGCGCCAGCAGCGACGAGGCCAGCGAGCCCGTCCCCTGTTGAGCCAGCGGTTCACCGCCGGTGATCTCCACCAGCGGAACTCCCGCTTCCACCACCCGCCGCACCAGCGCCTCTTCGCCGACAGGATCACCGCCCTCGCGCGCGTATTCCGTATCGCACCAGGAGCAGCGCAGCGGGCAGCCGGCAAGCCGGATGAACGTGCACGGCCGCCCCTGGGCTCGGCCCTCACCCTGGATACTGGTGAACAGCTCGGTTAGATGTAGCATCACGGGGCGATCATGCGGCCCTTGCCAATCGGGGGCAAGTTCAGGATCATCGCAGACGCACGACCGCTGCCCATGGATGGACCTGTGAAACGATTCACCTTCGCCACGATCTGTGCCCTCCCGATGCTGCTGCTGGCCTGCAAGAGTGATCCGCCAGCCGAAGAGCCCCCACCGGCCGAGACCCCGGCCGAGCCGACCGAGGCGGAGCCCGACCGCGGGGACCGCAAGCCCGACCAATATGGGTCCTCGACGCCGGCAGCCCTCCCCTCTTGCGAACGCATCTATGCGGCCAACATGGTGGGCGACGAGTCCGACGAGGTCATCTGCAGCCGCGGGAACGAGCTTTTCATCTACGGTGCCGACCACGACGGATTCCGGCTGCGCCTCACCGTCGTGGGCAGCGGCCTGCTCAACGCCGCGTGGAGCGGGGACCGCGATGGCGACGGCCTGGAGGAGTTCGTGGCCGGATTCGGCATGGGCCGCGGGTACACCGAGGCGCCCATCAAGGTCGTGGAGATCCGGGCCGAAGGCGGGGGCAAGGCCTGGTGGGTTCGCACGCTGTACGAACAGTCCACGCCCCGCAGCCAGGTGACGTCCCTGTGGGGGCCGGACCTGTACCTGTCCCACTTCGTCAGCAAATACGAGGTCACGGGGGGGTTCGTGTCCCCGGACCGCTCCCTGGGTGGCGAGCGCAAGATCCACATGGGCATGGCGCGGGTCCACGGCGACCTCGACGGCGACGGCGGGTTGGAACTGGCCGTGGGCCGTATCTACGGCGACGAGCCCCGCAGCGACGGGGACCTGACGGTCTACGACGGTGAAGACAAGATCCCCATCACCACCTACCGTGGGGTGCGCAGCCTGGCGACGGCCGACCTGGACGGGGACGCCACGCAGGAGCTGGTCTTCGGCGACGGCTGGCATTTCAAGTATCGCGACGAGGGCAAGGGCCGGCTCAACGTGGCCCGCTTCGTGTCACCGGAGAAGGGGTACGAGACCACCCTCATCGCCGACCTGCCCGATCAGTTCGCCGTCATGAAGCTCGAGATCCGGGATTTGGACGGGGATGGCACGCCGGAGATCCTGGCCGGGGGCAACAGCAAGCTGTTCGTCGCGCGTTCCAGTAAGGGGGGCTGGCAGGTCGAAGAGATGGGGCCCTGCGGTGCCTCGGGTGAATTCGCCGCCGTGCGCCGGGCCGATGGAGCCACCCAGATCGCCGTGGCCGGCGCCCCGGTGAACTGGCTCTGAACACCCCTGATGCGATACCATGTTGCCCCAAAAAACCAGATTCGTGAGGAGAGAAGATAGATGACCCACCGTGCGATCCCCGACGAAGGCCAACTGCGTACCTGGGCCGGTCACCTGCTCAACCACTCTATGGGAGGCATCAAAGACGGTGACCGCGTGATGCTCAAGGGGGAGCCGATCACCTACCCGCTACTGAAGATCCTGTCCGAAGAGGTGATCAAGGCTGGCGGGCTACCTGACCTGTTCCTCGTCGCACCCAACAACAGCCGCGGCGGCGCCTGGGGCGCCGACATGGCCATCCACGGCACCATGGCCCAGATCGAGCAGACTCCCGACTGGTTGCACGAACGCTACAAGTCGATGAACAAATACATCGAGGTGATGGGAACCGAACACCCGGAATGGCTCGCAGGCGTGCCCACGGACAAGGCCCAAGCCATCTCCCGTGCCGGCATGTCGATGCTGGAGGACCGGCTGTCCAGCGAATGGGTCATCACCCTGTATCCCACACCGGCCGACGCGGGCAACGAGGGGATGAGCCTGGAGGAATACACCGATCTCCTGCTGCGCGCCTCCACCACCGACCACGGGAATATGGCCTCGCTGATGATAGGCGTACAGGAGGCCATGCAGCGCGCATCCCAGGTCAAGGTGGTCACGGAGCACCCGGAAGGTCGGCGCCTGGAACTGGAGCTGAACATCGCGGATCAGCAGATCGTGATGTGCGATGGCCGGCGTAACTTCCCGGATGGAGAGGTCTTCACCAGCCCGGACGCCAACAGCGTGGAGGGTGAGATCTTCGTGGATCTGCCGATCTCGTACGCAGGCAAGCGGATCCAGGGCATCTACCTGAAGATCGTGGGCGGCAAGATCGTCGAGTACTCGGCCCTCAGCGGCAACAGCCAGCTCGCCACCATCATCGAGACGGACGAGGGTTCGCACCGTCTGGGCGAGATCGCCTTCGGCATGAACAACGGCCTGGACCGGGTGTTGACCCATCCGCTGTACGTGGAGAAGGTCGCCGGCACGCTGCACATCGCCATCGGCTCCTCGTACAAGGAATGCTACGGCGAGGAGGGCAGCGACGCGCTGGAGGCCGCCGAGAAGAGCGGTGCCTGCAATAACTCGGCGGTGCACATCGATATCGTCGCCGACGCCCGGCCTGGTGGTTGCGTGCGCGAGGTCTGGCTGGACGATACCCAGCTGGTGCTGGACGACGACCTGCTGTGGATCCCTCGCTAGTTCCCCGCCCGAGTGAATAACCCGCGCACTCCACCGTAAGAACAGCCATGGTCACCCTCGACACCACTCCCCTTGTCACCGGCACCATCCTCCTCCTCACCGGCCTGCTGCTGCTGGGCTGGGGCTACAAGCTGTTCCGCCTGACCATGGCCGTGGCCGGGCTGCTCATCGGCGCGTCGCTGGGCTGGCAGATCGGCATGCAGCTGAGCCCCCAGGGCTGGTTCCCCATCGCCACGTCCGTGGTGGGCGCCGTGGTGCTTGCGGCGCTGATGCCGCTGGTGCGCAAGCTGGGGCTGTTCGTGCTGGGATTCGCCGCCGCCTGGGGCGTCGCCATGCTCGTACTCGGCCCCCCGTCGGACGCGGTCAGCCTGGCCACCGCCGCCGGAGCCGGGCTGGTGGGTGGCGTGGTGGGCATGTTCGTCGAGAAGCTGCTGCTGGTGGTGGCCACCTCCTACCTGGGGGCCATGGCCGCCGTGCTGGGGTTCGGTTCGATGACAGGCTGGGGTATGGAGCCAGGGCAGTTCCTGGCCGCCAGCCAGCAGCCAGGGACCTACCCGGTCGCCGTGTTGGCCTCCGTGCTGGCGCTGTGGTTCGGCGGGCTGCTGTTCCAGCTGCAGGGGCGCAAGCGCAAGAAGGACGATTGAGGAGATCAGCTCCGGCTCCGGATCCGGCTCCGGCGGGCCTCGAACCCGCAGAAGACCACCAATCCAAAGCAGACCACGGGCAGCCAGTTGCCGAAGTGGGCGTAGGGGGTCCCGCCGTGGAAGACGGGCAGATCGGACACCACCACGCCGGTACCGTCCGTGTGGTGATCCAGGACGCTGATCAGCCGGCCGTTAGCGTCGATGATGGCGCTGACACCGTTGCTGGCCCCGCGGACCACCGCGAATCCCGAATCCGCCGCCCGCAGGACCGTGTTTTGCAGGTGGAACTCCTGGACCTGCTGCCAATCGTTCGTCGGCACTGCCAGCAGCTGGACCGGCTCGCGGCCGTAGGCCCGGCCCAGGTCGCTGAAGTTGTCGTCCTGGCAGATGAGCACCCCCAGATCGCCGAGGGTGGTGGTCGTCACCAGCAGCGACCCGTCACCGCGGGTGTAGTCCTCCATCCCGGGGATCAGGTGCGTCTTGCGGTATTCGCCGGCGATGGATCCGTCCGGGTGGAGCACGATGGCCTGGTTGGCGTCCAGGCCGCTGTCGAAGTACCCCACGACGAGGGTCATCTGGGTCTCACGGGCCAGCGTCGAGAGGGCCTCCCACAGGGCGACCCGATCCCGTGGCCCGGCCGAGAAGGCCACCTCCGGCGCCACCAGCAGCTCTGCCCCGGCCACGGTGGCCGTGCGGGCTAGCGGGCCGAGCAGCTGGTCCACCTGATCCTCGACCGGCGCCTTGCGTTGCCACGGAGAACCTTCGTCTTCGTAAGTCCAGCCGGCGGCGGCCACCCGGACCGTCGTCACCGGGGTACGGCTGGTGCGGGCCCACCCCAGCCCCGCGGCCACCGCGAGCACCACCAGCGCCGCCACGCTGGAGGCCACGGCCAGGCGCCGGCGCCGGGCGTGGACCAGCGCCAGGACCACGGCGGTCTGGAACAGCACGGCCAGGAACACCATGCCGGTAAATCCGGTGAGGGGTGCGGAGGCCAGCGCCCCGGGCCACGGTGCCAGAGCCCGCACGAAACTCTGGGCGGTACCAAAGACGGGGATCAAGGTCACGGACAGGTACTCGAAGAGGGTGATCGTGCAGGGGAGCACCAGCAGCGCCCAGGTGGGCCGTAGCCGCCCGAGCAGGGCCCCAGCGACGAACCCCATCAGCGTCCAGCTCAGGGTCAGCGCCACGATCAGTAGCCCGGCGAAGACCGGCGGGAACTGGAGCACCATCGCCAGCACTCCGTTGGCGCCGACGCCCAGCGCTGCCCCAGCCGCCGCGCCGCGTTTGCCGTCGATGCCGGGCTGCAGCATCACCGCGGCAAAGGGGATCAGGGCCACGGCCACCAGGGGCGGGATGGACAGGGGCGGCCCGGCCAGTCCGAGCAGGACCCCGGCTGCCAGGGACGGGAACAGGATGCGGGACCAGCCCATGGCCGGCGCGGGGGGAGTTCCGTCCACGTGGGCAGTATAAAGCCGAAAAACGCCAAAAATTGCCAAGGGGATGAAACGTTCGGGTGGCATCGTGGCTCTATTCATCAGACGGTGGACTGGAGGACGGTTCGATGGATGCTCTGTGGTTCGTGTTGTTCCTGATCGGCTGGTTCGTGCTGCAGGCCTATATCCTGCCCCGGGCCGGCGTCCAGACGTGAATGTCCGGTAGCTGTCGCGTGCCGACAGATCCTCACCGGGCCGACGATACCCAACCCCAGCGGGACCTGACCCGTCTGGACTGAAGGTTCCGTCCCTCGTCCCTCGTCACCCACCCTTGGCACCGCCCATCAAACAGGTAAACTGCCCCCAAGGGAGGTCACCTCATGCTCCGACGAATCATGCCCGCATTGATGGCGGCCCTGTGCGGCGCGCTACTGCTCAGCGGCTGCCCCGAGGACCAGAACCCCGGCGACGACGACGACGTCAGTGGGGACGACGACGACAACGGTGACGACGACGACAACGGCGACGACGACGACAACGGCGACGACGATATCCCGGAGTCCACCGACGGCTTCGTGGGCATCAGCTACTACCGCATGCCCAACGGCCAAGGTGGCGTGCTGGAGTCCCCCTACTTCACCGCCAATTTCTACGAGATCACGGAACCGTATTCCCCTGGGATCGAGTACGAGATGCCGGCCGGCACGGATGATTGCGGCGTCACGCTCTACGACATCGACGATCTCAACGGCGGCAACCCGGGGGTCTATGAGTACCAATCCGCTGGCCCGATCACCGTCTCCGGGCCGGGGGGAACCTTCGACGTGGCCCCCGACATCCAGGGCAACTCCATCTACTACCAGCGGGAGCTCGGCGTCGGCAGCGAGCTACAGTTCAGCGCCAGCTACGACGTTTCAGCCTCCGGGGACAGCTTCCCCGGCTTCGACGTCAGCGGAGCCATCGACATGCCCGCGCAGGTAGACCTGATCGGGCCGTCCGTCCAGGGGACCTTCGTCGCCCAGGGGGAGATGACCATCCAGTGGAGTGGAGGCGCCGCGGAGGACCTGTGGCTGACGTTGACCGTCACCTCGGGCACGGACTACGGCACGGTGATGTGTCAGCCGGCCAACGACGGCAGCTTCACCATCACCAGCGGCCAGCTCGGCCAGCTCCCCTCCGGCACCGCCACCCTCTCGCTGAGCCAGAGCCTCTACAACTACAGCGAGGTGGGCGGCCGCTGGATCGGTTTCGCGGGGACGTCCGGGGCGACGGCCTATGGGACCTGCCCCTGATCAGGTGATCAGGAAAAGGTCAGCCCGGTTATACCGAACCGGATGTGGACCCGTTCACGGATCCACTCACGCGCTTCTTCGGCCGTCCGGAAGACGTGGATCTCCCAACCGGTGCCTTCCGTCATCATCTCCCACATCCTCGATAGGCCGAAGACGAGATCCCTCTTGGCGACCACCGCGACGATGGCGTCGGGATTCACGGCAGCCGCCTGCTTGCACAGCTCGGCGACCGTAGCGACGGCTGTCGTTTCCACGCCGATCTCGTCGACGTCTCGGTAGTTGGACAGGCTGTACCGGTATTTGCGGTATCTCTCCGGATCCTGGGTCAGGTGGCCCCGTACGGCCTCGATGTATTCCTCCCCACCGATGGTGCCCGTGGCCGTCAGAAGAGAGCCCAGTTCGCCATCCACATCGACTATGTCAAATGGCATGTTGGCCTCCCTCTGTGCCCGCCATCCCTCACCGCTGAGTTTATCATCCGGCCCCCTGGCCTGCGCAATGGTCGCAGATGTACTCCCAGGCCACGATTCACCCATCTGTCCGCCACGTTCCCCCGCACGCTCCAGCGTGCTTCCTTCCTCGTGCCCACGGGCCCCTCTACCGAGTTTCTTATGTTCTTATGAGCGTCCCTTTTTCACTTCACCCGATTTCACGGTTCACTAGCCTCATCCGACGCCGTTCTTTCTTGCTCATGTTCATTGGTGTTGCCACCGATCTGTTCCGAATCGTACTCCCAGTTCGATGGGTCACAACACTCAGACCACAGTATGTCCGCATCGAACACAGTGCCCCCCGGAATCCCATCGGCGCCGTACGAGATGATTTCATGTTCTCCTGAAGAGCCATCGACCGTGTAGTGGAACTCGTTTCCCCATGCGTCCTTCAGGTCGTCCTTATCGGACAGGTAGGGATCCACCTGTCTACCGATATTTGCGGGCTTTCCCGAGGTTACCACGTTGGTTTCTAGTAGCTTTTCAAGACCTTCGGCTTCGCCTGGTATGCCGTCATGGTCGAATTCATACATGATCAAGGCGCACTCGATCGTGCCCATTTTTGATTCTGTTCGGCTAATCTTGCTCAACCCGACCATGCCAAACCACGATTTCGTCAGGCCCACGGTGAAAAACACGGTAATGGCTGCCAATATCAGGACTGCAGTCCAGAAGAGTATTCGTACCAGTTTTTCGAGCAGATTTTTGAGGAAAGAAAAGACGCTCATTGGCGATTCAATTACGCGTGCCCTTCTCCACTTTGAGGTTTCCAGTCGCACGGCGCGGTCAGGGCGATTCGAAACGAATGCGGGGATCCGACTTCTGGGGATATGGCCAGCCACCGTCCTCTCCCAGAACGCGCGTATCAGCCCGCAAGAACTCCACGATCATCTCCCGGATCAGGCCGTCGTGCACGACCACCTGCTCCGGCGGCAACGTGCCAAACAGGTGCTGCATGTCGTCCGGCCGGTTGTAGACATAATCGGGGACGACTACACGGTACACGTGTGTGGGACGGATGGGCTTGCCATCGGCGGTGGTGATGGACAGCAGCCGGTCCCGCTCCCAGTCCTCCTCCTGGCCGTCGCCGTTGCGGTCGGCGAGTTCGCCGTCCCCCTTGTCCACGGCCAGCTTCAGCCCTGACATCTGTAGCACGGAATGGGCGCCGCTGGTGCCGATGCGCATCAACTCGGTGAGCTGCTCTCCGGTGAGGCGGACCTCGACGGCCCGGTTGTCGAAGGGGAACATGGCGTATAGCTCGCAGTAGGTGATGGGGCCGGCGGGCAGGTTGGCCCGCATGCTGCCGGAGTTGCACAGGGCCACGTCCACGCCGTCGAAGTGGGCCAACATGGCGTCGGTGACCAGGTTGCCCACCGCCGACTCCTTCTTGCGGGTGCGCCAGATGTCCTTGGCGGCGGTGGCCAGGGTCTCCTGGCACAGGCTGGCGATCTGCTCGGTGTAGGACGCCACCATGGACTCGACCTCCGGGTCGGGGAACAGCGCCTTGCCGTTGTAGGTGGCGGGGGTCCAGGGGCCCTTTGCCTTGGGATCCAGGCAGCTGGTGCCCGTGGCGGGGACCGCCTCGCACAGGGCGAGGGGCTGGCTGACTCTGGTCTGCGTGCGATCCACCCGTCGGGTCTGGGGGTCCACGATGAGATCGACGCGGGAGATGGAGCGCCCCCGGGAGCCGGACTCGGCCACGGCCACCCCGTCCACGGTGTTGGCAAACCACACGTGATGGTGGCCGACGAACACCGCGTCGACCTCCCCTTCCCCGCTTTGCAGCACCTGGGCCAGCTCGTCCGTCGGTTCACACACCTCGGGCGGGGGCCAGGCCTTGCCGCCGCAAGTGCCGTCCAGGTGCCCGATGACCACGATGACCTCGGCCCCCTGCTCCCGCAGGAGGCCCACCTCTCGCTTCACCGCTGGCCCCGGTGGGTCGAAGCGCAGGTCGCTGACATTCTGCTGGACCGTCAATGAGCCCGTGCCCTCGGTGGAGACTCCGATGAGGCCCACCTTCACTCCATGGGCCTCCACCAGCGTGCTGGCACGGATCCCCTCGGGCAGCGGCTGCCCGCCCTCCAGCAGCGCCACGTTGGCCGACAGGATGGGGAACCCACCGCGCTCCGCGAAGGCGCCCAGGGCGCCGCGGCGCTCGTCCCACTCCTCGGATGCGGAGCGCTCCCCCACCGGCCCGTAGTCGAAATCGTGGTTGCCCAGCGCCGCCGCCGCCACCCCCAGCTGCCGGTACAGATCCGCCACCGGGGCGCCCTCGAAGCGGTTGCACATCAGCGGCCCCTGTAGCATGTCGCCGGCGTCCACCAGCACCACGCCGCCCGGGTTCTCGTCGCGGATGGCATCCACGTACGCGGACAGCATGGCGGCGCCCCCCTTGCGGGGCGTCTCGTCCGCACTGGTCACCGGCCGGTCCAGCATGGCGCCGTGGAAGTCGTTGATCGACAGCAGCGTCAGGTGGACCGGTTCGTCGCTCCCCCCTCGCCCGCCACAACCGGCCAGGCCCAGCAGGCCCAACCACAGCACCCCCATCCGCACCACGCGCGTATCCATCACGTCCGTATGCCCTCCAGCATGCTCTCGAACAGGCACTGAGCCCCTTCAGTCAGCGCCGCCCGATCCTCGAACACCAGCTGCTCTTCGATGCCCCGCTGGGCGGCACAGATGGCCGCCGCTAGCGCCGGCGCGTCCACCTCACGGAACCGTCCGCTGGCGATCCCCTCGCGGATCAGGCCCTCCACCATCGCCCGTTCGGCGTCCACGACCTGCTCGATAAGGTCCTCGGCCATGGGCAGCAGGTCCCGGCCGATGTCCGTGGTGACAGAGTACAGCACCTTGATCTGCTTGAGTTGCTGGTGCCGCGCCCGGATCAGGCTCATCAGCCGCTCGTCCGGCGGATCGTCCGGGTCGATGGCCCGCCCGACCACCTCCGCCAGGGTCTGGATCTCGTGGGCAATGAGGGCCCGGAAGATCGCCTCGCGGTTGGGGAAGTAATAGTACAGCGAGGCCCGGCTGACCCCGGCCGCCTCGGCCACGTCCTCCAGCGTCGTCTTCTTGTAGCCGAAGCGCTGCACCACCTGCTTGGCCGCATCCAGCAGCTTACCCCGCTTCTCGTCCCTGCGTTCCGAACTCATGGCTCACTCCTCCGAACCCGTTCGCGGAATCGTTCCCGGAAACGCTCCACCCACAGATAGACCACCGGCACCACTACCAGCGTCAGCAGCGTCGAGGCGATGAGGCCGCCGATGACGGGGATCGCCATCGGCTGCCGGATCTCGCTGCCCGACCCGGTGGAGATGGCTGGCGGCAACATGCCCAGGATCATCGCCGCCGTGGTCATCAGGATCGGCCGCAGCCGCATGCGGCCGGCCTCCAGCAGCGCCTCCTTGACCGCCATCCCCTCGTCCCGGAGCTGGTTGGCCCGGTCCACCAGCAAGATGGCATTCTTGGTCACCAGCCCCATCAGCAAGATGATGCCCAGCATGGTCACGATGCCCACGGGCCATCCCATCAGGAACAGGGCCACGAAGGCCCCCACCACCGCCAGCGGCAACGACAGCATGATCGTGAACGGGTGGATGAAGCTCTCGAACTGGCTGGCCAGCACGGCGTAGATGAAGATCACCGCCAGCACCAGCGCCAGCGTGAGGCTGCCCAGCGCGTCGTTGGCCATGTCCACCTCGCCGGCCATCACCACGCTGGTGCCCTCCGATCGGGGCAGGCTGTCCATGATCTGCTGGACGTCGCGCTGGACGTCGCTCAGCGGCCTCCCCGCCACCTCGCAGCTCACCTTGAGGTACCGCTGGCGGTCGTGGCGTTGGATGGTGGCCGGGGCGCTCACGTACTCCAGGCGGGCCACGTCCTGCAACGCCACCGGCGTGCCCAGCCCCATGGGATCATCCAGCCGCGGCAGCGGGCTCAGCAGCAGCAAGTTGGGCAGCAACGTGCGGGGCACGCGGTCCTCTTCGCGGGCCAGCAGGCGGATGTCGTAGCTGTTGCTGCCGTCGCGGAAGGTCCCCACGTTCTGGCCCGCCACCGCCATGCGCGAGGCGATGCCCACCTGGCCCACCGACAGCCCGGCCACGGCGGCCTTGTCCCGGTCCACCGTCAGCTGCAGCTCCGGCTTGCCCGGCCGGTAGGTCGTGGTGATGTCCGCCGCCCCCTCCACGGTGCGCATCTCCAGGCGCAGCTGGTCCGCCAGCTTCTGCAGCACGGCCATCTCATGGCCGCGGATCTCCACCTCGATGGCGGCGCCCATCTGCCCCCCCTCCATCAGCGGGGCGTCCTTGACGCTGATGGTGACGCCGGGCAGCTCCTCCAGCTGGGCGCGGGCGTCGGCACGGATCTCCTTGAGACCCCGCTTGCGGTCCCCCTTGTCCACGGTGAGCACCCGCATGTAGATGCGGTCCGTCTCCCCGTCCGGCCCCACCACCGCATAGACGTGCTCCACCTCCTCGATGCCGAAAAGTAGCTGCTCCACCCGCTCGCAGACTGCCTCGGTGGCGGTCAAGGAGGACGACGGCGCCAGATCGATGCGCACCTCGAACTCGGAGCGGTCGTAGTCTGGGATGAACTCAGAGCCGATCATCGTCACCAGCAGCATGCTGCCCAGGAACAGCACGGTGGCCGCCGCCACCACGGTCTTGCCGTTGTCCAGCGCCACCGCCAGCAGATCCCGGTAACGGTTGTCCAGCCAGCGCCAGAAGCCCACCACTTTGCGAGCCAAGGGACCGCGATCTTCCTCCCGCACCACCTTACTGATGCGGGCCGAGAGCATGGGGTCGACGGTGAACGCGATGAACAGGCTCACCGACACGGCGATGGCCACCGTCAGCCCGAACTCCTTGAAGAACTGCCCGATCATGCCGCCCACGAAGCCCACCGGCACGAACACGGCCAGGATACTCAGCGTCGTGGCGAGTACGGCCAGCCCCACCTCGGCCGTGCCCCTGCTGGCCGCCTTGACCGGGTCCTCCCCGGCCTCCAGGTGGCGGTAGATCACCTCCCGCACCACCACGGCGTCGTCGATGAGGATGCCGATGGCCAGGGACAGGGCGAGCAGGCTGAGCAGGTTGAGGGAGAACCCGCAGATCCACATGAAGAAGAACGTCGTCACCACGGAAGTGGGCAGGGCCAGCGCCGAGATGAAGGTGGAGCGCCCGTCCACCATGAACAGGTAGACCACGAAGATGGCGAACACCGCCCCGAGGAACAGGGACAGCCGCATCTCGTGCAGCATGTCGGCCACCATCTTGGACGAATCGATGACCGGCTCGATGATCACCCCGGGGGGCAGATCGGCCCGCAGCTCCTCGAGCTCCTCGTAGACGTCGTGGCAGATGGCCACGGTGTTGGAGCCGCTCTCCTTGATGACGTCGAAGGTGATGGAGCGCCGTCCGTCCACCCGGGCCACGGTGGTCAGGTCCGCCCGGCCATCGCGGATGGAGGCGATGTCGCGCAGGTAGATGGGGGCCGGCAACCCCTGCACGACGATGCTGCCCAACTCGTCGATACTGCACACCTGGCCCCGGGACCGCAGCCCGATGCGCGCGTCCCCCACCTCCATGTGGCCGCCGGGGATGTCGCGGGTGTCGTACCCCACCTGCTGGATCACGCGCATCAGCGGGATGCGCTGTTCCGCCATCTTGGGCAGATCGACCTGGATCTGGATCTCCCGCTGCTCCCCTCCCTGGACATCGACGGCGCCCACACCCCGCACCTGCTCGATGCGGGGCTTGATGCGCTTCTCAGTGAGCTCGCGGACCTCCAGCGAGGACCCCTCGGAGGCGACGGCGAAGGTCATGATGGGCGAGGCGGCCGGATCGATGCGGCGGAAGATGGGATCGTCCACCCCCTCGGGGAAGAACGAGCGCAGCCCCCACACCCGGTCCCGCACCTCGTCCGCCGCATCCTGGACGTCCACCCCCATGTCGAAGGCCAGCGCCACCACCGCCACGTTCTCGCGGGAGACGCTGTAGATGTCCTCCAGCCCGCCGATGCCGGCCAGGGCATCCTCCACCGGCTGGACCACCTCCTCCTCCACCTGCTGGGGGCTGGCGCCCGGGTAGGGCACGATGACGGTGATGAGGGGGATGGAGACGTCGGGGAACAGGTTGACCGGCAGGCGGAACAACGCCACGGCGCCCAGCACCATCAGCATCCCGGCCACCATGGTGGTGAACACCGGGCGGCGGATCGCTAGATCACTGATCCACATGCAGCGCCTGCCCGTTCTGCTCGGCCCCATCGTCGATGACGCGGATCGGCTCCCCGTCGGCCAGGTGCTCCGCCCCCGGGACGATGACCCGGTCCCCCGGCTGCAGCCCGCTCACCGAGACCTGGTCGTGGGACTCGGCCAGGACCTGGACGGCCACCTCCTCCACGATCTCCCCCCGGGCCAGCTGCACCCAGGCGCCGTCCACGGTCCGCCGGAGCACCTCGAGGGGCAGCACCAGGGCGTCCTCGTCGATGGCCACGACGATCTCCCCCCGGGCGAACAGGTTGCCGGTGACGTCGCCCGCCGGGTTGGGCACGGCGATCTCCACCGGAGCCCGCCGGGTCCAGGAATCCAGGGTCGGCGAGACCGCGATGACCTCGCCGGTGAGGGTGCGTTCGGGTAGGGCGTCGGCCCACAGGCGTACCGGCTGCCCCACCTTCACCAGCGGCAGGTCCAGGTCGCCGAGTTCGCAGCGCACGCGGAACTCGGAGGTGTCGTCCACGTGGAACGCCGGGTACTCCGAGCCCACCATCCCCCCCAGGGTGGCGCGGACCGACGAGACCAGCCCGGACACGGGGGCCCGCATGGTGGCGTTGTCCACCATCCGCCGGGCCAGATCCCGCTGTAGCTTGGAGACGTCCCGCTGGGTGCGGGCCCCCTCCACCTGGATCCGCGCCTCGTCGTAGGCCTGCTCGCTGAGGGCCAGCGAGTCCGTGCTCTCACGCACCCGCTCCAGCCGCTCGAAGGAATCCTGGGCCACCTCCACCGCCTCCTCGGCCATCTGGTAGCCCACGTCCGCCTGCCGCGCCTGCAGCCCGTACTCCACCGACTCCACCGTCGCCAGCGGATCCCCCTCCCGGACCTCATCCCCCAGCTGCACGTGCATCTGGACGACCTTGCCCCCCAGCTTGGGGAAGACGTCCACCGAGTGCACCGGCGCCAGCGAGCCGGCGATGGGGACCGTCTGTTCGAAGACGCCCGGGCGCATGGAGATGACGCGAACCGTTGTGGCCGGGATCTCCAGATCGGGTGCGGGCCGTAGCCGCTCGTAGACTCCCTGGCCGATGCGCACGAGGAAAAGGAGTGTGAGCAAGACGGCGATGCCCACGAGGATCGCCGTCAGGCAGGAATTGCGGGGTCGTGCTCCGCCGGGCGGGGTGCTCCCCGCAGGTGAGATATCGCTCATGGAAGGACCGTCCAGTTCCACTGGAGACGTGATTCAACGTTTTGACAATCTGACTAGAATTGTCAAAAACGACAGGACATTTGTCAAGCCAAACCGACGATCGGGGACAATCCGGGCCGAGAATCAGGGGGGTGTCAGGGGCCGCCGCCGGCGACCTTCCGGAGGACGATGGGATCGGTGAACGACAGGGCGTGCCGGCCCGCGACTTCCAGGAAATCCCGGTACTCCAGCACGGAAATCCGTGTCTTGTGGATGATGTAGGACGCCTCGATGATCACACCTGGGACGGGCTCGGGCGCCTCCCCGTCCCCCTCCTTGGCGGCCTTGCCGTCCTCCCCGTCCCCGCCGGCCTCGGCCGGGACCATCGCCTCTGCAAAATGCAGCTTCAGGTCGGCGAACTCGGTGGTCAGGTCCTGATCCGGGGGCAGCCCGACCAGTTCGTGCTTGTCGGGGATCGGGAACTCGTACCGGTAGGTGTAAGTCCAGCAGCTGATCTTCAGGGGCGTCTCCCGGTCCGGCGGCGCCTTGGCGCACTTGCCGGAGACCGTCTCCACCTTCAGCGGTAGGCGCACCAGCAGCAGCTGGGCCACCTGCTCGACACTGCCCTCGGGGACATAGCGCAACTCGACGGCGACCTCCGCGCCCGGATCCATCGGTTCGAAGAAGGTGGCCTCCCGGACGTTGCCCTGGGCGTACCCCCGCTGGATGGCAAACGCACGGACGGCCAGCTCCCGGTAACTCTTCTCCGGCGCCTGGCGCAGTGCCCGGGCATAGGCCGCTTTCATCTTGCGGTCCAGCTTCTCCTCGTCCTCCAGATCATCTTGCAGGGATCGCACCGCCGATCGGGTGGCGGTCTCCGCCGAGCCGCTGAAAGTGAGCGTCTCGTGCACCCGCAGCTCGTCCCCCGAGAGGGTCAGCCTCCCCTCCCGGTGCCAGGCGGGCCGATCCTCGGGGAGATCGAGTTCCTCGCCGCGGAGTACCCGGGGGCTCTCCGGATCCAGGATCACCATCGTGCCGCCCCGGCGCACCGAAGGGACCGTGTCCACCCAGTCGGCCCACGCGTCCGGATCGATGAAACCGCGCCCTTCCACGTAGACCCCCGCGTCCCCGTAGGGCATGGGGCTGGCCAGCTCCGCCGGGACGTTCAGTCGCCCACGTGAGGCAAAGGCCAGATAGGCTCCTTCGACCCCCTCCTTGTCCAGCAACACGAGCAACGCCAAGGCGCGCTCCAGCTGCGTCCCGGCCTGTGACACCACGGTCTCCATCGGCCCCGGCAGTAAGGTGCCCAGCGAAAGATCGACGGTGGAATTCGGGGTCCGGTCTTCGAAGATGAACCCCAGCCGGATCACCGGGTCCAGGCGGCCAAAGGCCGGTTCTTGAAGCGCCGTGACCTCCCGGGCGCCGGCACCCGCGAAGTTCTCTCGGGCCGTCTCCAGGTAAGGCTGGTACCAGGCCAGGAACTCGGCCCAGCCCGCGAACTCCGTGAGGTACAAGTTGGGGTAGAGTTCCAGCTTCGACGGCTTGTTGGAGTCCTTGGACGGGGCGGGCTGGGGCCCGAAGGTCCAGCGCTGGGCCACCATGCCATCCCTCTCGCTGCGCTCGTACTGCCCCTCCCCGATCAAGGTCCCGTAGATGGGGCGGCTCGCCGGGTGCAGCACATAGACCTTCCGCGACAGCATGGGGCCCTGGGAGTGGAAGACACCGATGGCCTCGAAGAACCGCCCCCCCTCGTTGGGGCCGGTCTGCCAGTGGCAGTCGAGGATGGTGGTGGAGCCGACGCGGACCTCTTCGAACGGGACCACCACGTGGATCGGCTCGTTCTGGCCCGGGATGATGGTCTCGCCCGCTTCCGGCTCATAGATGATCCGGCTGGCATCGGCGCAATGCTCGTAGCCCCGGTTGTCGATGCTGCATGCGCGGTCGATGACCAACTCCTCCACCGCGCGGTTGAAGTAGAACTCCTTGCTCTGGAGCAGCTCCCGGCCGCGGTCGGTGAGGGCTCGGATCTCCACGTGGGAGCTGGTGCGCGTGCTGCCGTCGGGGGCTATCTCCACCACGAGCTCGTCCTGGAGAACCAACAGGTCGTCGTCCGGAAACTGGTCCCACACCGAGGTGGGGTCCGGGGGGGCAGCCGGCGGTGTGGAGGTAGCCAGCGCCAACAGGCCGAGGAGGGCGAGTGTCGCACAAGTCATCGCCCCTCCTCCATCAACACCAGCTGGAGATCCAGGGCCTCGGCGAGGGCGGTGCGGAACTGGGGGTAGCTCTCGGCAGCGGCGGCGGCCAGGCGCGACGCGGACCACTGGGCATCCACGGTGATGGTGAAGGTCTCTTCTTGCTGCTCGAAATCCACTTGAAGCTTGCCGCCGGGTTTGATCAGCAGCACGTCCTCGGGCACCTCGAGCACCCGATACCCAGGCGGCAGCTTCAGCCGCCAGCTGCCCTGGTAGCTCAGAGGGGTCACCCAGACGGGGAAGTTGTGGGCCTGCGTTTGCGGCGCGATGGCTCCCGGCACCTCCATCCACGGTACCTCCAGCAGCATCACCGGGCCGGACCTGCGCACGTGCTGAGCGGACTGGAAGAACAGCTCCCGCTCCAGCGCCCCGCCCCCCAGGTGGGGATCCTGCTCCTCCAGCATTACCAGGCCGTGGGCCATGGTGTAGTGGCGCGCAACCCACTTGCGATCCAGATCGCCGATGTCGGCTCGGGTCCGCGTGCGGAAGCGGTCCCGCAGACGGGCCGCGTCGGATCCTTCGTAATTCAGCGCGACGTGAACCTTCATCACCCCCTCGGCGTCCAGCTCCAGCTCGACGTTCTCGGTGACGGCCCACATCCCCGGATCCCCGGCGGGGGTCTCCACGAACTCGATGCCGGTGGGCTTGTGCACGATGGCCGTGCGGTTGCGGATCCACGCCTTGGGCGTCCCGAACAGGTAGGGGTTGCTCACCCCGTCGAGGAACAGGCCTTCGCCGTCCACGATGGCGTAGACGATGGCGTGATTGGTGATCTTGACGGGGAACTCACGGTCCACCGGCACGACCTCGCCCCCGTGGATCACCGCGGGATAGGCCTCGATGCCCGCCTCCCGCAGCATGGTGATCAGCAGCACGGTGTGGTCCTTGCAGTCGCCGAAGCGGCGCTCCATCACGTCCGCAGCCGGGTGGGGTACCCAGCCCGACTCCCCCAGGTAGATGCCCAGGTAGTGCAGCTCTCCGGTCACGAAGCGGTAAATGGCCTCCGCCCGCTCCCGTTCCCCCTCGATGCCATCTGTGAGGGCGGCCACCTGCGCGCGGATGGCTTCGTCGGCGACGGCCTTGTCCTCGTAGACCTTGGAGGCCATCGCGTTGAACTGATCCCAGGAGGCCACGGACGAGACCCACACAGCCGGGTAGTTGGCCGACCAGTGCTCGGACCAACGCTCGTAGGCCATGTAGCGCAGGAACTTCAGGGCGTACTTGACCTCGAACATGTCACCGGACTTCTTGGTCTTGACCTTCGAAGTGAAGCCCTTCTCCTTGAGGTAGAGCGGCCGATCGATGGGATAGCGGATGGTCAGCGTGCGGTCCTTGACGTAGCCGCCCGCCTGCAGCGGGCAGATATCCTGTACGAACCCCTCGAAGCCCTTCGACGAACGGGTGGTCACCCGCAGATCCAGCTCCAGCGTGGCCGACACCGCGTCCTCCGGGAGTTCCAGGTAGAAGACCCGCGTGTTGCTGAAGTAGTCGAAGGATTTGTCCTGCGCTTCTTCCTTGAGGTCCTCCTGGGTGAAGTGCTCGTCCGCCTTGCCCGGGCGGCGTAGCACCGCCGAGCGCAGCACCAGCTCCTGGCCCAAGGAGGTGTCGATGGCGGCCACAGTCCAGCGGGGGGGCACGGACTTCTCGGCGAGCTTGAGGACGGACACCACATCCAGCGTCAGCGTGCTGTCGCCGTCGTATGTGAGCACCTCGTCGTGGCTCTCCAGGTAGCCCCCGAGGTTGTCCAGCAGTTCGCTGGCAGTCATGGTGGGCCTGCCGCGCCTGTCGGAGAAGGCAAAATCCTCCCACTTGAAGAATCCCTGTTCGAGCTCGATACGCGGCTTGCGGGCGGCCGCAGGCAGGGCCAGAGAGAAACTCAGCAGCAGGCCCACGACGAGCCCCGCGGCGGACAAAAGACGGCCCTCCATCACGAATCCTTTCCTGCGGAAATCCCCCCCGGCGTCCCTACCGTAGCGCCTGTCAGGGCTTGATCATCTGGACGTTCTGCCACACCCCGACGCCGGGTGCGCTGACAGCCAGGCTGCCCTGCCCCGTCACGCTGAAGCGCAGCGTGTCGTCTACCCCGGTGTACGACGCGCGGACGGAAGCCAGCGGCATGTCGCCGCCGCAGGCATTGACCACGGTGCCGTCCATCACCGCCACGATGGACTGGTGATCGTCGGCCGCCGTGCCGATGAGCAGGTCAGCGGTCACGTCCCAGCCGTTGGCGTCCCAGTCGAAGGTCTGGTTCGTGGTCACGCCGCTGGTCCCGCAGTCGTCGCCGGCGGTCATCAGCGACGGGGCCGGGTTTCCCTCGGGGGATATCTCCGACTCCGGATCGCCGAAGGTGGTGTACGCGCTCAGATCGCCGTCGAAGGTGTCCTCGAAGGCAATCCCCAAGCCCTCCACAACCTCCACGTTGTCGACGAGCCCCGACGAGGTGTCATCGCCGTCCGCGCCGCTGTTGCCGTAGATCGCCAGGCTGGAGCCGTCCGGTAGGACCGGGGCGGGTAGGGTCCCCACGAACAGGCCATCGTGGCAAAACCCGATCTCGTCGTTGGGGACCCACGGATCGCCCCCGTCACACGACTGATCGACGCCGTCCCCGCAGATCTCGTCGGCCCCCGGGAAGACGGTGTCATCCGCGGGGTCACAGTCCCCGTCACACTCCGAATAGCCGTCCCCGTCCCCGTCGTCCTCCATGGGGTCGATCACGCCGTCGCAGTCGTTGTCGTCCACGTCGTCGCAGACGTCCGGCGCCCCCGGGTAGACAACGGCCGCGGTGTCGTCCCAGGCGCCGTCCCAGAAGCAGAAGCCGTCCCCCTCGCCCTCATCCTCCGAGGGGTCGGTGGCACCGTCGCAGTCGTTGTCGTCCACGCCGTCACAGATGTCGTCCGCGCCGGGATAGACATCGGCGTCGGCGTCGTCACAGTCATCGGCACAGGGGGAAAAACCGTCCCCGTCGCCGTCCGTCTCGTCCGTCTCCGCTTCGCCGTCGCAGTCGTTGTCGATCCCATCGCAGAGCTCGGCAGCGCCCAGGTAGACGGTGGCGTCCGTGTCATCGCAGTCCCCATCACATTCGGTGACGCCGTCGCCGTCGCCGTCGTCCTCTTCGGGGGCCACCACGCCGTCACAGTCCGTGTCCTGGCCGTCGCACCCCTCCTCCGCCAGGGGGTGGATGCTGGGATCGTTGTCGTTGCAGTCGAGCCCGACCATCTCGCAGTTGGTGGTGTCCTGGTCCGGGCGGCCGTAGCCATCGCCGTCCTCGTCCACGCAGGGCGCGCCGTTTACCGGCGACGTGCACCCGCCCAGCAGCGAAAACGCCAGGATCGTCAACACGCTCGAACAGCAGGCCAGGAATCGACGCTGAAATCCGCCCATCACTCTTCCCTCGCTCCCCCCCGGCGCCGATGCGTGCCAGACGCACCAACAACCTGAACGAACAATTCTACCCGATCCTGGGCGGGCGATCCTCGTATGTGAGGGGGAGAGGGCTAGCAGCCGACGCCGGGATACACCCCGGAGTCGCCGTCATCGCAGTCCAGGCCAAGGCCGGGGTAGGTCACGCCGTCGTAGGGACCGGGCTGGTACCAGTCGGGGTATCCGTCGTTGTCCAGATCCCAGCTGCCCCCCGCCGGACCACCATAGGCGCCGATGTCCGCCGCACCGCCGTCCGCGTCCAACACGGCCACGTCACCCGCGTCGATGAGCAGGCTGCCCAGGCCCAGGTGCAGGTCCCAATCGGCGGCGTCGGGCGCCGAGATGTCCAGATACGCCGGATCTTCGGCCAGGGTCCCGCCCGGCAGGGTGAAGTTGCCCAGCTCGTTGGCGCCGTTGTTGTAGACGTTGCAGTAGGCCATCGTGGCCGTGCCGATATCCGCGTAGATCGCGCCGCCATCCACACCGGCGAGGTTGTCGGTCAACGATGCAGACCAGATCTCGGGCCAGGCGCCGGTCGCCAGGTAGAGGGCGCCGCCGTTGTCCGCCGTGTTGCTCACCATGGCCACGTTGGACATCTGCCCGGTCGTCCCGATCAGGTACAGCCCGCCGCCGTCGTCGCCGGCGTAATTGTCCGCCACGATCAGATTGGCGATGACCGGATCCGAGTCCTCCAGGTAGCCCCCACCGCCGCTGGCCCCGCTGGCACGGTTCCCCGTCACCGAGACATTGGTGAAGTTGCCGCTGACGTTCATGAAGTTGAGCCCACCACCGTTCCCGGAGGCTTCGTTGTCGCGCACCGCGAGGTTATCCATGTCGATCTGGCAGTCCTCGAGCATCAGCCCGGCACCGGCGCCGCCGGAGAGGTTGTCCTCGATGACCACGCCGGTGATCCCGCCGCCGGTTTCCACCAGCGCCAGACCACCACCCGCGCCGGTGGCCACATTCGCGCGGACCGCCGTGCCCGTCATGGTCAGGGTGGCGGAGTCGCTGAACAGCCCGGCGTAGTCCCCGTCGGAGGTGTTGTCACCGATGAGTCCATCCAGGAACTGGATGTCCGAGTTGTTCCACACCAGTGCGCCGCCGGCAAAGGCCGTCGCGTTGTTGAGCAGCACGTCCACGTCCTGCAGCACCGCATCGGCGTTGGCAAAATTGATGCCGCCGCCCCACTGAGCCTCGTTCCCCGTGACGGTCACGTTGTCCAGATCCACGGTGGCGTTGCTGGCCGAGATGCCGCCACCGTAGTTGGCCCCTTCGTTGCCCTCGATCCAGAGGTTGCTGAGGGTGGCCGAGGAACCGCTGACCGTGACGCCGCCTCCCTCGGCGGCCAGGCCGTTGGTCAGCGTGAAGCCGTCCAGCACGGCGGCCAGGCTCTCGCCCGAGTCAAAGGCGACCACGGAGGCAGCGGCACCGCCGTCGATGCTCGTCGCCAACGGACCGGCCACGCCGATCACGCTCACGTCCATGCCGCCATAGTCCAGGTTTTCCGTGTAGTCCCCTGGCTCGACGCAGATCACATCGCCGTACGAGGCCGCGTCGATGGCGTCCTGGATGACGCCACCCGCCGCCGCGACCATGGTGTCGCAGCTGAGGCAGCCGCCCTCGTCGATGGAGCCGTCACAGTCGTTGTCCCGCACGTCCGCGCAAACCTCGATGGCGTCCGGATTGTCCGCGGCCTCCGCGTCGTTGCAGTCCCCGTCGCAGGTGGAATACCCGTCCAGATCGGCGTCGTCGGGATTGAGGGCCGCGTCCGCGTCATCACAATCGTCCTGGCACAGGGTGGAGCCGTCGCCGTCGCCGTCCACGTTCTCGTCGGTGGCCGGATCACAGTCGTCGTCCTTGCCGTTGCAGATCTCCAGCACGCCGGGGTAGACCTCGGCGTCCGCGTCGTCGCACTCGGCGCAGGCGATGAAGCCATCCAGGTCCGCGTCCAGCTCGTCCGCCGGCAGGCTGCCGTCGCAGTCGTTGTCCAGGCCGTCACAGACCTCGGTGTTGCCGGGGTAGAGGGCCGTGTCGGCGTCGTCGCAGTCGCCGTCACAGGTGGCGAACAGATCCCCGTCGGCGTCGTCGTAGTTCATGGCGGGGTCGTTGTCGTCACAGTCGCCGGTGCAGGTGTCGTAGCCGTCCTGGTCCACGTCGTCGAGGTTCAGCGCGGCGTCCGCGTCGTCGCAGTCGTCC
>CAZDDH010000010.1:0-74144 GCA_964504165.1 uncultured Rickettsiales bacterium | reverse complement strand
ACCCCGCCCACGCGCCCCCCTTTGCCCCCGCCCACCTCGACGACCCCGGGGGGCGGACCGATGACGCCCCCCACCCCCAGGATTGGCTCGGCGATGAAGGCCGCCACCTTGCCGCAGGTCTCGGTGAGGATCAGCTCCTCGATATCGTATGCGCAGCGCAGGTCGCACTCGGGGTAGGTCAGCCCCAACGCGCACCGGTAACAGTAGGGCGCGTGGGCGTGCTTGATCCCCGGAACCTGGCTGGGCAGCAGCCGCCAGCCGGCGTGGGCGCAGACGTTCATCGCCAGCATCGAGCGCCCCGAATAGCAGTGCCGCAGCGCCACGATGTCCCCGGCACCGCCGGCGTGCATCTTGGCCAGCAGGATCGCCGTCTCGTCCGCCTCCGTGCCGGTGTTGGTCAAGAAGGACTGGCTCAACCCCTCGGGGGTGATGGCGGCCAGCTTTTCCGCCAGCGCCACGATGGCCTCGTTGGGGTACAGCGTGGAGCTGTGTTGCAAGGTGCGCAGCTGATCGGCCACCCGGTCGGCGATGGCCGGGTGGCAGTGCCCCAGGCTGACGGTGAGGATGCCGCCGAAGAAATCCAGGTACTGGCGCCCCTCGGTATCGGTGACGTGCACCCCCTGGGCAGAGGACAGCGCCAGCGGCTCCTGATAGTAGTTGGCCACGCACGGGAACAGGTACTGCTCGTGCTTGGCGAGGATGGTCTCGCGATCCATGGTTCCCCCTCATTCCCCGCTGTACGGCTTGCGCGCCAGGAACTTGCCGCCGCCCACCTGGCCGACGAACTGCCGGTCCCGCACGATGACCTTGCCCCGCAACAGCGTGGTCGCGGGCCAGCCCGTGCACACCGTGCCCTCGAAGGGGCTGTAGTCACAATTGGTGACCAGGTGTTTGTACGAGATGGTGACCTCGAGTTCGGGGTCGAAGATGACGATATCCGCGTCCGTACCCACCTGCAGCGACCCCTTCTGCGGCCACATGCCGAACAGCTGGGCGGGCTTCTCGCACAGCACCTCGACCAGGCGTTCCAGTGTGATGCGCCCCTTGTCCACCCCTTCGGAGTAGGTCAGCGGCAGCAACGTCTCGATGCCGGGCATGCCAAAGGGGATCTTGGTGAAATCCCCCTCCCACATGGCCTTCTGGCTGCTGTCGAAGGTGCAGGTGTCGGTGGCCATCGCCTCGATGGTGCCGTCGGCCAGCCCCTCCCACAGCCGCTCCTGGTCGGCGGGCTTGCGGATGGGCGGGCAGGTGGCAAAGTGATGGCCGTCGTCGCGCTTGAACAGCTCGTCATCCAGTAGCAGATAATGCGGCCCTGTCTCGGCATGGACGTCCACGCCCCGCTCCCGGGCCTCGGCGACGATCTCCGTGGCACGCCCGGTGGACATGTGGAAGATGTACAGACGCCCATCCACCGACTCGGCCAGCTGGATGGCCCGGGAGACCGCCTCCGACTCGGTGACCGTGGGGCGGGTCTGGGCGTGGGCGTAGCAGCCGCTGAGGCCGGCGCGTTTGCCCTCGGCCTGCAGCATGTTGATCAAGTCGTCGTTCTCGGCGTGGACCCCGACCATGCCGCCGTACTTGGCCGCCTCGCGCAAGGCGCCATACAGGTCGCCGTCTGTGGACTGCCACCCCTGGGAGCTGTAGATCATGAACATCTTGAAGGTGGGGTAGCCCGCCTCGATGACCGTCTTGATCTCCTGTTTGCGCTCCTCGTTCCAGTCGGTGATGCCCGCGTGTAGCCCGTAGTCGATGCACACCAGCGGATCCGCTTCCGCCTTGCGCAGCGCCACGGTCTCCATCAGCGTGGCCGGCTTGGCCTGGATGGCGAAATCCAAAAAGGTGGTGACCCCGCCCATGGCCGCGGCCTTGCTGCCGCTCTCGAAGCCATCGGCGCTGGTCGTGCCGCAAAACGGCAGCTGGAAGTGGTTGTGCACATCGATGGCGCCGGGCAGCACCAGCTTGCCCGTGGCGTCGATGACCTCTGTACCTTCCAGGTCCGGACCGACGGCGGCGATCGTTTCGCCAGTGATGCCGATGTCGGCGAAGACAGTCCCCTGGGAGGAGGCCAGCTGCCCCCCCTTGATCACGATGTCGTAGCTCATCTTGAACGCTCCTCGGCCACCCCTCTAAGGCAGCAGCTTGACCATGTCTTCGTAGGTTTCCGGGCGGCGGTCCCGGTAGAACTGCCAGGTGTCACGCACCTCCTGGATCATGTCCAGATCCAGGTCGGCGACGACCAACTCGTCGTCCGTCTCGCTGCCCTCGGCGATGATCTGGCCGCGGGGATTGCAAAAATAGCTCGTACCGTAGAACTCACCGATGTTCCACGGCGCCTCCGTGCCCACACGGTTGATGTTGCCCATGAAGTAGCCGTTGGCCACGGCGTGGGCCGGCTGCTCCAGTTTCCACAGGTACTTGGACAGCCCGGCGACCGTGGCGCTGGGGTTGAACACGATCTCCGCGCCGTGCAGCCCCAGCAGGCGTGCGCCCTCGGGGAAGTGACGGTCGTAACAGATGTACACCCCCACCTTGCCGTAGGCGGTATCGAACACGGGGTAGCCCTCGTTGCCCGGCTTGAAGAAGAACTTCTCCCAAAATCCGGCCACCTGCGGGATGTGCTTCTTGCGGTAGCGGCCCAGGTAGGTCCCGTCGGCGTCGATGACGGCGGCGGTGTTGTAGTACACACCGGTCATCGCCTGCTCGTAGATCGGCACGACGATGACCATCGAGTACCGTTTGGCATATTCCTGCATCAGGGCCGTCGTGTGCCCGCCGGGGATCGCCTCGGCCAGCCCGTACCACTTGGTATCCTGGCTGGGGCAGAAGTAGGGGCCGGTGAAGACCTCCTGGAAGCACAGCACCTGGACCCCCTGGCGCCCCGCCTCCTCGATGTAAGGGATGTGCTTTTCGATCATAGCGTCGCGGATCTTCTCCACCGGCTCCGCCGTATCCAGCGCGTTGGCGCACTGGATCAGCGCACTCTTGACGATTCTTGCCATCTCTGACCCCTCTTTTGGTCGCGTGTTGTGGGAAACGCCCTCCCCACCGCTATACCCCAGTGGACGAGACAGCGTCAAAGCAAACCCGGAATCGTGCCCGTGGCCGATTGGCGGTACAGTAGAGGTCGGTTCGGAGACGGGAGGAAAAGCATGGATCGGTTCATGCGGGCTGCCATCGAAGAGGCGCAAAAGGGGCTGGCCGAGGGGGGGATCCCCGTGGGCGCCGTGCTCGTCCGCGACGGCACGATCATCGGCCGGGGCCACAATCGCCGGGTGCAAGAAGACAACCCGATCCTGCACGGGGAGATGGTCTGCCTGCGGGACGCGGGGCGCCAGCACAGCTACCGTGACACCGTCCTGTACACCACGCTGATGCCCTGCTTCATGTGCGCCGGTACGGTGGTGCAGTTCCGCATCCCCAAGGTGGTGGTGGGGGAGGCCCAGAATTTCGAGGGGGCCGGGGACTTCCTGCGCGGCCAGGGCGTCACAGTGGTCGATCTGGAGCTGGCGGAGTGCGTACAGATGTTGGGGGAGTTCATCGCAAACCACGCCGAGGTGTGGGACGGGGACATCGGGGAACGGTGATGCGGCGGTACACGGGAAAGGCCTGGACCATGATCTCCCCAAGAAGCCTGATGGCGCTGGCAGCCATCCCGCTGCTGCTCACCGGGTGGGCCTGCTGCGGCCTTCCCCGCGCGGGCGCGCCAGCCCTCGCGCCATCGGTTCTGGTCGTCACCGACTGGCCGGGGGCCACCGTCGAGGAGGTGGAGTCGTCCCTGGCCGTGCCCCTGGAGGCATCGGTGAACGGCCTGGCCGGCCTGGCATCCGTGCGCTCGACCTGTGTCGAGGGCCGGCACTCGATGGAGGTGCAGTTCGAGGCGACGGCCAGCGAGCCGCTGGCGTCGGTGCTGGGCGTGATCCAGGGAACCCAGGGCGCGCTCCCCGACAGTGCTGGAACGCCGCGGGTCGGTGGGGGAGGGGCCGAGCACCGGCGCGCCGCGCGCATCGTGGTGACCGGCGATGCCATGCTCGAGCACCTCGGCAGTTCCGCATCGGTGCTGGAAAAGGAACTGTACCGCGTCACCGGTGTGGAGCGTGTCGAGGTCGTCGGGCGCCTGCACAACCGGGTGCTGATCCAGGTCGATGCAGATCGCGCCACCGCGTATCAGTTGGATGTGGATGCGGTCGAAGGTGCGCTGACCCACGCGAATGTCTCCTTGCCCGGAGATTCCCAGCTGATGGTTGCCGGGGGTGGGGACACCCCGTGGGACGAGCTGGAACGGGCCGTGATCCGGGTGATAGACGGGGAACCGGTGACCCTGGGGGATGTGGCGAGGATCGAACTGAGCTACGCGGACCGCGACCGGGTCGTCACCTTCGACGGCCAGCCAGCGGTGCTGCTGGAGGTGTTCCATGCGGACGGTATGGACGTCAGCACGGTCGCAGCAGCGGTGGCCCAGGAGGTGGATCGGCAGTCGAGCCTGCTGCCTCCCCACATGCGAGCCAGGGTGCTCGACGAGGGGGATCCCGAGCTGACGACGATGGTAACCCGGCCGGGGGGAGAGCTATCCGATTGGCCCGCGCTGCTGGCGGCCATCGAGGAGGCGGGGCAGACGCTGGGATGCAAGCAGAGCCTGGCGGTCATGGGTGCCAGACGATTCGAAGGCGGTCCCCCCTTCATCGACCCCAACACCGCGACGGTCTCCCTGTGGTGGGAGGACGCCATCCCGGAAGGCGCGCGCGTGCAGATTGAGGAGGGGGCCATCGCCCCCGTCCCGATGATCGCCGGTCAGGTCGTCCACCCGGACGCCGCACGGATGCGGTTCGAGATCATGGGCGAAGACCTGGAAAGCCTCGAACGAACGGCGGCCGACGTCGCCGCGGCACTGTCCGGCTCCAATGCGGTGCGCTCGCTGAAGCCGCGCCCGGCCCCCAGCAAACCCGACATCATGGTCCGCCCCGATCGGGAGGCTCTGGCCCGCTTCGGGCTGACCACGGCGGCGGTCTCCAGGGCCATGGTCGTCGCACTCCACGGGATCGAGATCGGCGACGTCGCCGTCGGTGACGAGCGCGTGCCGCTGGTCCTTCGCTGGGGAACCCACGCCACCGGGACCGTCGAGGATCTGCGGCGTGTCACCGTGGCCTCGCCGGACGGATCGGCCCTGATCCCGTTGACGGCCATCGCCGACCTGGAAATGGTGGAGATGCCGGCAATGATCCATCGGGTGAACGGCTACCGCACGGTGTGCGTCGGCGTGGAGCTGGTCGATGGCAAATCCGCGACCCGCCGCGCCGCCATCGAGTCGTTGAGCGAGCTGCAGTTGCCTGCCGGCGTGTCCTTTCAGGCGGTGGACGTCGAGTAATCCCCGTTCGATATCCCGATTTCATCGTTTATATTTCAGAGACAGGGTTTGGAGGTTCGATGCGCGTTTTGCGAGTCTACTGGTCACTGTTGCTGGGCCTGGCATTCCTCGTCGCGACGGGCGGCTGCGTAGCCCACCTGGTCACGGGGGACGACGACGACCCACCGGGCGATGACGATGACGCGTCCGACGACGACGCATCCGACGACGACGCATCCGACGACGACGCATCCGACGACGACGCGGCCGATGACGATGCGGCGGACGATGACACGGCCGACGACGACGCCAGCGATGACGACACGGAGCCGGTCAACGACTGCCCCGAGGTGGCTGTGCTCTTCGACTTCGAGTCCGGGGACCAGGGATTCACCCATGCCGAGACCAATCCCGGCCTGAACGACCGCTGGGACCGGGGCAATCCCGATGATGAATCCTGCTATTCGGGGAACCTTTGCTGGGCCACACGCCTCGAGGGAAACTACCGCAACTGCGACGCCGGCCAGCTGCTCTCTCCCATCCTCGACCTGTCGGACTGCGCCGGAGCTCCCAACACCGTGGAACTGAGATTCTGGCACCTGTACCGCTTCGAGGAGAGCTGGCAGGGATATTGGTTCGACGGCGGCGTGCTCCAGGTCTCCTCCAATGGCGGCAACACCTGGCAAATCGTCAACCCCACCCCGGGGTACGACGGCCAGCTCGATGGCGACTACATGGACTGCGACGCAGTCGCCGAGGCCAACGGCATGATGGCCTGGTCCGGGACCATCCCCGGCGATCAGTGGACCCAGGTGACGCTGCCGCTGGACGCGGGTCTACTGACCTCCGATTTCAGGTTCCGCCTGATCTTCGCGTCCGACGAGACCGAGCGGGAAGAGGGTTGGTACGTGGATAACGCGGAGATCGCCGTATATTAGATGTCCCGGAGCATGGATGGAGACGGCATGCGCAAGTTGATCCTGCTGGCTATCGTTGGGGTTGCTGTGATCGGCATCGGCTGCGCCGCCGGCTGGCAACGCAGCGATTCATGCGGCCCCGACGATATCTGCACCCCGTGCGACACCGACGAGGATTGCATGGTCTCTTACGACTGTTGCGGCCCCAGCGTGATCTGCTGGCACGTCGACGAAGACAAGGGCAACGTCTGCGCCAGGGCCTGCGTCGAGCCGGTGCCGCCGCCGTGCACCTGCATCGACGGCCAGTGCCAGTTCCCCTGACGCTCGGACCCACCCATTCGCCCGCGTTTGCGCCGATCGGGCACGCTTGTGCCCGATCGTTCGGTACGATTCAGGCTTTTTGGGGTTTCAACGTTTATACCCCTACGTTTTTTGGGAGCCATCATGGACCACAATCTTTCACGTTCGAGCTTTGATCCCACCATCCTCGGTATCCTCAGTTTCTTGGCCATCGCAGCACTGATCGTCACCACCAGCGGCTGCCGTGACGGGCGCGATATCACCTCCGTCGACGAGGAGCTGGCCGTGGTGATCGACGGCAACAACCAGTTCGCGGTGGACCTGTACCAGGTGGCAGCCCAGGAGGAGGGCAACCTCTTCTTCTCCCCGTTCAGCATCGTCTCCGCCCTGTCGATGGTCTATGGCGGCGCTGAGGGGGACACGGAGACCGAGATCGCCGACGTGATGAGTGTGGAGGACGAAGACTCCTGGCACGACAACCTGGCGGCCCTCTCCAACGATCTGTGCGGTGAGCACAATCGGGCCTACTCCCTGTACTCGGCCAATCAGGTCTGGGGACAGGAGGGTGTGCCCTTCCTCGATGGATTCACCACGCTGATGGACGAGGTCTACGAGGCGCCCCTGGAGGAGATGGATTTCATCGACGATCCGGACGGATCGCGCAAGACCATCAACCACTGGGTCGAGGACGAGACCCAGGGCCACATCGACGAGTTGCTGGGGCCCAACGACATCACCATCGACACCCGCGTCGTGCTGGCCAACGCCATCTACTTCAAGGCGGACTGGGCCGACGCATTCGACACGGACGACACGCGGGATCGGGAGTTCACGCTGGCCTCCGGCGACACGGTCCACGTACCGATGATGACCCAGGAAGCGGATTTCAACCTGGCCTGGTACGAGGAAGACGGCGTCTCGCTGCTGGAGATGCCGTACAAGGACGACGAGATCTCGATGGTCATCGTGCTGCCGGACGAGATCGATGGCCTTGCAGACGTGGAAGCAGCCCTCACCGCCGCCAAGCTCGACGAGTGGATCGACGGGCTGCACGAGACCGAGCGCAGCGTCTTCGTGCCCACCTTCGAGATGGAAACCGAGCTACCCCTCAAGGAGCAGCTCGAGACGCTGGGCATGATCGACGCTTTCGACGTCGAGCTGGCAGATTTCACCGGCATAGTCCCCCGCGAGAATATGGCCCTCAACTACTACCTGGCCGTCGCCCGTCACAAGGCGTACGTGAAAGTGGACGAGAAGGGGACCGAGGCCGCCGCGGCCACCGCGTTCGTGGTGAACGATTTTACCGCCGGGTCGGAGCCGTTCATGGCCGATCATCCGTTCCTGTTCCTCATCCGCGACCAGCTCACCGACACCATCTTGTTCATGGGCCGAGTCGAGGATCCGCGCAGCTGATCCCCGCCGCCCTTCACTTGACGCCCCGCCTGCCCTCAGACACCCTCAGTCTCCGAGGAGGGCAGCATGCTCGAAGAACAGATCATCCTGAGAGCCCGATTCGACCCCAAGCTCAAGACATACTGGTTCCTCAACGCCATCCTCTTGATGCTCGTCACCTTCATCGCCATCCCGGTGATCCCGTTTTGGATCCTGGGGCTGGGCCAATACATCTGTAACCGGCGCTACGAACACCTCAAGGCCGAGCTGACCGACCGCAGCTTGCACCTGCGCTCCGGCTACCTGTTCAAGGTCGAGAAGCACGTGCCGCTGGACAAGATCCAGGACCTGACCTTGCGCGAGGGGCCCATCCTCAGGGCGCTGGGGCTGTCGTCCGTCAGCGTGGAGACCGCCGGCAACTCGGCCCAGGGGCAGCCGGATGCCTCCCTCGTCGGCGTGATCGACTCGGCGAAGTTCCGCAACGCCGTGCTGGAGCAGCGGGAGAAGCATGCGGCCGGTGCGATGGCTCCCGCTGCAGCGCCCGTACCCGCGCCCGCCCCCGCACCCGCCGCGGTGTCCGATGACTCGAACGCGGTGCTCACGGAGATCCGGGATACGTTGCTGCGCATCGAGCAGCAGTTGCGCAAGGACTGAGATCGCCCTACGGACCCCGTTTACCCGAGATTCCCAATCGGTAGTCCCGCGGGGAGACACCGGCCCACCTGCTGAAGGCGCGTGAGAAGGCCCCCGCGTCCGAGTAGCCGAGCATGAAGGCGATATCGGCGACGGACATCCCCGGCTGGTGTAGCAGTCTTTCGGCGAACTCCTGCCGAGCCGCCGAGACGATGCCGCGGTAGTTCGTCCCCTCGGCCTCCAGATACCGGCGGAGGGTCCGTTTGCCGAGCCCCAGGCGCCGGGCGATCTGGTCGGCCGATGGTGGGCCGGAGGCGGGATCCCGCAGCACCGCCTCCCGAACCCGAGCGGTCCACCCGGGCGGCGGTTCGTCATCCCCCAGCCGCTGGTCGAGGTAGCGCTCGAAGAACGCCGCCAGCGCCGGGTCGGTGCCCGTCAGCTCGGCGTCGAGCCAGTGGCGGGGAAAGAACAGACTGTCCGAAGCACCATTGAAGGCCAGCGGAGCGCCGAAGTACTCCAGGTGTTCCTCGATCGAAGAAGGGGCCGGGTGCCGGAAGCAGACCCGCATGGGGCAAAAATCGCTGCGGGTCACCTGCCGGAAAGACTGGACGAACTCGGCCAGTGTGTTCTCGTTGGCCACCCGATGGCCGAGGGTCAATGGCAGGTCACGCCGCCACGTGGCCGATGCAAGCTCCCCCCGCTCCTCGATGTGCCAGGCTCCCGAGCTCGTGAAGACCTTCGAGTACTTCACCGTCCGCTGGAGCGCCTCGCGGATGTTCCCGCTGGTCATCACGGCAAAGCCGTAGGCGTGGTAGTCGTCGATGCGGCACGTCCGCGCAATGTGGATCGGCACGGCGGGGTCGTCGAGCCGCCGCATCAAGAACTCCCACAGGGACATCGTGCAGCCGATGGAGACCCGCTTTTCCGCGCCGAAAGCCACGTCCGCAGGCAGGCCGGCCGCCGCCAGCATCTCGCCCCGTGGCAGGCCTCTGGTGGCGCCATAGGCCACGAGCTTCTCGACGAACGTCGATGTGATGGTGGTACGGCCGAGCATCGATGCCGATCATCATAGCCCACCGCCGCTGCGCCGCTCGATTTGCCCGGCGACCTGCTACCGGCCAAAGAGGCTCTCCAGGTCGTACCGCTGAACCTCGTTGAGGTAGGCCTGGCTGTCCCCGAAGACGGCCAGTTCGAGCACACCGTCCTCGGGGATGTATTGCATGAATTGCAGGTTGTCCCAGCCCAGGTCCGAGGGGTTGGAGTGGTCCCTCATCAGATCCCAGCTCTGCTCCGATCCGAGTCCGGTCCCGTCCCCGATGGCCCACGCGATCTCCTGGTAGCGGGAGCAATAATTGGTGTGATCGAGCCGCGCAATCTCGTGGTTGGCCGTGTAGAGGTTTTCGCCGGGGATGTTGTCCGGATAGGCGTTCGTGCGGAAGGTGTGATGGGGGTAGCCGGGGGCGATCTCGGCCACCATCGCGATGCGCGGGCCCTGGCCAAGGCTCGACGGCGCGACCGCCGAGGCGATGTAGCCCTCGGCGGCGCCCGCCGGGCTGGCCAGCAAGGCATCCTGCACGTCCTGGACGTCGTTGTGGCCATCCCCGTTGTAGTCGCGTTTTTCCAGGGCACGCCTGAGGGAGTACCACAGCGGGACGTACGCCTGGCCCGCCGTCGCCCCGCCGTGTGTCCCGTCGATGAGGATGTGGGCGAAGGTGCCCAGACCGGATCCGTTCATCCCGGACAGCACGCTGTTGAAGCCGGCGTATCCCACCGAGAGCCAGGGCTGCTCATCCTCCTCGGAGGGGACATGCACGACGATCGTGTCGTTGCCCACGATCCCGTCATAGGCGGACCAATCCAGATGGCGAGTGGCGACGGATTTGCCATCCAGATCCGTGCCTGCCGTCGCGTCTCCCCAGCTGATCAAGCTGGAGCATCCGGCGGGGGTCTGGCCCTCCTTGTAGCCCAGCAGGAATCCCTGCACGTCGAGGAAGGTGTTGATCAGGATCCAGTCCCATTCGTCGAAATCGTCGGCGTCGCTGCTCGCATCGCGGACGCCCTGCGCAGCAGCGGCGGCCTCCTCGACGTATGCCTGGGGGATGGCAAAATCCGACGGCTGCTGGATCGCCACCCGGCCCTGTTCGTAGTACCCCAGGAACGAGGGCCGGATGTACTGGGCGAACAGGTCCAGGGCCTGGTCGGCGAGCAGGTATCCCTGCGCATACCCCCGCTGCTCGTGGGTTCCCCAGACCCTGATCACGGTGACGCCGCCATCGGTGGAGAGCACGGTCCCGTGGACGGAATCGTCGTCGCTGGATCCGGTATCGTCGTCGTCACCGGCGTCATCGTCGTCCGCTGCGGCGTCATCATCGGGTTCGTCATCGTCGGGCGTCCCGGGAGATCCGGATCCGGAACACCCGGACATCGACACCAGCACGGTCACGACGCAGAGAGTGAAGAGCCACAGAACCGGTCGCGTGGTTACCGATGGCGAGGCACACATTCTTCGGTTGGTTTGCATGATTCAGGAATACAACCCCCCGGACGGTACAGGAATAACCGCTCTGGACAGTTTTGGGGCCGAACCGGTCAGGGATTGCGTTCGAAGAAATCCAGCATCGAGTCGTTGAGATCCGGCCAGACGCCGTGGGCGGCGGTGCCCTCGCAGTACTGGATCTCCACGCCGTCATCACAGGATTCGTACGGCACGCAGCCGTCGGCCAGGGGATCGAGCGTGCCCGCACAGCTGCTGCAACCGGACCACCATGCGACGGCCTCGGCTCCCATGCCCTCGAAGAGCGTGTCGCCCGAGCTGTGCAGGACCATGACCGGGAGGGGAGCGGGGCAGTCCAGGGACTCGAGGAAATCTCCGCTGGCCCCCGCCGCGCTCGGGGCGATGGCGGCCGGGCGGGGCTCCATCAGGTCATCGACGCCACCCAGCAAGGTGGCGATGCTGCCGCCGTCCGAGTGGCCGGTGATGTAGACCCGCTCCTCGTCGATGCACCACAGCTCGATGATCTCCCCGGGGATGGTGCCCAGATCGATGATGGCGTCCCAGCTGTCCGGGGTGACGTGATCGGCATAGGCGATGACGTAGCCGCGGTCCGTGGCGTCCGGCGTCAAGCCGGTGAACTGCTCGGTGATGTCTTCGTCGCCGCCGGCCGGCGAGTAGACCATGACCAGCGGATGGCCGATGGTCGGATCGTAATCGTCCGGCGTGCGCACATTGAAGACCAGGCCCCCATCATTGGTGAGGCCATCCGTATGGCCGGCTTCTCCGGTCTTGGCGCCGGCCTCGCAGAACACGGCGTCGTCGCCGGTGCCATCGTCGCCGCTGTCGTCGTCACCGCTGGTGTCGTCGTCGCCGGTGGTGTCGTCGTCGAGAGTATTCGTGTCACAACCCGCCAAGAAAAAGAGGAAGAGCACAACGGATCCGTAGGGCAACCACCTGTGGAACATGGCTGGTCTCCAAAGGCCACCGCGGCGACCTGCATCGAGTTCGGTTTCGGCAACACGCGACCTGTCATGCAGGTTGATAGCCTGGCAAGCGCGCACAGGGAATGTCAGCTGTGGTCAAAACCTGTGCAGAACCGGTCAATCACGGGGCAGGCATCTCGATGGTGCAAACCGCCGCCTTGTGATCGAAGTAGACGGCGTCGATGACGTCGGGGTGCCCCTCGGTGACGCCGGAGTGCCAGCAGCTGCCCGTGCCGGTGTCCGCCACCACGTGGTCGATGCTCATGATGCCCGCGTAGGTCGGGTCGTCGCCCGGCCCCACGTCGGTGACGAAGTGGAACTCCCCGTCCACGGGGTCGCCGTCCAGGGCCACGAAGTCCCCCCAGCGGGCGGCGCTGGGATCGGCGTCCGCCAGGCGCCCGGGGTCGGTGTTGAAATCCCCCTGGACGATGTTGCGCCCGCCGTTGGCCCCGGGCTCCCCGTCCCCCAGGTCCACGAAGATCTGGTCCACCTGCTTGGCCCGGCAGTCCATCTCCTCGCTGCCCATGCCCGACGATCCATGCACGTTGACCAGGGTCAGCTCGCCGCCGTCCACCCGATCGATGGTGCCCCGTCCGATGCGCGCGCCGTGGCCGCAGTCGTCCACCTCGTGGCCGTCGAGCCCCTCCACGCAGTAGTCCCCGTCGCAGCCCCGGAAGCTCCCGAAATCCAGGTTCACCGCCGCGCACTTGTCCGATTTGCCCGGGTGGCACATCACCTGATAGTCCGCGCCCAGCACCCGCTGGGCCACGGTGGGGTCCCCGGCCAGCCACGTCTCGCAGATGAAATCGGCGCGGGCCTCCTCGGGCACGTCCACACATTCCTCCGAGTCGAAGATCTCCTGGAACGACACGATGTCCGGCGCAACCTCCGCCAGGAACTCCGTCGCCGCCTCCACGGCGGGCATCCACGCCAGCCCATCGCCGTAGTAGAGGTCGGAGTATTCGGCGTGCTGGCCGCTGTAGCCGTCGTCCGGCTCCGAGTCGTGGCCCATGTTCTCCGAGGTGCCGGTATTGAAGGTCACCGTGACGATCTCCAGCAGCTCGGGCTGGATGTCATCGTCCGGATCACAGCCGGCCAGTGCCAGCAGGCCACAGGCGAGGGCGAGGGCGATACGGACGTGCATTCAGCTCCTCCCTCTCTTGGCGAGACGATCGTACAGCACCAGCGAGCCGGTCACCGCCACGTTCAGCGATCCCTCGGTGGTGATGCTCACCACATCGTCGCAAGCCGCCAGCGCAGGCGGTGTCAGCCCATCGATCTCCGAGCCCAGCAAGTAGATGGCCCGGTCCGGGTGGTCGTACCCGGGCAGGTCCATCGCCCCCTCCGCCAGTTCGATCCCCACCACCCGGCACAGGGGCAGCGCCTCCCGCAACGCCTCGATGGAGGTGTAGGTCATGTAGGGGATCTGTTGCCACGCCTTGCCCGTGTCCGACGGCTGCCCCAGGGCCGGATCCGCCCCCACCAGGTTACGCTGCGCCTCCTGCGGGAAGCGGTCGCGGATGGTGAAGATGAACGCCGCCCCCATGGCGTGGGCCGACCGCCACAGCGTGCCGATGTTCTTGATGTTGCGGGGCCGCATGACGCCGATGCCGTAGTAGCCGCCCGCCGGGGCGTGGAGCCGCTTGTTGGCCATGAATTGACCCTCCCCTGGCAGTTGCGACGATTATGCCAGATTATTTCAAATCGAAACGCAACCCTTTCAAAACGAGTCGTTTTCTGAAAGACTTACAACAAGCTCGGAGGGGGCTGTGGCCCGGTTACTCATCATCGAAGACCAAGAGGAACTCCGCACACATCTGGTGGAACTGTTCCGCCAGCGGGGGTACCAGGTGGAGCATGCCTCCTCCGGCGAGGACGCGGTCCCGCTGCTGGGGGATCGCGACTATGAGGTGGTGCTCTCCGACCTGCGGCTGGGCCAGGAGATCGACGGGCTCGATCTGCTCGAGTTCATCAAGCAACGATCGCCGGACACCGAAGTCATCATCATGACCGCCTACGGCTCGGTGGAGAGCGGCGTGATCGCCATCCAGCGGGGGGCGTACGACTACCTGACCAAGCCGTTCCGCGAGCACGAAGTGCTCAACCTGGTCCAGCGGGCCCTGGAACGGGGCGAGGCCCATCGCACCGCCAGCGAGCCGGTCACCGGCGAACTGCACGCCCTGGACGAGGCCGACCTGGAGCCGGAGAACACCAAGGTCATCGGCCGATCGACGGAGATGATCGGCGTGATGAAGCTGGTGGCGCAGGTGGCGCCGCTGGATTCCACGATCCTGGTCACCGGCGAGAGCGGCACCGGTAAGGACCTCATCGCCCGGGCCCTGCACCAGCTCAGCCCGCGGCGGGACCGGCCGTTCGTCACGGTCAACTGCGGCGCCATCCCCGAGAACCTCCAGGAGAGCGTCCTGTTCGGCCACACGAAGGGGTCGTTCACCGGCGCGGTGCAGACCACCGAAGGCCTGTTCTCCGAGGCCAACAAAGGCACCCTGTTCCTCGACGAAATCGGCGAGACCGCGCTGATGACGCAGGTCAAGCTGCTGCGCTTCCTCCAGAGCGGTGAGGTGCTGCGGGTGGGGGACAGCAAATCGCGCAACGTGGACGTGCGCCTGGTGGCAGCCACCAACCGGGATCTGCGCACCGCCATCCGGGAGCGCCGCTTCCGCGAGGACCTCTTCTACCGCCTCAACATCATCAGCATCGAGCTGCCGCCGCTGCGGGCGCGCCAGGGGGATCTGGAGCTGCTGGCGCGCTACATCATCCGGCGCTGTTCGGTGCGCCTGGGGCTCGAGGTACGCGACATCTCCCCGGACGCGCTGGGTGTGCTGGAGCGCCACTCCTGGCCCGGCAACGTGCGCGAGCTGGAGAATGCCATCGAGCGAGCCGTAGCCCTGGCCCGCGGCCCGGTCATCACGCCGGCCGATCTCCCGGTGCTCGAACCCCGCGACGACCCCAGCATCGACCGTTCGCCGGTGGTCACTTCCCTGGAATTACCGCCGATCCCCATGCACGACGAGGTGCTCTCGCTGGCCGAGATGGAGTACCGCCACATCCAACACGCGATGACCGTATTCCGGGGGAATCGCACGCGGGTCAGCAAGGCGTTGGGGATTTCCAAGAGCACTCTCTGGCGCAAACTCAAGCAAATCGAGTCAACCGACACCTGAACCTGCGTTTGTTGGAAAATGCAGGTTGACGCGAGCGCGACGGAGCCCGATCTTACGGACGCTTGTCCAACCGGACAGCGTCGGAGCTCTCCATGACGAGTCTGTGCAAAGGTACCGTCCTTTGGTTTCGTGAAATGTCTGGCAAGGGAATGGTCCGCGAAGCGGGCGGACGGCAGTATTTCTTCGCCGCGGAAGAAGCCGAGGACCTGACCCTGGAACCCGGTCTGATGGTGGAATTCGAGCTCTCGGAACCGGAGACCGGCCCCCCGGAAGCGAAGTCATTGCAGTACGAGGGCGGGCGTCGCAACATCACCACCCTTTACTCGGCGAACAAACCCAAGGGGCGGGTGCCATCGGCCAAACAGCGCCAGGCTGCCAAACGCGCGAAGCGCAAGCCCGCCGTTCCCAAGAAGCCCAAGGGGGCGATGGAAGACGGGTTGATGGTCAGCCACCCGGAGTGGGGCGCCGGCCACGTGGTCGCCTCCACCAAGAAGCTGGTCTCCGTGGAGTTCCTCAACGGGCAACGCAAGACCTACAAGCCGTCCGAGCTCAAAGATATCTCGGGCCCCGATGCCCCCAAGGCACCCAAGCGCCGCCGCCGTAAGAAGGCGGCGGCCGCGCCGGCCAAATCGGGCAAGAACACCGTACGCCGCAAGAAATCGGACGGCAGCTGACCGGAGTTGCTCCATGAGGGTCGTGCACCTCACAGACCTGCACTTCAGCTCCGGTACCCGCCTGAGCGAGGCCCTGGGCAAGCGCGCGCTGGGGCTGGCCAATCTGCACCTGCGGGGCCGCAAGCTGCGCTTCGGCGGGCCGGCCCGGGACGGACTGGTCGAGGATGTGCTGTCCCAGCAGCCGGACCTGGTGGTCATCACCGGTGACCTGGCCACGCTGGCCACCCACGAGGAATTCGAACAGGCCCACCGGGCTCTGACACCGCTACTGGAGCAGCTCCCGGTGGTCCTGCTGGCCGGCAACCACGACCGCTATACCCGGCAGGCGGCCCGGGAGGGGTTCATGGAGGAGCGCTTCCGCCCCTGGATGGAGGGCGGGTGCTGGAACCCGGAGGCCCACCGCTGGGAGCGCCCCTCGTCCGCGTCGCCGCCGATGCGCTTTGATGTTGGCGAGACGTCCGTATTCTGCCTGGATACTGCCGTACCGGACCTGGCCAGCAGGGGACGCCTGCGCCGGGACCAGCTGGACCGGCTGGAGTCCATGCTGGCCGACGATGGGCTGGACGGGCGCTGCGTGATCCTGGCCCTGCACTACCCGCTGCTCAGGTCCGATTCCCGGCCCTACCAGCACCCGACCCATGGGCTGGTGGGCATCCACGACCTGCTGGCCACGGTACGCCGGCAGGCCCCCAAGCTGGTGCTCCACGGCCACGACCACCACTGGCGAGTACGGCTCATGCGGGGTGATGACCAGCAGCCGATCGTGGTGGTCAATGGGGGATCGTCCGGCCTGGCACCGTTGGAGGGCCTGGACCCGGGTTACTTCATCCTCGAAATCGAGGGGCCTGAGCTCTCCCGCTTCTACCGCCGTCGCTACGTTGACGGCAGGTACCAGGACCAGCCGGTCTCCGTCGAAGACTAGGACCGAACAGTTGGCGGGCCGCTACTCCCGCGTGGGGACGAACACCGGCAGCTCCACGAAGACCGGGTCCCCCTCGTAGATCAGCGAATAGGTCTGGTAGGAATCCATCACCCGGGGCACGTAACCCCGCGTCTCCTTGTAGGGGATGTCCTCCACCCACTCGTCCGCCGGGTAGCCGCTGCGGGCCTTGAGCCAGCGCTCCACCGAACCAGGGCCGGCGTTGTAGGCGGCGACGGCGCACACCAGGTTCCCGCCGAACTGATCGTGCATCATCGAAAGGTATTTGGAGCCGATGGCCAGGTTGGTCGCCGGATCGGCCAGGTCGGCCCGCTTGAGCCCCTTGATGCCCATCTTCTTGGCGGTGAGCTTGGCCGTGCCCCACATCAGCTGGCTCAGGCCGTTGGCGCCGGCCCAGCTGACCACGCGGGTCTGGAAGGCGCTCTCTTCACGCACCAGGCCGTGCATCAGCCGGGAGGGGATCGGCTTGCCGGTGACGGCACCACGGACCTCAGCACCGAAGGCGTCGGGATAGGCCAGGTGGAAGGTGGACCAGGAGCCCGGCCCCAGCTGCTCTGGATGATCGGTACGGAACCGCACCCGCATCGTGTTGTGGCTGACGAAGGGGTCGTCCGCGGCGCTGGCCAGCAGGGCGATGGCTTGTTCGGTCTGCCAGTCCCACGGATCCGCCGATGCCCGGGCCCGCCGCAGCTCGGCCAGGGAGGCGTCGCGGATCCCGGCGCAGGCGAGGGCCTGAGCGATCTCCCGTTGGGGCCGCAGCCACATCTCGCCGTCCACCTGGAACTGGTCGGGCAGGGCGGGGGTGTCGGCCACCTCGTCGCGGCGTAGAGCCACCGCCTCGGCCACGGCGGACGCCTGTTCCGGGTTCAGTTCCTGGAGCCGCCGGAAGCCCATCGCACCGTAGTAGGAGAGGGGATGTTCATTGGCCAGGGCGGCAAAACGCTCGGCGGCCGCCTCCAGGTCCGCCGGCACCCCCGGGTCGTCCTCGGGCCGTTGGACACGCGCACCCTCGCCGTCGGGCCAGCCGAGCATCTTGGCTTCCCAGTAGCGGGCACGCAGCAGGCTCTTGCGATCGTGGTTGCCGGTGGGCATCTGCTGGATCTGCCGCAGGTGAGCCACCGCCGACGGCTGATCACCGGCGCGGTATTCGGTCCAGGCCAGGCGCCACAGCGCCTCGCCGTACATGTCCCCCGGCGGCAGCTCGTCCACCAGCTTCTGGAGATGGGTTCGGGCGGCGTCGGGCCGGCCCAGATCAAGCTCGATGAGGGCGGCCTTGAGGTAGCCGTCGTCAGCGTAGCTGTTGGTGGGGAAGCGCTCCGGCAGCCGCAAGAAGGTGTCTGCCGCTTGCCGGTCCCTGTCCAGCTTCTGCAGCCCCTGGGCCCGGTTATAGATCGCCTTGACGGCCATCTCGTCATCCACGCCGGCGCAAGCGGTGGCGGCCTTGTCCAGGTAGGCCGAGGCCTCGGTGTATTTCTTGCGCTTGTGCAGGGAACGGCCCCGCATGTACGCCGCCTCGCAGGTGATGAGCGGATCGTCCTCCGGCAGATCGTCCTCGATGGCCTCCAGCTCCTTGACGCAGGAGTTCCAGTGGCCACGCTGATGGTAGGCCGCAGCCCGGTCGAAGCGATGGCGAACGGTGGGATGGTGCTCGGCCGGGACGGTGGCCTCCAGTTTCTCCATCTCGGTGAGGGCTTCCCCGGCGGCCTCGTCCACCGGCCCGGTGGCCCAGGCGGTCACGAAGGCATCATAGGCGCGGATGTCGTCGCCCTCTTCCCCCCGGGCGAGATAGCTGCGGCCCAGCAAGACCAGGGCCTCGGGACGGCGGCGGGAGCCGAGCTGAGATGGATCGGAGAGCAGCGGCAACAGCGCGGTGATGGCGTCCTCCGGTTTGCCGTCGTCGAGAGCGATGGCCGCCAGCCGCACCCGGGATGCGTCGAACAGGCGGGAGGGATGGGGAACCCGGAGGTAGGCCTCCGCGGCCTCCGCGGGGAGCTCGAGGATCTCGAGGGATTCGCCGGCCATCATGGCCGCGTCCCCAGCCAGCGGGCCGGTCAGCAGCGCCTCGAAGGCCAGCGCGTCCACCGCACCTTGGTGGTCCTCCTGTTCGAAGAGGATGGTCCCCAGCAGCAGGTGGGCCGAACCGTCACCGTCCTCGCCCCCACCGTCCAGGTGGGCCAGCAACTCGGCGGCGGCCACATCCGACTGCCCGGTCAGATAGGCGTTGCGCGCCGCGCTCACACGGTCCGGTGCCGCGGGGCACAGCGTCGCAGGCTCCATGGGCACCGGATTGGCCAGGGCCTGGCCCCGGGGCCAGGCCAGGGAGGCGCGCACGGCTGGCGTGTCGAATTGACCGGCGTCCGCGGGTGTCTCGACGGCGGAATCATCGTCCTCCTGCACGCTGGTGGGGCAGCCCGTCAGCAGGAACAAAAACGCCGTCATGTGGGTCAGGATGGGGAAGGGCAAGTGGAAACGGAGTATCGTCATGACACCTTCGTTTGAGGGCTCGATGATTTTCATGGGAAATGATGGCCTAAGTTGGCGCGTACTTCAAAGAGTGCGGAGGTTGGATTGGCGCTGGACAACAAATTGACGCGAAGCATCGGTCGATGGCTGGGAGTGTTCGCGGTCGTCGTGGTCATGCTCGTCTTCTGGGAGTCCTCGCTGTTGTGGCCGCTGAAGATCTTCGTGGTGCTGCTCCACGAGCTCAGTCACATCGTCGCCATCGTCCTTACTGGAGGACACCCGAGCAGCATCTCCCTTTCCATGAACCAGGGCGGCCTGGCCACCGGCACCGGCGGTTGGCGCTTCGTGGTCCTCAACGCGGGCTATCTGGGCTCGCTGGTTTGGGGCCTGGTCCTGCTGGCCATCGCCAACCGGCGCAAGGCGGTGCCCTGGTCCCTGCGAGCCATGGGCATCGCCCTGGGGCTGGCCACGCTGGTGTGGATGCGTCCACTGATCAGCTTCGGGTTCGTCTACGGGATCGTCGCCTCCGCCGTGTTGTTCGCCATCGGCGCCCGCACGCCCGCCTGGGTAGGGGCGGCCTTTCTCCGCATCGTCGGCCTGTTCAGCTGCCTGTACGCGCTGGTGGACATCCAACTGGACGTGCTACACCCGGCCGCCAGCGGCCACGTCAGCGACGCCTCGATGCTCGCCGATCTGACCGGGATCCCCTCGGCGGTCTGGGGAGTTGCCTGGTCCGTCTTCGCATTGGGTATCCTGTTCCTGTTCCGTTCAACCGTCGTCGGCAGGAGTGAACCGTCGTCATGATGTGTGGGTCCCCGAATTCACACCCGGTTTCCGGCATCCGGCTGGCGCTGGCGGCCACCTTGGCGCTGGTGTGGACCACGGCGGGGTGCGGTGGCGCTCAGATCAAGACGGGGCTGGTCCACCTGGACGACCGCCAGCAGGTCTTGCTGGGCACGGCCGAGGGCGATGTGCAGGTGCGGGGCACCTACAAAAAAGAACTGGCACGGCTCGTCGATGCGCAGGTCAAGGTGTGGGGCCTGGGGGGCGCCTCGAGCATCCGGGTCGCCGCCTATCAGATCCTCGATATCGGCAACGGTTTTAATGCCTATGTGGGCTGGATCGTGCTGGATCAACGCGGCTGCCGCCTGGTGGAGTGGAGTACGGGACGGGAGTGGACCCTCGTCGTGCCGTCGCTCAAGGAGTTCCACGATGAATTCCGTGGCCTGCATGGCGCCAAGATCTGGCTCACGGGCTTCCAGGATGGCGAAGAACGGCTGAGACCCATGCAATGGGGCATCTTGCAGCCACCCCCGGATGAAGAGTAGTTTGCCCACCGTCTTCGCGCGCACGCCGTGTTAGAATAGCGCGCTTTTTTTTAGATGAGTCAGAGGAGAGTCGCACATGGGTTCGATCCAGCGTGCTGTGCTGAGCGTGTACAGAAAAGAAGGTGTCGTGGAGCTGGGGCGTTTCCTCGCCGATCGTGGCGTGGAGCTGATCAGCACGGGTGGCACCGCGTCGTTGCTGCAATCTAACGGGATCCCGGTCACGCCGGTCTCCGATATCACCCGGTTCCCGGAGATCTTCGGTGGGCGGGTCAAGACCCTGCATCCCAAACTCGCCGGGGGCATCCTCTGCCGCCCGGACGACGCCGGTGACCAGGCGCAGATGGAGGAGCACGGCATCCGCCCCGTGGACCTGGTCGTCGTCAACCTCTATCCCTTCGAAGCCGTGACGGCTGACCCGTCGTGTTCGCTGGCTGACGCCATCGAGAACATCGACATCGGTGGCCCGACGATGATCCGCGCCGCGGCCAAGAATCAGGCTCGCCTCAGCGTGGTCGTCGACCCGGGCGACTACCCGGCGCTGATGGAGGAGATGGCGGCCCACGATGGAGCCGTCAGCGGCGAGTTCCGTGCCCAGCTGGCGGTCAAGGCGTTCCGCCACACGGCCAGCTACGACGCGGCCATCGCCGGCTACCTGGGGCGCGACGAGGTGATGCCCGAGCAGCTGCTGCTGCCGATGACCCGCCTCCAGACCTTGCGCTACGGGGAGAACCCTCACCAGCAGGCGGCCCTCTACAAGGAGCCGGGATTCAGCGGCCCTGCGGTGGCGGACGCGCGCCAGCTGGGCGGCAAGGCCCTCAGCTACAACAACCTGGGTGACGCCGACGCGGCCCTGGCCCTGGTGCGGGAGTTCGAACGGCCGGCGGCCGTGGTCGTCAAGCACACCAACCCATGTGGCGCGGCCCGGCACGAGACGGACCTCAAGGCGGCCTTCCAGGCGGCCATGGAGACCGACCCGATGTCGGCCTTCGGCGGCATCGTGTCCCTCAACCGCACGGTGGACCTCGCCTGCGCCGAGGAGATCGCCAAGACCTTCTTCGAGGTCATCGTGGCCCCGGGCTTCGACGAGGACGCCCTGGCACGGCTGCAGCGCAAGAAGATGCTCCGGTTGCTGGAGATCCCCGCCATGGCGGAGGCTCCCCACGGCGGCCTGGATATCAAGCGTATCCGTGGCGGCTACCTGTTGACGGAGTGGGACGAAGCGCCACGCTCCGACTGGAAGGTGGTCACGAGCAGGCAGCCCACCGACGAGGAGCGAGACGCCCTGGGGTTTGCCTGGCGCCTGGTCAAACATGTGCGGAGCAACGCCATCGTGCTGACGACCCAGCACCAGGCGGTGGGGATCGGCGCGGGCCAGATGAGCCGCGTGGATTCGGTGGAGATCGCCGTGCGCAAGGCCCAGCTTTCCACGGAAGGCACGGCCATGGCGAGCGATGCGTTTTTCCCCTTCCGGGACGGACTGGACGCGGCGGTCAAGGCCGGCGTCCGGGCGGTGATACAGCCCGGCGGTTCCAAGCGGGACGCCGAGGTTATCGAGGGGGCAGACGAACAGGGAGTCGCCATGATCTTCACAGGCATGAGACACTTCAAACATTGAGTGCCTGTGTGGTGACGTTCTCGAGCAGGACTGAGGAGCGCGACGATGAGCATCCAATGCGTAAACTGCGGGCTTGAATTTGCCCACGATCCGCCGCCGGTAGCACCGGGCGAGACCCCAAAGGCGAGGTGCCCCCGCTGCGGGCACAACAACGAGATCGGCGGGCCGATGGGCCCGGCGGGTCTGGGTGATCCCACCGCTGGCGGAATGGGCGCCCCGGGGCCCGTCCCTGGTGACACGTTGACCGCTCCGGCCGTCCAGTCGGGGGGGCCCGCAGGCGGCACGGACGAGGTGTTCTGCTTCAACTGCGGCAAGCCGATGCAGGCCAATCCGCAAGAACTGATCCCGGTCTGCGACGAGTGCAAGGCGGGGGGTACCGGAGCATCGGCCCCCGCTCCCGCCGAAGAAGCGTTGCTCTCCCCCGAGCCGGTGCTCGGCTCGACCACGGGGCCCAATCCCCTCGAAGCGGCGCCCCTGGGATCATCGAGCGGCCCCGCGCTGGGCCTCGGTGGCAGCCCCGAATCACCCCCCGAGCTCACGTCTGCGCCGGCCGAAGGCGGCGATGCCGAGCTGATGGTGCGCAAATCCAACGGCCAGGTGTACGGCCCGTTCCCCAGGGAAACCGTGCTGGACTGGATCAAGACCGGCAAGATCATGCCGGACGAGGAAGTGTCCAAGATCGGCGGCGCCTGGCGGATGTTCTCCCGTCACGAGGAGTTCTCCTCCCTGTTCCCCGATGCGGCCCCGGCCACGCCCGCTCCCTCGCAGGAGTTGCAGTTCAAGAAGATCAACGTGGCGGCCGAGTCCATGCGCTCTGCCTCCAAATACATCATCGCTGTGGCGTTCCTGATCGTCGTCGCGGTGGGGACCTATTATCTCGCGTCGCGGGGTACACTGGCGTTGCCGGACAATGTGTTGGACAAGGTGGACAGTGTCACCAATGACCCGAACGCCGAGGCCATCGAGGCCGTCAGCGGGCGCACCGGGGAACTCATCGCGGAGATCCTGCTCAAGTATCCCAACGTCGAGGGCACGACCTTCGAGCACTACTACCGTGCTCGTACATTGATGGACCTGGGCAATCCCCGGGATCTGGAAAACGCCGTCGTCTCCATGGAGATGGCCGTGGCCGCCGACCCGCGCAACGCCGCCGCCCTCGCCGGGCTGGGCGAACTCTACAACCGGCTTGCACTCGACAACGAGGCGTCCGGCGAGCTCCAGCGCAAGTCCTTCTATTTCATCGACCACGCCCTCGAAACAGGGGAGTACCGGCTCGAGGCCAACCGGGCCAAGGCCTGGTTCATGTTCACCGCGGGCAAACCCAACGAGACGATCACCTTCTGTAACAAGGCGCTGGCCATCCACGGGGACGACCCAGAGACCTACCTCCTGCTGGGCATGGCCGAGTTCGAGAAGTCCGGGTCCATGACCGGCAAGACGCTGGAGAACTTCCAGAAGGCGCTGGAGCTGGACCCGGGGTACAACGACGTCTTCTTCCACAAGGGCCTGTGCTACGAGCAGGTGGGCCAGTACACGCGGGCCATCGACGAGTTCAAGGCCAAGATCGAGGTCGATCCCCACTTCATCGGGTCCTACTTCTCGATGGGGTCCCTGTACGAACAGGTCGGGGATTACGAGGCGGCCATCCAATCGTACGAGAGCGTGCTGGAGATGGACGACCATCACAAGGACGCCATCTTGCGGCTGGGGCGGCTGCACACCCAGTTCGGCAACAACCCCAAGCGGGCGGCGATCCTGTACATGCGACTGGATGACGAGGGCGCGCCTGTCCTGGGCCGGGGTGAGCGCATCGAGTTCCTGCTCGGCCGTTCCTGCGCCCTGCGGCACGTGGGAGAACCTGCCCAGGCCTGCACATCCGCCGACGCGGCCATCGAGCTCGACCCGACCAACGCCGCCGCCTTCTTCGAGAAGGCCATGTGTGAGTACGGTCGCGACAACCGCTCCGCGGCGATCAAGGCCTTCGCCCAAGCGGACAACTACGTGGGCGACCTCAGTGGCCGGGAGATGGCCACGCTGAAGTTCTTCCAGGCGCGGGCGAGCCTGGATGACGAGCGTATCGCCGACGCGCTGGACAGCTTCGATCGGGCCCTGGCCGCCGACGAGGGCTTCGTCCCTGCGGCGCTGGCCAAATCCGGAGCCTACGCCGCCCTGGGGCAGCGGGACATGGTCAAGGCCACGCTGCGCAACCTGCGGGCGGTGGATCCCCACTACTACGAGCAGCAGACGGCGCTGGTGGACATCTACTCCGAGATCCCCGACATGACCCCCGTCTGCCGCTCCGTCTCCGAGACACTGGTCGGGGTGAACTTCGACCCGGAACTGTACGGGCTGGCCGGCGCCGTGTGTTACCACGCCGGGGACGCCCGCCGGGCCAACTCCTACCTCTCCAGGGCCCTCGAAGATGATCCGAGCCAGTGGACCGGCCTGCTCTACACGGGCCTGATGTCCATGGACAAGGGGGACTTCGCCAAGTCCGCGCGGGTCCTCGGGCGCCTAACCGAGGAACACCGGGACGTGGGCGCCTTCTACCTGTGGTACGGCCACGCCCTCAAGTCCGCCGGCAAGCAGTCCGAGGCGGAGGAAGCCTACGGCTCGGCGCTCAAGTACGACCGCGAGCTGCCCTGGGCCAACCAGGAGCTGGGCATGCTTTACATCGACAGCGAACGGAACCAGGACGCCAAGCAGGAGTTCGTTTCTGCGCGCAAGAAAGACCGCCTGTTGCTGGATCCTCAGCTGCAGCTGTTCCGCCACAACCTCCTGTAGAGATACATACGCAACACCTGATTAAGTTCACGGAATAACAACAGATATACCCCGGCCATACGAACGTTCGCCGGGAGGGGAAGAGCATGAAGGTACTCGTGATCGGTAGTGGGGGCAGGGAACACGCGTTGGCCTGGAAGATCGCCCGCTCACCCAAGGTGGAAGAGGTCATCTGCGCGCCGGGGAACGCCGGTATCGCGACCGTCGCCCGCTGCGTTCCGACGGGCGCCGGCGACACGGAAGGGATCAGCAGGCTGGTGGCGGACGAGAACATCGGCCTGGTGGTCATCGGCCCGGAAGATCCGCTGGTGAACGGGATGGCGGACCGCCTGCGCTCGGAGGGCCGGCTGGTGTTCGGCCCGTCCGCCGCTGCCGCCCATCTGGAGGGATCCAAGGCCTTCGCCAAGTCCTTCATGGCACGCCACGGCATCCCTACGGCGCGCTTCCAGGTGTTCGAGGAATACGAGCCGCTCCACGGCTACCTGCAGATGCTGGATCATCCGGTGGTGCTCAAGGCCGACGGGCTGGCCGCCGGCAAGGGTGTGATCCTCTGTTACACGCGCCAGGAAGCCATCGAGGCGGCGGACAAGATCATGAGCCGGCGCAGCTTCGGCGACGCGGGCAAGCGGGTCGTCGTGGAAGACCTGCTCACCGGCGAGGAGGCCTCCTACCTGGTGCTGGTGGACGGTGAGAACGTGGTGCCGCTGGCGTCCAGCCAGGATCACAAGGCGCTGCTGGACGGGGACCAGGGGCCCAACACCGGCGGCATGGGCGCCTACAGCCCGGCTCCCGTGGTGACCGAGGCGTTGGAGCAACGGGTGCTGGAGGAGATCATCTACCCGACGGTCAAGGGCATGGCCCAGGAGGAGCGGCCGTTCTCGGGGCTGCTCTACGCCGGCCTGATGATCACCGAAGAGGGGCCCAGCGTGCTGGAATTCAACGTGCGCTTCGGGGATCCGGAGACCCAGCCGCTGATGGTCCGCATGGACGAGGACATCGTCCCGCTGCTGGAGGCCACCGCCGCCAGCAACCTGGAGCCCCGGCGGCTCGCCTGGCGCGAAGGCACGACCTGCTGCGTCGTGCTGGCTGCCGACGGCTACCCCGGCAGCTACCGCAAGGGGATCCCGATGCCCGGCCTCGACGACGCCGAGGAGAGCGACGAGATGGTGGTGTTCCATGCCGGGACCACCTTCGGCGAAGCCGACGGCGTACGGCAGGTGGTGACATCCGGCGGCCGCGTCCTGGGGGTCACGGCCCACGGCAAGAACATCCAACAAGCGCGGCAGCAGGCTTATGACGCCGTCGAGCGCATCCGCTGGGAGGGTGCTTGCTATCGCACGGACATCGGCTACAGAGCGCTGAAGCGCGAACAAGGAGAAGAATAATGTCTGACAATCCAAAAGTTCTGGTGTTGATGGGCTCCAAATCCGATCTGGCTGTGATGGAAAACACGGCGGTCAAGCTGCGGGAGATGGGTGTCCCGTACGAGATGACGGTGCGCTCCGCCCACCGGACCCCCGCCGAGACCAAGGCGACCATCGAAGACGCCGAGAGCCGGGGGGTCAAGGTGATCATCGCTGCCGCCGGGCTCGCCGCCCACCTGGCAGGGGCGGTGGCCTCCCACACGGTCCTGCCGGTCATTGGCGTGCCTCTGCCCGGGGGCCCCAGCGGCGGCATGGACGCCCTGCTCGCCACGGTGCAGATGCCCGGCGGCATCCCGGTGGCCACGGTGGCCCTGGGCAAGCACGGCGCCAAGAATGCGGCCTTCCTGGCCACGCAGATCCTCGCCACCCACGATGAAGAACTCCGAGAACGCCTGCTGGCTCACCGCAAGGGGCAGGCCGAGCAGGTGTTGTCCGATGCAGCCTCGGTAGAGCGTGATCACACCGACCACACCTGATCTACGCCCTGCGGTGGAATCGCTGCGCAGCGGCGGCGTGGTCCTGTTCCCGACGGAGACGGTCTACGGGTTCGGCTGCGACGCGGCGGACGCGGAGGCATGTGCGCGCATCCGGGAACTCAAGGGTTGGACGACCGACCGGCCGATGCTGGTCCTCGCCGCCGACCGCCGGCAGGCGTCCGAGCTGGGATGCTGGACGGATGAAGCCCGCGCGATGGCCGACCGGTTCTGGCCCGGGCCCCTGACCCTCATCCTCGACGGTGGCGAATCACCGAGCGTCGCGGTGCGCGTCAGTCCGCATCCCATCGCAACCTCGCTGGTCCGATCGCTCGGCCGTCCTGTGACGTCCACGTCGGCAAATCGCACGGGGGAGCCTCCGCCGCGTACAATGCAAGAGGCGGGGTGGTTCGGCGGCCGCGGCCCCGACGTCCTCGTCGACGGCGGTGAGGTCGGCGGTCGCCTGGGTTCCACCATCGTGGATTGCCGAGGGGATCTCCCCAGCTTGGTTCGGGCGGGGGATCTCCCGCCGCACGAACTGCACGCATTCCTTGGACTGGATGGGCATGGCTAGCTCGATCGCCTCATACGTCCTCCGTTCCGGCCGCGTCATCTCCCCGTTCGGAGATGCACCGGGAGAGACGCGGGTGCTCAATCGTTCCCTGCGGGAGCGTCAGACCGAGGCCTGCGAGCAAAACCTGGTGCGGGCACCGGTGGAGATCGAATCCGTCGAGGAGGCCACCGAGACCCCCTGCATCGTGTTCGCGGACTACACCTATTTTACCCGCGCACTACTGGAGGATTTCCTGGGCCAGGCCCGGGGGCAAGGGGCGTCCGCCGTCTGTGCCATGCCGCCTTCGGTGTTCCTCGAGGCCACCTCCTCGCTGCAGGACTTGCGCTGGATCCCCGACGAGAAGGGCGCCGCCGCCTACGATCTGTGGTACCTGGCGGATCCGGTATCGTCCGCCGAGTCCTTGCAGGAGTTGCCCCACCTGGCCGTGGATCCCAAGGAGAAGGTGGAAGAACCCCGCCTGCCGCCCCAGTTCGTCAACAAGGCCACCCCCACGCGGGTGTCCATCACCTCGCGGCAGGTGATGCACGTCACCCACTGGGCCTTGGTCCATCGGGTCAACCTCGCCGCCTTCGTGGCGACGCTGCGGGATCTGTGGGACCGGCGGCCTGTGTACATCATCCTGCGTTTCCTGGTCGACAAGCTCATCGGGCGCTTCCGCCGGGTCCGGTTCAGCCGGGTCGGCAAGGGGTGCGAGATCCATCCCACGGCGGTGGTGGAGGGGAGCTGGCTGGGCAAGGGGGTCAAGGTCGGCGCGGGCGCCATCATCCAGGGTTCGGTGGTCGGTGACGACACCATCGTGGAGGAGGGATCCATCCTGGAGCTGTCCGTGGTGGGGCACCGTTGCTGGATCAGCCGCAAATCCGTGCTGTTCATGACCGTGCTGTACGACGAAGTCTTCTGCGGGCACCGGCTGACTCAGTCCTGCCTGCTGGGCCGCCACAGCTGCACCACCGGGGGAGGCTTCATCATCGACATGAACTTCCACGGTTCGGTGCGGGTGATGAAGGACGGCAAGGCGGTGGACGCCGGGTCCAACTTCCTGGGCGCCTGCCTGGGCCACGACGTGGTGATGGGCACGGGCATCTGGATCCAGGCCGGCCGGGAGGTCCCCAGCGGCGCGTTCCTGATCCGGGATCCGGATCATGTGCTGTCCCGCATCCCCGAGGAGCTGGAAGAGGGGATGCCCATGGTCCACCGCAAGGGCGGTCTGGAGCCGCTGGGTTGATGGCGCCATGACGAACACCATCGATGCCGGCCGCTGGGCCGTGAAGACCAACCCGCAGCGCCCCGAGCTCTACGTGGAGCTCGTTCTACGCCTGCTCCAGCGCAAGCGGTTCCAGGAAGCCAGCAAATACGTGCTGCAGCTGGAGACGACCGTCCCGGACACTCCCACGGGCTGGCTGCTGGTCAAGGCCACGCTGGCGTACCGCCTGGAGCGCGCCCGACTGAAACCCTCCACCGGTAGCTGGGAGGATCTCTCCAGCAGCCTGCGGCGCTCCCTGACCGCCGCGTGGGCCTCGGTCGAGGGCACGGATGGTTCCCTGGCGCTCATCAGCATCCGTCACCTGCTGCGCAACTACGGGCACGATGCGGAGGCCGTGGCCGCCCTGGAGCTGCTCCGGGCGGTGGTGCTAGAGGGGAGGGGGCAGGTCCACGACGCGCTGACCGCCCTGAACCAGGCGGTGGAGCTCACCCGGCAGAAGCAGCGGGTCGCCCACGCGCTGCTGCAAAAGGGCCGTATCCTGGAGCGTATCCGCCTGCGGGACACGGCGCAGCGGCACTTCCAGCAGGTGCTGCGCTACGAACCCGAGAGCATGGCGGCGGTGGGGGCGTTGCTGCGCTACGGAGTGGACGTGGACAAGGCGCTGAGTGATCGCTGGCTGGAGGTGGTAGGCCGGTTGGATGGCCGCAGCCCATTCGAGAAGCTCAAGGAGATCCAGGAGCAATCCCTCAGTGAACGTTGAACACGAAGGGGTACGTGACGATGACGATGCCGCCGCCCGTGGGCTTGGGGAACTTGAAGTGCATGAAGCGCTCACAGATGCAGTTCTCCACCACCGGTGAGTTGAGGCTCGTGCCCTGGATCTTGGCGTTGCTGACGTGGCCGTCCTTGTCGATGACAAACCGCACCTGGACCTTGCCTGCCATGGTGGGATTGCGGTTGAGCTCCTTTTGGTAGCAGTAACGGATCTGGGAGAGATGCTTTTTGACCACCCGGTCGATCTGGTCCTTGCGCAGGCCTCCCAGCAGGATGACGTCGCCTGAGGTCACATTCGGCACTCCGTCGGTCTTCACGCCGTGGTAGCCACGTTCTTTGCCCCAACCGCTGCCGCCCGTACCACGGCCGCGTGTGCCCCCGCCGCCAATGAATTCGCCCGTCCCGTTTCCCCCCAGCCCGCTGCCGCGTGAGCCGAGGCCGCCGTTGCCCCACTGGTTGCCGCCCTGGACGCCGATGATGCCGCCCATGTTGGCGGACAGCCCGTTGCTGAGTCCGCCATCGCCGAACAAGTTGTTGTCCGCCTCCATGGCGTTCAGGTCCCTCAGCAGCCCCGACTTCTCGGCGATGCTCTTGTTGCGGGTGGCGTCCCGCTGGGCCCGCCTGGTGCCCTTGGCGTGGCGCAGTTTGGACCGTTCGTCACCGACCCGGCCCTCCTTGCCCTTGGCCTTGGCTCCCTCGCCGGCGTCCGGATCGTTGCCCACCAGCTTCTTCTTCGGGGGCTCGGGTTGGGGCTCCACGTACACCACGTCCGCGAACCGGTCCGGGATGTTCACCACATCGTAGGTGGGGTCGTAGGGCATGGAGTGGATGGCCACCCCCAGCACCAGGCCACCAAAGGCGATGAGGGCGAACATGCCCAGGAACATGAAATCGAAGCCGTGGGTCAGGCCGGGGATGACCCGCTTGGCCTGGTGCACCATGCGCACGACGAAGGTCATCTCGTCGATCTGGATGATGAAGCGCCCCTCTTCCGGTAGCTCGCAGGCGTAGCCCTCTTCGCCGGGGATGGCCTGGTGGCTGGCGATGAGCTGGGACAGCGGGGTGCGTTGGCCATCGGCGTCCTCGAAGTAGCCGCGGAAGTCGTCGGTGAACTGGACGTGCACGACGCCGCCGTAGCGCCGGACCAGGGAGTAGTCGTCCGAGGGGAGATGATCCTCGGGCACGAAGAACCCCGGCTGGCGGCTGACCCGCTTGGTCTCGTCGTGCAGCATGCCGGCGGAGAGGCCAAGCAGGGAGAGGCCGGCACCGACCGTGGCCGCCGCCGCGCTCCCCACCGCCGCGCCGTAACCACAGCCGACGGCCAGGGGGGCCAACCCGGCATAGCTGCCCAGGGGCCGTCGCTGCCGGGGCGTATCGCCCAGCTGAACACGGTTGTCCTCCAGCTCCAGGTGACGCATCTCCATCAGCGTCCCGTTCCACAGCTGGACCACCTCGACGATGCGGGGTTGACTGCGGTCGATCCCCAGGTCGGTGGGGGATTCCACGGTGTGTCGGACAAACTCGTTGGGTAGGGTTTCGCTCATGGTGACGGCCTCCTCCTGGACGCAACATACTGATAGGTATGATTCTAACAGTCGAAAGAGCACATACAAGTATGTTTTTGGTTAAAAGATCGTCAAGACGCGACGGTCGGAGACTGCTACTATCCCGGTTTCCGTGGTGAGGAGGCGGTCGGCGACGACCCCGTGGCGGAGGGTGTGGCAGGGTGGAACGATGAAAGACGGATACAGGCCCGAAGAGATCGAAACCAAGTGGCAACAAAGGTGGGAGGAGGGCGCGGCCTACCGCGTCCCGGACACGCCGGAGGGGCCCAAGTTCTACGTGCTGGAGATGTTCCCGTACCCTTCGGGGCGGCTCCACATGGGGCACGTACGCAACTACTCCATCGGGGACGTGTTCGCGCGCTTCAAGCGCTCCCGCGGCCACCAGGTGCTGCACCCGATGGGCTGGGACGCGTTCGGGCTACCCGCCGAGAATGCTGCCATCGAGCATGGCGCCCAGCCGGGCACCTGGACCTACGAGAACATCGCGCGCATGCGCGTCCAACTCAAACGCCTGGGCTTCAGCTACGACTGGAGCCGGGAGTTCGCGACCTGCGACCAGGCGTACTACCGCTGGGAGCAGCTGATCTTCGTGCGCCTGCTGAAGCAGGGCCTGGCCTACCGCAAGGCCGCGCTGCTCAACTGGTGCGAAGGCTGCGGCACGGTGCTGGCCAACGAACAGGTCATCGACGGCGCATGTTACCGGTGCGACGGCACCGTCGAGCCGCGTGAGATGACCCAGTGGTTCCTCAAGATCACCGACTACGCCGAGGAGCTGCTGGATGACCTTCAGAAGCTCGAGGGTTGGCCGGACGCGGTGAAGATCCAGCAGCACGACTGGATCGGCAAATCCCACGGCAGCGCCATCCGTTTCGAGGTGCAGGGCAGCGACGAGCCGATGGAGGTCTTCACCACCCGGCCGGACACCCTCTACGGGGCCACCTTCATGTCCATCGCGCCGGAACATCCGCGGATCCGCGAGCTGGTGCAGGGGTACGAAAAGGCGGACGAGGTGCTGGCGTTTTGCAAGCGGGTCGCCGCCGAAGACGTCATCACTCGCACGGCCGAGGACCGGGAGAAGGAGGGCATTTTCACCGGCGCCTACTGCATCAACCCGGTCACCGGCGTGCAGATGCCGATCTACGCGGCCAACTTCGTGCTCGCCGGCTACGGCACCGGCATGGTGATGGCCGTCCCCGCCCACGATCAGCGGGATTTCGAGTTCGCCCGCAAGTACGGCCTGCCGATCAAGGTGGTCATCCAGCCGCCGCCGGATTCGATGGATCCAGACGGCAAGACGCTGGACCCGGAGTGCCAGACCATCGATCCGGTGGTCCCGCCCATGGACCCGGATCAGATGACCGCGGCCTACGTGGACCCCGGCTTGATGGTCAACTCCGGCCCCTTCGACGGGATCTGGAGCAGCGAGGGCATCTTCAAGGTCACCGATTACCTGGAGGAGCAGGGCAAGGGCCACGCCACCATCAACTACCGCCTCCGGGACTGGGGCATCAGCCGCCAGCGCTACTGGGGCGCGCCCATCCCCGTGATCTACTGCCCGGACTGCGGCCCCCAGCCCGTCCCCGAGGACCAGCTGCCCGTGGCCCTGCCCGAAAACGTGACCATCGATGGCAAGGGCGGCTCGCCCCTGGCCCGTTGCGAGGAATGGGTCAACGTGCCCTGCCCCAAGTGCGGGGCACCGGCCAGGCGGGAGACGGACACCTTCGACACCTTCTTCGAGTCCAGCTGGTACCACGCCCGGTACTGCTCACCGGGCTGCGACACCGCACCCTTCGATCCCGCTGCCGTGGCCGCCTGGATGCCGGTGGACCAGTACATCGGTGGCATCGAGCACGCCGTGATGCACCTGCTTTACGCGCGCTTCTTCAACAAGGCGCTGCGCGATCTGGGATTCCTCGAGCACGACGAACCCTACGCCAATCTGCTGACCCAGGGCATGGTCTGCAAGGAGACCCTCAAGGTGGACGGCGTCGGCTGGGTCTACCCGGAAGAGGTGGAGGACAAGGTCCACAAGCCCACGGGCAAGCAGGCCATCGTGGGGCCGTCGGTGAAGATGTCCAAATCCCTGCGCAACGTGGTGGATCCGGACAAGCTGATCAAGCGTTACGGCGCCGACACGATGCGGTTGTTCTGCCTGTTCGCCGCACCGCCGCGCAAGGATCTGGACTGGAGCGAACAGGGGGTGGAGGGCTGTTCCCGGTTCGTGGGGCGCGTCTGGCGCCTGGTGACCCGGCAGGCCGACGCCTTCCGGGAGTTCGGCCTGGAGGGTGAGCTGCCCCAGGACGGCCCGGCCCGGGAGATGGCGGCCCAGGTCCACCGCACCATCCGCAAGGTCACCGGTGATATCGAGCAGCGCATGCAGTTCAACACCGCCATCGCCGCGGTGATGGAGTTGACCAACGGCCTGTACAAGTTCGAGGCCGATCGGGAGAGCGAGCTGGCCTCGAAGGGTCCGGACCGCCGCGCCCTGAACGAGGGTGTGATCTCGGTGGTGCGGCTGCTGTCGCCGTTCGTGCCCCACATGGCCGCCGAGTTGTGGGAGATGCTGGGCGAGGAGGGGTTGCTGCTGGACGAGCCCTGGCCCGGCTGGGACGAGGAGCTGATCGTCGAGGAGAAGGTATCCATCACCGTGCAGGTGATGGGCAAGCGGCGGGGCGGCATCGAGATGCCGCTGGGGAGCACCCCCGAGGCGTTGGAGGCGGCGGCACTGGCTGTCCCCAACGTGGCGCGTCACATCGAGGGCAAGACCGTGCTCAAGGTCATCGTCGTGCCCAACAAGCTGGTGAACCTGGTCGTGCGATGAACCGGATCGGGGCCCTGGCGCTGCTGTTCGTCTGCCTGAGCTGGGCGGGGTGCGGCTATCGCCCCCTGCTGCGGGACGCCCGTCCACCCGGTGGCTCGGAGCGGCTGTCCGTGCCGATGCTGATCAACGAGACGGAGCACGTCGGGCTCGAGATCCCATTGACCGCCGTGGCGGTGGACCGGCTGGATCGCTACCGGGCGGTCCAGGTGACCGACCAGGAGGCGGATGCTTCGTTCATCGGGACCATCCGCTCCGCCGGGCTGCGGCCCACCAACTCGGTGGCCGGCAACGACGGCAAGCTCCAGGCGTTCCGCATCACGCTGGTGATGGACCTGCAGCTCAAGCGGATGGACGACGGCCAGGTCCTGTGGCAGGCGAATGGGCTGCGCCGGGAGGCGGACTACACCGTGGGGCGGATCCTGGTGGGCGAGGATATCCTGGCCTACGAGGACCTGCGCCAACGGGCCCTCCAGGAAGCCGGCGAGCGGTTGGTGGAAGAGGGGATCGAGCTGATGATGGGGGAACGCTGAGATGGCAGGCAGACGACGCGGGCCGGCAAAACGGGATCCTTTCGACGAACTCGCAGATGATCTGCGCGAAAAGAAAATCCGCCCTGTTTACCTGATCTTCGGCAAGGAATCGTTCCTGATACATGAAGTCCGCATGAGCCTGGAGGAGGCGGCCCTCGAGGGGGGCATGGGGTCGTTCAACAAGACGGTCCTGGTGGGCGGCCGGACCAAGGCGGACGAGGTGACCGAGGCGGTGCGCACCCTGCCCATGCTGGGGGGGCGCAAGCTGGTCGTGGTCGAGAACATCGACGTGGACGACAAGGGCCACAAGAACGCCAAGAAGCTGGCTCCGGTGCAGGAGGCGCTGGCGGACGCGGCCAAGGCGGCCTACGGGACCACCGTGCTGCTGATGACCGCCACGGAGGTGGACCGCCGCCGCAAGCTGTTCAAGGCCGTCAAGAAGAACGGGCTGGCCATCGAGTGCAAGCCGCTGTACCGCCAGGCGCTGGCCAACTGGATCCGTAGGGACGCGCGGCGGCTGGGTAAGGACATCGATCAGGACGCCATCCAGCTACTGGTCGATATGGCCGGCAACGACCTAGGCAAGCTGCACAACGAGCTCGTGAAACTCTCGCACTACGTCTTCGACCGGCGGCGGATCGAACTGGAGGACGCCGAGGAGGTGGTGGCGGACCTGAAGCTCTCCACCGTCTTTGACCTGGTGGACGCCATCGGCAGCCGGAGCCACAACTCCCTGGCCGAAGCGCTGCTCGCCATGCGCAAGCTCCGCGAGAGCGGCGCCCAGCCGGTCAACACGCTGTTCTTCATCACCATGCACTTCCGCCGATTGCTCCAGGCCGCGGATTACCGGGCCGGAGGGATGAACGACGAGGAGGCGTGCCGGGCCGCGGGGATGAAGCTGCCGTGGAAGGCCGTCGACCAGCTCCGGCGCTGGCGGCCGGGAGCGCTGCGCAAGGCCATGGCGCGCATCGCCCAGACGGACGACGACCTACGGGGGAGCAAGGTACCCGGCTGGATTCAGCTGGATCGGCTCGTGATGGAGCTGTGTGGGAAAGGGTAGGGCGGCCGGTGAGGCTAGCCCTGGAGGTTGTTGACAGCCTTGGTCAAGCGGCTGATCTTCCTCGACGCGTTGCGGCGATGGATGACGCCCTTGCTCCGGGTGGAGTCGATGACCTTGATGGCTTCCTTGAGGTACCCCTGAGCTGCCGTGGCATCGCTGCTATCGATGGCTTCACGGAGCCTCTTGATGACGGTTCGCATACGGCTACGAACGTGAACGTTGCGGGCTTGCCTCTTGGAGGTCTGTCGAAGGCGCTTGAGAGCTGATTTGTGATGCGGCACTAGTCTACCCTTCATTGCCGACCTGATTAGGGGTCGGGCGTGCGAGGCTATCTACCCGAGGGATCGGGGTCTGTCAAGGACAACGCGCCCATTTAGGTGTAGAAATAATCACAACTTGCGGCTATTGGTTTTCGCTGAGGTGAATCGATGAAGGTTTGTGTCATTGGTACGGGCTACGTTGGGCTGGTCGTCGGGACCTGCCTGGCGGAAATTGGACACCACGTGGCCTGCGTGGACGTAGACGAAGAAAAAATCAGGATCCTCAACGACGGCGGCATCCCCATCTATGAACCGGGGCTGGAAGAGATGGTGCGCCGCAACGCCGCCGAAGGGCGGATCGAGTTCTTCGTGGACCTAAGCGATGGCATGGTGGAGGCGGAGGTCGTCTTCATCGCCGTGGGGACGCCTCCCGGGTCCGGTGGAGCCGCTGACCTGAGCATGGTGCATGCCGTCGCGCGTGCCGTCGGGGAGCGCCTGGAAAGGCGGACCGCCGTGGTGATCAAATCCACGGTACCGGTGGGCACGGCGCGGCGTGTGCGCGAGATCATCGACGAGCAGACCCCGTGCGAATTCGCCATCGTCAGCAACCCCGAGTTCCTGCGTGAAGGCCAGGCCATCGCCGATTTCATGGAGCCGGACCGTACGGTGGTCGGTACGGACGAAGACTGGGCTCGGCAGAGGATGGAATTCCTGTACAAGCCACTCATCGAGCCGGGCCGGCCCATCTTGTCCATGGGCAACGCCTCCGCCGAGATGGTCAAGTACGCTGCCAACGCATTCCTGGCCACCAAGATCTCGTACATCAACGAGGTCGCCAACCTGTGCGACCGCATCGGCGCCAACGTGGACCACGTGCGGCGGGGCATCGGCCTGGACCAGCGCATCGGCAGCAAGTTCCTCCATCCTGGGATCGGCTACGGCGGGTCCTGCTTCCCCAAGGACGTGCGGGCCATGATCGACATCGGCCGGCAGGTGTCGTACCCGATGCGGATCTGCGAGGCGGTCGAGTCGGTCAACAACGAACAGAAGACGTTGCTGGCGAGCCTGATCGTGAATCATTTCGGCGGCAGCCTCGCCGGCCGGCGTATCGCCGTGTGGGGGGCTGCCTTCAAGCCGCAGACGGACGACATCCGCGAAGCGCCGTCGATCACGGTCATCAATCGCATGCTCGACGGTGGCGCGTCCGTCTCCGTGTTCGATCCGGTGGCGCTGGACAACCTGCGCGGGGTCTTCGGGGACCGCATCGAGTACCACGATGACATGTACGGCGTCCTCGACGGCGCCGAGGTGCTGGCCATCTGCACGGAATGGAACGCCTTCAGCCGGCCGAACTTCGATCAAATCAGGACTCGGATGGCCACGGATCCGGTCATCTTCGACGGTCGCAACGTCTACGATCCGACCATTCCCAGGGACCACGAACTGACCTACTTCTCCATCGGCCGCAAATAAGCAAAATCATCCCTTTTACCCCGGCTGAAACTCGTCTATAGATCGGCGCAGATCAATGGATCGAAGCGGTCGTTGATGTGCAAGCGAAAGGGGTGGTGTCGTTGAACGAACAGCGAATCATGGATCATCAGGCGATTGGTCGCGCCATCCGGCGGGTGGCCAGCGAGATCGCCGAGCAAGCAGGGGGCCTGGAGAACCTGGCGCTGGTGGGGATTCACACCGGTGGCGTGCCGGTGTGCGAACGCCTGGCCAAGGCGCTCGCCCAGCAGGAGGGCGTGAATCCTCCGGTGGGCAAGATGGACATCACCCTCTACCGCGATGACATCTACACCGGGCTGGAGCGGCCGGAGGTCGGGACGACGGATCTCCCCTTCGACGTCAACGGCTCCCGCATCGTGCTGGTGGACGACGTGCTGTTCACCGGGCGCACCATCCGGGCAGCCCTGGACCACCTTTGGGACTACGGGCGTCCGCGGGCCATCTGGTTGGCGGTGCTGGTGGACCGGGGGCACCGGGAGCTGCCCATCGCCGCCCAGTACGTCGGCCGGCGCATCGAAACCGCCATGGAGGACCGGGTGGAGGTCAGCGTGGCGGGCGAAGGCGCCAGCACGGACGACAAGGTGACCCTCATCCGGCTGAGGAGTGGGCGATGAATGTACCGATGAGCCCTGGTGTGGAACCGGACGCTGGATTTGACCGCAAGGACCTCGTCGGGCTGGCCGACCTCAGCCGCGAAGAGATCCTCTACCTCCTGCACACCGCCGCACGCTTCCGCGAGATCAGCGAGCGGGAGATCAAGAAGGTGCCGACCCTGCGTGGCCGTACGGTGGTGCACCTGTTCATGGAGCCCTCGACCCGGACCAAGACGAGCTTCGATGTGGCCGCCAAGCGCCTGAGCGCCGACACCTTCGCGGTGGGCGGTTCCTCCTCGGCGACGGCCAAGGGAGAGACGCTCATCGACACGGCCCGGAACGTGCAAGCGATGCGGCCGGACATCATCGTCATTCGGCACCGCCACGCGGGCTCGGCCCAGCTGCTGGCCGGTTTGCTGGACGCCTCGGTGGTCAACGCGGGTGACGGCTTCCACGAACACCCGACCCAGGCCCTGCTGGACATGATGACCATCCGCGACCAGCTGGGCTCCATCGAGGGCCGGACGATCACGATCGTGGGGGACATCGCCCACTCCCGTGTCATCCGTTCCAACCTGCACGGCCTGCGTAAGCTGGGGGCCACGGTCCGGGTCTGTGGCCCACCGACGATGATCCCACCTGGCATCGAGCGGCTGGGATGCACGGTCTACGAGGACCTGCAGGAGGCCATCGACGGCGTGGACGCGGTGATGATGCTGCGCATCCAGATGGAGCGCATGGGCCGCAAGGGCCAGCTGTTCCCCTCCGAGCGCGAGTATGCATCCCGGTGGGGGCTCAGCCTCGAGACGATGAAGTATGCACGTGAGGACACGCTGGTGATGCACCCCGGCCCCATCAACCGCGGTGTGGAAATGACCCACGAAGTGGCCGACGGCCCCTGGTCGATCATCCTGGACCAGGTGACCAACGGCGTGGCGGTACGCATGGCCGTGATGTATCTGCTAGCCGGTGCCACAGGGAGGATCTCATGAGCCTGATCGTCATCGAAGGGGGCAGGATTCTCGATCCCTCGTCCAGCATGGACGCCAAGGGAGATCTGGTCATCGGCGAAGATGGCCACATCCTCTCCGTCGGGCCGGACGCAGCAAACGAGCTGCCCCCGGACGCCGAGGTGGAACGCATCGACGCCAACGGCTTGTTGGTGCTGCCTGGGCTGGTGGACATCCACGTGCACCTGCGCGACCCCGGCCACGAATACAAGGAGACCATCGAGTCCGGGTCCAAGGCCGCGGCTGCTGGCGGTTTCACGACCATCTGCTGCATGCCCAACACCAAGCCGGCCCTGGACAACGCGGCGCTGTTGCGGGACCTCCTGGAGAAGGCTGAACGCGCCGGGCACTGCCGGGTGCGGCCGGTGGCCTGCGTGTCCAAGCACCGCGAGGGCAAGGAGCTCTCCGAGATGGGGGACCTGTGGGACGCGGGGGCCGTCGCCTTCAGTGACGACGGCAGCGCCATCGCCGACGCGCGCCTGATGCGGCACGCGCTGGAGTACACACGGCACCTGGGCGCGGCCATCTCCACCCACGAGGAGGACGCGGACCTGGTGGAAGGCGGCGTGGCTCACGAGGGATTCATCAGCACCGAGCTGGGGCTGCGAGGCCGGCCGGCCACCGCCGAGGACGTGCTGGTGGCGCGGGACATCCTGCTGGCGGAGACCACCGGCGGCCATGTCCACATGGGCCATATGTCGTCGGGCCGGTCCGTCGACCTGGTCCGCAGGGCCAAGGAGCGTGGGATCCAGGTGACGGCGGAGGTGACCCCGCACCACCTGACCCTCAACCACGAGGTGCTGCGCGCCTACGATACCTGCCACAAGTGCAACCCGCCGCTCCGGGGCGAGGATGACCGCGAGGCGCTCATCGCCGGGCTGGCGGACGGCACCATCGACTGCGTGGCCACGGACCACGCCCCCCATTCCCCCGTCGAGAAGGACGTGGAGTTCGACCTGGCCGCGCCGGGCATGGTGGGGCTGGAGACCGCCCTGGGGCTGATGCTCAAGCTGGAGAAGGCGGGCAAGCTGACCCTGGAGCAGGTGGTGGCGGCCATGACGAACAAGGCCGCAGCGTGTTTCGGCCTGGAGGCGGGCACGCTGGCCCCCGGGGCACACGGGGACGTCTGCATCGTGGATCTACGCAAGGAGACGCTGGTGGATCCGAAGCGCTTCCACTCCCGTTCCAGGAACACGCCGTTCGCCGGCTGGACGCTGCCGGGGCGCGTCGTGCGCACCGTGCTGGGCGGCCGGACCGTGTACCAGGATCCCGATTCCTGAGCCCCGGCCGCCGCTCTCCTCCCATGCTTTGTTCTTGACCCTCAAACCAGTGGTCATTATTCTGCCGCGCCACGGTTGCCTTCACGGGGAGTGACCCGAGGCATCCAGGGCTAGGAGAATCACAGATGAGCAAGCGTTATCCGATGACACCGCCCGGCGCGGAATTCCTACGCGAAGAGCTGAAGCGCTACAAAGGCGACGAGCGCATCCAGAATATGAAGGATATCGAGACGGCGCGGGCCCACGGTGACATCAGCGAGAATGCCGAGTTCGAATCCGCCAAGGAACGCCAGGCGTTCATCGAAGGCAAGATCCTCGAACTGGAAGACAAGATCGCCAACGCCGACGTCATCGACCCCGCCAAGCTGTCCGGTGACCGGGTGGTATTCGGAGCCACCGTGACGGTGGAAGACGTGGAGACGGAAGAAGAGGCCGTCTACCAGATCGTCGGCGAAGACGAGTTGGACATCAAGGCCGGCCGGATCTCCGTGCTTTCGCCCATCGCCCGTGCCCTCATCGGCAAGGAAGAGGGCGATATCGCCACCGTCCGCGTTCCCCGCGGTACCCGCGAGCTAGAAGTCCTCACCATCGAGTTCAAGTAGGGCTTCATGACAGGGCCCCCGCCAGACCGCCGGCCGACGGGGACCGGTGGAGGGGCTCCTGCGTGCGGACTGGCTGCTGCGGTCACTACCCTGCCGGGCATCGGGCCGGTCGCCGAGAGCAAGCTGGAGCGCATGGGCATCGAGCAGGTCCGGGACCTGGTGTTCTTCGTGCCGCGCGACTACCTGGACCGACGATTCGCCACCCCCATCGCCGAACTCCAACCCGGGCAAGAGGTGGTGGTCGAGGGGCAGGTCAAGGCCAGCCGGCTCCGGCGCGGTCGGCGGGGTCGTATCCTCGAGCTGACCGTGTGCGACGACACGGGTGAGATGCAGGCGCTGTGGTTCAGGGCGCCGGTCTATCTGGCCAAGATGTTCCCGGCGGGCACGGACCTGCGCTTGGCCGGCCGGGTGGAGCCGGACAAGAACAAGCCGACCATCTACCACCCGGACACGGCGCTGGAAGGGGAACAGAGGGGAGCGGGGATCCTGCCGGTCTACGGTGCGACGGAAGGGGTGGGCCAACGCCAGCTGGCCCGCTGGGTGGCCGCGGCGCTGGACGCCGCGCTGGATCAGGTGGAAGACCGGGTACCCACGGAGATCCGCGAGAAGCTCGGCCTGATGGAGCTGCAGGCGGCCCTGCGCCAGCTGCACAATCCCACGGACGACGACGACCTGGTGGCCCTCCAGGAGGGGGACAGCGGAGCCCACCGCGCGATGCTGTTCCAGCACCTGTTCGGGATCCAGCTGGCCCTGGCGATGCGCAGGAGTTCGGTCAAATCGGCGCCCGGGGTGCAGGTGGATGATGCCACCGACGTCATCCAGCAGGCGGTGGAGCGGCTGCCGTTCCAGCTGACGGGAGCCCAGCAGCGGGCCGTACGGGAGATCCACGAGGACATGCTCGAAGGCCGGCCGGTGTGCCGGCTGCTCCAGGGGGACGTGGGCAGCGGCAAGACCGTCGTGGCGATGCTGGCCGCCCTGCCTGTGCTGGCCAGCGGCCATCAGGTGGCGCTGATGGTGCCCACCGAGGTGCTGGCGGACCAGCACCTTTCCAGCGCGGAGGAGCTGTTCGGGCCGCTGGGGTACCGCATCACCTTCCTGGGGGGATCGCTGCGCGCCCGGCCGCGGCGGGATGCCCTGGAGCAGATCGCCACGGGGACGGCCCAGGTGGTCATCGGCACCCAGGCGCTGTTCCAGCAGGGGGTGGAGTTCGCCGCCCTGGGCCTGGCCGTCGTGGACGAGCAGCACCGTTTTGGAGTCCAGCAGCGGGCGGACCTGGCGGGGAAGGGGGTCTGCCCCCATGTGCTGGCCATGACCGCCACACCCATCCCCCGATCAATGGCCATGGCCATGTACGGTGATCTGGACCTGACGGTCATCGATGAGCTACCGCCCCGCGGGGAGATCATGACGCGGCTGGTCACCGAGCTGGAACGCGGCCGCGTCTATGCCACCGTCCGCTCAGCGGTAGAGCAGGGGGAACGGGCGTTCATCGTGCACCCGCTGGTGGAGTCGTCGGAGAAGCTGGAGCGGGTCCGTGACGCGGTGAGCATGTCCACCGCTCTGGCGGAAGGGCCGTTTCAGGGCATCGACGTGGGGCTGCTCCACGGCCGCATGGACGCGATGGACAAGGAGCAGGTGGTCGCCGATTTCCGGGCCGGCCGGATCCAGGTGCTGGCCACCACCACCGTCGTGGAGGTGGGCATCGACGTGCCGGAGGCCTCGGTGATGGTGGTTGAGAATGCCGAGCGCTTCGGCCTGGCCCAGCTGCACCAGCTGCGGGGCCGCATCGGGCGCAGCGAGCGGGCCGGCAAGTGCCTGCTGTTCGCCGGCGAAGGCAGCGGCCGCGAACGGCTGGAGATCCTGGCCAGCACCCGCGACGGCTTCGAAATCGCCGAGGCGGACCTGCACTTCCGCGGCCCCGGCGACCTGATGGGACGCATGCAAGCGGGACGCCCGGGCATGCGCATGCCCAGCTCCAGCCGGCTGAGCCAGACCCTCGCCGAGGCCCAGCGGGAGGCTCAGGCGCTGGCGGCGCGAGCTGATTTCGAGACCAACCCCGAGTACGAGGGGCTGCGGACGTTGGTACGGGAGCGGTGGGGGGATAGTTTTCGGCTGGGGGTGTAAAACGACTGGGGGCCGGGAGAAGAAAAAACGCGGAGGACGCGGAGGGGGAACGCGGAGGACGCCGAGAAGAGGAGGGAAGAAGGGATATTGTTGGGGAGGGAAACAGGGTTATGAAATTGGGGGGCCGAGCACCTATTCCTCGTGGTGAGGATTCTCCTCACCATGTCTTCTGACACGTTTTAGGCACTCCATTTCCTAGATAAGCTAATAGATGAGATACGGCGACAAACGTCTTGTAATGACTAAAGTTTCCCAGCCGTCACATTGAATGTCAAATGGTCCGCCGGGACGTCAGCCACGATCTCCTCGTCAAACCCCGAGCCGTTCCAGCGATAGCGCCTGACCTTGCCGCCCTTGCCCTGGGGGTCGGCCATGTTGTCCGAGACGACCACCAGCTCCAGCTTGCCGTCGTGGTCCAGGTCCAGGATGTTGGCGGCGTGCTCGAACTCGGCGGTGGGGGAGTCCTTGGCCACCAGTTCGGTCATCCAGCCGTCGTCGGACTGGCGCAGCATCCACACGCCGGTGGTCATGGTGGAGGCCACCAGCTCCAGCTTGCCGTCGCCGGTGAGGTCCCCGTAGGTCAGGAAGCGGCACTGCTCCTCGCGGAAGGTGGCGATGTCCGTCTCCTCGATCTTGTCGCCGTCAAAGCGGTAGCGCCGGATGACGAGGGGATCCTCGGCGGCGATACCCACATCGGTCTTGACCCGCTCCGGTTCGATGGCGGCGTACAGGTCCGCCTTGCCCGTACCTTCGATATCCGCCACCAGGATCTCCTTGACGTGGGCTCCCATGAAGCTGGCCACCTCGAAGCGCTCGGCCTTGTCGCCGGCCCAGCGGTACCCGACTATGGCGCCGGGCTGGGGCGTGCCGTCCAGCACGTTGGGTGCCGACGGGGTGGCGAAGAACTCGTTCTTGCCGTCGCCGTCCACGTCGCCGATCTCCACCTCGTGCACGAAGATGCGCTCCTTCGTCCGGTCCACCTCGGTGATCGTCCACTCGGTGGCGCCCTCGGGGAGCTGGGCCACGGCCACCACACCCTGGTCGTGGCTGACGATGACGATGTCGTCCTTGCCGTCACCGGTGACGTCGCCCACCTCCATGTCGCGCAGCCGCTCCTGCTTGCCACCGAAGGTGGGGGCCCACAGGGTGGTGGCGGTCCAGGCGCCCTCGGCCTTGCGCCAGATCTTGAGGCGGGCGCCGTTGGCGCCGATGGTGACCAGCGCCGGGCCGTTGCCGTCCAGATCGGCGACGATGGCCTTGTGGAAGACGTTCGACTCCTTGTCTTCCAGGACCTCGCTCTCCCATTGCTCGCCCGTGCCGCGGATCATCGTCAGCTTGGCCGGGCCGGGGACCGGCTTGGTCTTGCCGGTCTTCTCGTCCTTCTCGCTGAGGAAATAGGACTGGGCCAGGAGCAGGGTGTCCGTGTTCCCGGGGGGAGGGGGCGTCTTGACCGCATCCTCCGTCGGTTCGGTGACGGTCGTCTCCCCGCCAGTGCAGCCGCCGACCATCCATGCCAGTACCAGCGTTGCCATCGTCCAGGTGAGCATCGTTCGCATGCGTTCTTCCTCCTAGAAATCGGGCGCAAGATAGCACTCCAATGCCCCGGATGCACCTGGAGTCTGTGCCGGGACGGTTTGGCACCGGGTCCAGCGGCCACCTATACTCGGGGAGCTCCCGAGGGTATCTGACGCATGGACACGCCTGTCGATCCGGGGACCGCTCCCGCCCGCCGAATCGGTCTATATCGCAGTGTGGTGCTGAACCTGGCTGTGGCGGTGCTGGTCACGTTGCTGCTCAATGCGTTCTTCGTGTGGAACCTGGGGTCCGATGACCGCAACCAGGACCGGGAGCGCTGGGCCGTACAGACAGCGACGCTGCTGTCCGAGCAGATCGAGGGGCAGCTGCTCAAGAACGAAGCCGACCTCGGCCCACCGTCGGCCCGCCTGATCCAGCCCCTGGTGGATGACGTCGCCTCGGGGGAGCTGGCCCCGAAGATGGTGTGGGTGGTGGACGGCTCGCTGACCACCGTATCCAGCCACGGCGAGGTGTCGGACGCCATCCCCCCGGGTGATCTGCGGGAAGCGCTGCTCACCGACCGCACCGTGTCGGGGGTGGCCCACTCGGACCGCTCGTTCTGGGGCCCGCGCACCGCCTTCGCCTCCGTGCCGATCCACGCCGGTGCCACCAAGGTCGGGGTGGTCCGTGCCGCCTACACGCTGGGTTCCAGCGGCACCTGGCTGGTGGACCGCAAGCTGCTGGTGTTCATCCTGTACACGACGGCGGCCGTGATCGTGGTGACCCTCTTCGGGCTGGCCATCTTCCGCAACCGCATCCTGCGCCCGATCCAGGTGCTGATGATGGGCACCGCCCGGGTCGCGGAGGGCATGTTCTCGGTGCGGGTACCGGAGGAGGAGCCCAACGAGATCGGCGAGCTGTCCGCGTCGTTCAACATGATGGCCCAGGAGCTGGAACGCTATCAGGGACGCTCGGAGAAGCAGGTGGGGGAACTCCAGCACATCAACGATCTGCTGGAGCGGACCCGCGACGAGCTGGCGTTCCAGGCACGGATGGCCGGCGTCGGCCGCTTGGCTGCGGGGGTCGCCCACGAGATCGGCAACCCGCTGGCGGCCATCATCGGCATGGTGGATCTGCTCCGGGAGACCGAACTGGACGCCGACGAACAGGCGGACATGCACCGGCGCATCGCCGACGAGCTGCAGCGGGTCCATGCCACGGTGCGAGACCTGCTGGACTATGCGCGGCCGGGGGAGGGCGGGGTAGAGCAGGTCTCCGTCGCCGAAGTGGTCCGGGGAGCCTGCGAGATGGTGGCCCTGCAAAAGGAATTCGACGGCATCGAGTTCCACCACGAGCTGGCCGATCTGCCGGCGGTGATGGCCGAGCCCAGCAGGCTACGCCAGGTGATCATCAATCTGCTGCTCAACGCGCGGGACGCCATGGGGGGCGAGGGCCGCGTGACGGTCCGGGCCACCGTGGACGAACGCCGATGCCACGTGGAGGTGGCCGACGAGGGTCCGGGCGTGGACGGGCAGGACGTGGACTCGATCTTCGATCCCTTCTTCACCACCAAGGCGCCGGGTGAAGGCACGGGACTGGGGTTGTCGATCAGCTTGCAGATCGTGGAGGGGTTTGGCGGCCATCTTCGCTACCGTCCCGGCGAGGACGGCGGCGCCATTTTTTGCATCGAACTGCCGTTGGCGCCAGAAAAGTGACCCGAGGACGGACAAGATCCGCCCCTACATCCGTTGATTCTTGTGACCATGAACCGTAACATAGCCACCCTGTCCGACTCGGCCCAAGCCGCCGCCGGTGAAATCCTCACCGCGCTGGCCACGATCCGCCGCCGCCGGCGGGTGCAGGCCGGGCTGTCCGCGGCGGGCTGGGCCACGGCGTGCGTTGCGGCGGCGGTCTTGCTGCTGGTCGTGGTGGCGGGGCTGGGTGGGCAGGGGCCGTGGATGTTGTGGGCCGCCATGGCGGTGGGGGCCGTGGCGGCTGCGGTTGTGTTGTGGCTGGTCCTGGCCCGTACCCTACGGCGCACGAACCAGCGTTGGCGGCTGGCGGCGGCAGCCGATCGAACCCTGCACGGCGACCACGTGCGCACCTCCGTCGAGCTCCTCGAGGAGGCGGACGCCGGCCGGATGACCCCCTGGTCCCTGCGGCGCCTCGAGTCCCACCTCCTGCGTACGGCGCAACGCATCGGCCCGCTGGATCTACGGCGATCCGTGCCCTGGCGCAGGGCGGAACAGCTGGCCGCCGCCGGCCCAGCCCTGCTGATCGTGGCGGGGATCGTGCTGTCCCACCCCGGCGTACGGGCCCATGTCGCCCAGTCTCTGCAACCGGCGGTGATCCCGTCCGCGGCCGACGCGACGGGCGGGGGCCCGCAGCTGGCTCTGCGAGATGTGGAGGTCGTCCTGGAACCGCCCCCCTATACCGGCGAACCCCAGCGGATCCTGCCGGGTGGTTCGGGGGCTTTCTCCGCGCTCCCCGGGACGACCGCCACCGTCAGCGCGCGGGTGGGCGCGGCGCTGGACGCCGTGACCTTCCAGGTGGGGGAGGGCCCCTGGCAAAACGGCGAGGTGATATCCGGCGACAGCATTCGCCTGCAGTTCGTGGTGGGGCGGCAGAACAACTACCGCATCGAGGCGGTCCCGACGCGGGCCGCCGAACCGCTGGGGTCGGGGTCTCTGCCGATCCTCCTGCAGCGGGACTCCCGGCCGAGCGCCCAGCTGCTCGAACCGCCCACCGGCGTGGTGGAGCTGGACACCGCCACGGAGCTGGCACTGACGCTGGAGGCCGGGGACGACTACGGCCTGACCCGGGTGGATCGGGTCTTCCGTCGGGATGACGCCGAGCTGGCCCGGACCACGGTATTCCGATTCGAGGAGGCGGAGCGGTCTGCCATCGTGGAGACCCGCTGGACCCCCGGGGAGGAGACCAGCTGGGAAGGTGGGGAGGTGGAGCTGTCGCTGGAGGTCTTCGACAACGACACCGTGAGCGGGCCCAAGTGGACGGCGACCGCCCCGGTGCGGGTGCGTACGCTGACGGCCATGGGCCGGCACATGCAGACGCTCACCGCCCGCAAGCGATTGATGGATGTGGCGGTCCTGGCCCTCGGGGAGCACCTGCTGTGGCTGGATGCCGTCGATCTGGAGCGGGAGGACCCGGCGATGGCCCGCCGGGCCGCCGAACGCATGACCACCTTCGACCAGGCGGCCCAGGAGCTGGCCGAGGCCTACGCCAACGACCCCATGCCCGACGAACTGGGCCATGCGGCCATCGGCCACGCGGTCAGCGCGGTGGCCCGTGCCCGGGACGTGCTTCGCCAGCGCGAGCGCCAGCGGGAGACAGGCCGGCGGGGCACGATCGGTGAGTTCGAAGAAGCGCTGGTGGACCAGGTCCAGCAGCTGGAGCGGGCGGTGCTGGTGCTCGACCGGCTGGTCAAGGAGCAGCAGTGGGAGGGCGCGATGCGGGCGTCGCGGGATGTGGCGTCCGCGATCCAGGCCCTGGAGCGCGCGCTGGAGAGTGGTGACGCCGCCGCCATCGAGGCGGCCTACGCCGAGCTGGAGCGGGCGCAGGCCCAGCTCGGTGCTCAGCTGGCGTCGATGGACCAGGGCCTGGCCCGCGAGATGATGAACGTCCAGCAGGCAGAAATGGGGGGGAACAACGCCCAGCTCCAGCAGCTGATCCGGGAGGGGCGCACGGAGGAGGCGCTGGCGCTACTGGCCAAGGAGGCACAGCGTCTGGCCAAGCTGAACGAGATGCGGCAACAGCTGGGTGAGGAGGGGGTGGACGCCGCGGCCATGCTGGCCAAGCTGGACGAACTGATCCGGCAGGCCAGCGAGCTGGAAGATCGCCAGCGGCAGATCAACGGCAAGATGGCGCAACTGGATGGGGCGCCTACGGACGGGGCGGACGAGGTGCCGGAGCAGGAACGCCTACGGGACGAACTGGCGTCCCTGCGCCAGCAGGTGGAGGCCGTGGGCAAGGTGCCGATGAGCGAACGTATGCAAGGTGTCATCGACGACCGGCTGCAGCGCATCGGCCGCCACCTGGAGAACACGGACCTGGCGTTGAAGCACGGGGACATGGACCGGGCCCTCCAGGGTGTGGCGTACGGGGATAACGAGCTACTGGACGTCATCGACATGGCCAAGCTCTACGACGAAGCTGGTGCCACGGGAATGACCGACGAGGCTCACGCCAGCTGGCTCCAGTCGATGCAGACGACCGAGGCCGGGTTCCGTGAGCTCGTGGACCAGATCCTCAAGGAGGACCGCAAGCAAGCCCTCGCCCGGACAGAGCGCTCGGGACCGGGGCGGAAGTTGTCCCCCAAGCAGCGCGCCGTGGCGGAGGGTGTGCGGGAACTGGGGGCCGAGCTGGACGATGCGGATCTGGCCATGCTGCAGGGGGAGGAGCAGGTACGCCAGGTGGCCACGGCCGAACAGCTGATGCGAGCCGCCGCGGGGGACCTGGATGATGGCGAGACAGGGCGTGCCCACGGCAGCGGGCAGGAGGCCGTCGCCCAGCTGGAGCAGTTCCAGCAGCACATGGATCAGATGCGCGACGCCATCCAGCAGGGTGGGAACTCGCAGAACATACCCCTGGGAGCGATGGCCAACCGGCCCTGGCAGTACTTCCATGGCAACGAGGGATCGGACGTGGACCAGGGCCTGGTGGACATCCCGCCGCCGGAGCGCTTTTCCGGCCCGGAGGAGTTGCGGCGGGCGGCCATGAAGGCCGCCATCGAGGACGCGCCTCCCGAGTACCGGCCCCTCAACGACGCCTACTACGAGGAGCTGCTCCGATGAAGCTGGCCTTCGTCACCGTCCTGCTCGTCCTGATGCTGGGGCCACAGGTGGCGTCCGCCTCGCTGGAGACCGAGCGGGCCAGGGCGCGGGCACACGCAGCGCTGGAACGCTATGACCTGCCTGCAGCCCGTGCCGGGCTACAGGAGCTCGAGCAACTGGGGGCCGGCGCCGACGAGACAGCACTGCTGCGCACGCTGGTGGCGTTCTACGACGGGGACCACCGGGGGGCGACCGAGGCGCTGGCGCGGGTGGAGGTCGGCGACGATCCATTCCTGGCGGATCTGAAGACGACCGTCGAGGCGGCAGCCCGCATCATGGACGGCGCCTCCGAATGGCGATCCGAGCATTTTGTGGTGCGCGCACCGGCGAGGCGCGAGCAGGTGATGGTGCCGCTGCTGCTCGAGGTGCTGGAGTCCACCTATCAAGCGGTGGGGGAGGATCTGGGCCTGTTCCCCGACGAGCCCGTGCTGGTGGAGCTGTTCCCGACGTCCGCCCAGTTTGCCGCCGGCAGCGGGCTGCCCGCGGAGGCCCAGGCCAACGACACGGTGGGATTGTGCCGCTTCAACCGCCTGCTGCTCACGTCGCCCATGGCGACCCCCTTCGGCTACCCGTGGGCCGACACCATCTGCCACGAGTACACCCACCTGATCGTCACCCGCCTGGGTGGGGGTAACGTCCCCGTCTGGCTCCACGAGGGCATCGCGAGCTTCGAGCAGCGGCGCTGGCGTGGGGAAACGGAGCTGTTCCTCGATCCCTTCGCGCGGCGGGCGCTGGTGGAGGCGCTGCGGGCCGACGAGCTGGTGTCCTTCGACGAGATCGGCAACTGCCTGTCCTGCATCCCCGGCAAAGAACGGGTCCGCCTCGCGTACACGCAGGTCCACACGCTGGTGGATCATCTGATCCGCGAGCGGGGCATGCAGAGTATCCGCGACACCCTGGAAGCCTGCCGTCTGGGCGCTCCGGCCGAGGATGCGATGGCCGCCGCGTGGGGCGGTACGTTCGAGGAGGTGGAAGCGGACTGGGGGCGAACCGTGAGCCAGCGTATCGGCCGCGTGGACCTGGCGGTGGAGCTGGTCGATCTGGAGCTCGATGGGCCCAAGCTCGACGGGACCACCCGCAGCGACAGCGTCCTCCTGGAAACGCCCGAAGGAATCGCCCACGCCCGGCTGGGGGACCTGTTGCTGGACCGCGGCCAACCCAAGGCGGCCCTGCTGGAGTACGGCCGGGCCGAGGCGGCCCTGGAGTCCATCTCGCCGTCCCTGGCCTGCAAGCAGTCGTACGCCTACCGCGACCTGGGGCTGCCACGCGAGGCCCTCGAGGCGCTGCAACGAGCCCGGGAGCTGTACCCGGATTTTGCCCCCCTGGCGATGAACACGGCGCTGGCCTGGGCCGACCTGGGGGAGAAGAAACGGGTCCTCGACGCCCTGGAGGAGACCGCCTGGCTCAACCCCTTCGACCGGCGCATCTACCAGGTGCTGTTGCTGGTCATCGACGCCGAGCAGAACCCGGACGAATATCGAGAAGCACAGCGCGCGCTGGAGATACTGGATGGTTAGCGATGATATGTTCGACGAGACTCGAGGTACATCTGTGACGGAACCGGCAGCCGATATCGATATCTGTGCCACCAGCCAGCAGCTACAGCGTGAACTGGCCAAGGTGATCGTGGGCCAGGAGGCGGTGGTGGAGCTGCTGGTGCTGACCCTGTTCGCCCGGGGGCATGCCCTGTTCCAGGGGGTCCCCGGGCTGGCCAAGACCCTGCTCGTGCGGAGCCTGGCCCAGGCCACGTCGTGCTCCTTCTCCCGCATCCAGTTCACGCCGGACCTGATGCCCGGGGACATCACCGGGACGGAGGTGCTGGACGAGGACCGGGGGACCGGGCGCCGCCAGTTGCGCTTCATCCCGGGCCCGCTGTTCGCCAACCTGGTGTTGGCCGACGAGATCAACCGCACGACCCCCAAGACCCAGGCGGCGCTACTGGAGGCGATGCAGGAGCAGCGCGTCACCGCGGCGGGGACGAGCCACGAGCTGCCCACCCCGTTCTTCGTGTTCGCCACACAGAATCCGCTGGAACAGGAGGGGACCTACCCGCTGCCGGAGGCCCAGGTCGACCGGTTCATGTTCCGCATCCTCGTGGACTACCCGAGCCAGGACGAGGAGATGCGTATCGCCGCCGAGACCACCGTGGATGGGGGGGACGAGCCGCAACCGGTGGTGAGCCCGGAGCAGCTGGTCGCCATCCAGGCGCTGGTGCGTCAGGTCCCGGCGGCCCGTTCCGTCGTCGCCCGTGCAGTGCAGCTGGCCAGGGCGACCAGGCCCGTGGACGGCTGCAGCGGCACGGTACGCGAGTCCGTGTCCTGGGGAGCCGGACCGCGGGCGAGCCAGTTCTTGATCCTGGGGGCCAAGGCCCGGGCGATCCTCCACGGCCGGGACGTCGCCAGCGTGGAGGACGTGGTCGCCCTGGCCCACCCCGTGCTCGACCACCGGATCCAGTTGACCTATCACGCCCTGGCCCAGGGGATGCGTACCGCCGACGTGGTGGACGAGGTGCTGCGGTCCGATGCCCCACCCGAGCTCTGACCCGAGCCAGCCCGCGGCGGCCTCTCGCCTCCTGGCCCTCGGCCTACAAGCGCGCGCCGAACGGTTGACCCTGGTGGCACGCAGCCAGGCGGGGGAAGGGCGCCTCGGCCAGCACCGCTCCCGGCTGTACGGCGAAGGTACGGAGTTCGCCGAATACAAGCCCTATGCGCCGGGAGATGATCCGCGCCAGCTGGACTGGAAGGTGCTGGCCCGCAGCGACCGCCTGGTGGTCCGACGCTTCGAGACCGAGCGGGTGCTGCACGCCGAGTTCATCGTGGACGTGAGCGCCTCCATGGATTTTGGGACCGTCGAGTTGCCCGAAAATGCAGGCCTGGACGTACCCGCCTCCAAGACCGAAGCCGCGGTGATGGCCGCCGCCATCCTGGGCTTGTACCTGTTGCGCCAGGGGGACACCGTGGCCGTCAGCGCGTGCGGTGAGCAGCTGCATCGCCACCCCAGGCGGTCCTCCGAAGCTCAGCTACCGGCCCTGTGCTCCGATCTTGCCGCGTGCCTGCAGTCCTCGGGGGGCGCCGCGGACCTGACCACCGCCGTCACCGCAGCGGCCACCCGCCTGGTGCGGCCGGGCTGGCTGGTGCTGATCACCGACGCCCTGGACGAGGACCAGCGCTGGGTCGAGTTGCTGGCCGAGGCCAGCTCCCGTGGCCACGACGTAGTGGTCTTCCGTCCCTTCGATCCGGCCGAGCGGGACCTCCCGTACGACGAGCCGGCCCGCTTCGTCGAACCGGAGAGGGGGCAGTCGGTGCGCGCCAACCCCGCGCGGGTGCGATCCCGCTACCGGGCCCTCTACCGGGCCTTCGAGGAGGAGCTACAGCGGCGGCTCCACCGGGCACGGATCGGCCATCTCCCGCTGGAGACTGGAGCCGCGGTGGGCCAGCAGTTCGGGCCCTTCCTGGCCCATCGCGCCGGGGGTGGCGGGTGAGCCTGTCCTTTGGACATCCGGCCATGTGGGCCGGGCTGGCCCTGCTGGCTCTGCCCGTACTCGCCCACCTGGTGGGGGCTCGCCAGGCCCGCCGGATTCCGTTCCCGGCCATCCGCTTCATCGGCCAGGCCCAGCAGACCCTATGCCGCCGCTGGTTGCTCGAGGACCTGTTGCTGCTGCTGGCGCGCGCCCTGGCCATCGCTGCCCTGGTTTCGATCTTTGCCCGGCCGGCCCTAGTGCACCCCGTGCGGATCTCCCTGGAGTCCCTGCCGGTGTTGCCCACCGTCATCGTGCTGGACCGCTCCCTGTCGACCCAGGTCGCCGGGGACGAGATGGTCTTCGATCGCATCCGCGGGCGGGCCATCCGTATCGTCGCCGAGATCGATCCCGACGTCCCGGTGAGCGTGATCCTGGCCGACCATCGGGCCATCCAGCTGCAAGGGGGGAGCCGCGACGATCTGGACGCGGAGCTGGCGGCGCTACAGCCGGGCCACGGCTCCACCGATCTCGAGGGGGCTCTGTCGTTGGCGCGCGAGCTGCTGCTCCAATCGGGCCAGGCCGGGCACATCATCGTGCTCGGCGACGGGACCGCCACCCGGCTCCCGGCTGCCGTCTCGGGCGGCTGGCCCGAGGAGATCGGCGTCACCTACATGGATCTCACGTCCGGGCCAGCAGAAAACCGCTATGTGACCGAGGTCCGGTTCGAGGAGGGGAGCGATCCGGCGCTGGGCCTGCCCGTGCACGTGGATCTGTCCGCCACCGCCCCCCCCTCCGAGCCCATGACCCTGGACCTGGAACTGGCTGGCCAACCTCCCGTTCACGGCTGGGTGGATGACGACGACCGGGTGGACGGCGGATGGAGCAAGCGGTTCACGGTGGTGGACCTGCCGGTGGGCCTGGGACAGGCGGAGACCGTGCTGGGCCCGGATGACCTGCTGGCGGACAACCGGGTCCCGTTCTTCTTGCAGGGATCGTCCGCGCTGAAGGTGTACCTCCTCTCCGGCGAGGGCGGCGCGTCGGTGCGCGACGACGAGGTCTACTACCTCACAAAGGCCCTGCGCCCCCGGGATATGGAGGGGCCCATCATCGAACCACAGGTGATCTCTGCCGACGAGCTGGCCGCGTTGCCGGCCCGCCCCGGCACGGTGGTGCTGGTATGCAACATGCCCGGTGTCGACCGATTTGCCGACGAGCTGGCACGGCTGGTACGCGGCGGCGCCGGGGTCCTGATCTCGGTGGGGAGCCTGGTCGAGCGGGACACCTACCGCGCCCTGGAGGGCCTGCTGCCGGCCAGGCTGGGCACCGTCAAGGCCCGCGGCCGTACCACCTTCGACACCACCACCGTGGGGCTGGTGACCCCCGACCTGCAGGAGCCGTTGTGGCGCCCCTTCCGCGAAGGAGGGCGCTCCACCTTCGCGCGGGTGCAGTTCGAGCATGTGATGGAGGTGGAGCCGGAGCTGGCCCCCGGATCCCAGGTGCTGTTGCGCTATTCCGACGGCCGGGCCGCCCTGCTGGAGAGGCGCGTGGACGACGGGCGCGTATTGCTGTTCACCTCCACCCTGGACGACGACTGGTCCGACCTGCCCATCCGCGCCATCTATCTCCCGATGGTGCACCAGCTGGTGCGGTACCTCGCCGGGGAGTTGACGGAGCGGGGCGGGACGACACACCGCGTGGGTGAACGGCTCACCTCGCCCCCGCTGGAGTGCGCCGCGGGCGCCCTGGAGTTGCAGGGGCCCGACGGCCGCATCACGCCGCTGGGCGATTGCAAGGCGGGGGTCCGTCTGGAGCTACCTGGCCAGGAATTGCCGGGGCACTATCAGGCGATCCGCCGGGGCCCGGCCGAGTCTCCCCAGGACGATGAAGCGCTGTGGTCCTTTTGCGTGAGGACCGATCCGGAGGAGTCGGCGCTGGAGCCCCTGGATCGCACGACCCTGGCCGCCGCCATCCCGACGGTGGTGTTCGTCGAGGGGGGCAGCGCGGCGGGCAAGGGGGAGCGGGCCACGGTGATGCGTCAGACGTCCCTGGTGCCGGCGGCGGTGGTCCTGCTGCTGCTGGCGTTGATCGCCGAAGCCCTGATGGGAGGCCGACGGCGATGATCACCCGGCGTCAATGCATGGGCCTGCTGAGCGCCGTAGTGGCGAGTGGCGCACTGCCGGCGCCGGTGAGGGCGGAGTGGGAAGCCTCCGCGGTAGGCGTTGCCCTGCTCGATCTGGCCGGGGACGCGGAGCAGGCGAAGGGATTGGCCGATCTCGTGTCCCGTACGGCGCAGGTCACGAGCGTCGATGTCCGTACGGAGCTGACCGTGATCGCTCCCCTGGCTCCAGACCTGCAAGAGCATCCCTTCCTGGCCCTGTTGGGGGACGCCGGCTTCACCGCTCCTACTGATGCCCAGGTGGATGCCCTGCGGCGGCACCTGCACCGGGGCGGTTTCCTGTTCGTCGACGACCGGACAGGGCTGGAGGAAAGCGCGTTCTATCGGGACGTCAAGGCCTTGCTGGCGCGGCTGTTCCCCGATCACCCGGTCCGCGTGCTGCCGGCCGATCACTCCATCTACCGCAGTTTCTTTTTGGTGGAGGGCGCGGTGGGGCGCTTCGTCGTGCGGCCCTACCTGGAGGGGATCCAGCTGGGGGACATCACGCCGGTTGTGGTGAGCCGCAATGATCTCTGCGGTGCCTGGGAACGCAAGGGAGGCGGAGAATACGTCCATCAGGTGGTGCCGGGAGGTGAACGCCAGCGCCTGCGAGCGTACGAGCTGGGCATCAATCTGATGATGTACGCCCTGACCGCCAACTACAAACGGGATGCGGCCCACGTAGAGGCTCTGCTGCAGCGCATGCGGGACGAGGGGCGGATCCCTTGATCGGCGACGCCACCGAGCCGGCCCGCGCCTGGCTGCCCATAGTCCCCGACTGGGCCTGGCCCCTGCTGGGACTGCTGGCGGCGGCGGTCCTGTTTGCAGCCATCCGCGGCACCGCGGGCCAGCCGCTACGGCGCCGCGTCGGGATCGGTGCCTTGCGGACCCTGGCCCTGGCCCCCCTGATGCTGGCCCTGCTCGGCCTGTCCAGTGTGAGGCTCGAGGAGCGCACGTCCCGGGGCCGGCTGGTCGTCCTGCTGGACGGTTCGGCCAGCATGAGCGTCCTCGACGAGGGGGAATCCAGAGCCCAGCAGGTGCAGGGGTATCTGTCCCGGCAGCGCACGGTGGTGGATGACTGGCACACCGAGGCCGATGTGGAATTCTGGTGGTTGGGGGACGAGCCCCGCACGCTGACGTCCGAATCCCTGGCTCGCCTCCCGGAACCCGACGGCCTGGCCACCGACTACCTGTCCGCCATCGAGGCCAGCGTGACCGATCGGCGGCCGCAAGCCGTGGTCCTGCTGGGGGACGGCGCGGACCGGGGCTCCCTGGAACGAGCGTTCTCCCGCCCCGGGGCGGACCTGACTCCGCTGCTCCAGGACGTGAGCTTCCCCGTCCATACGGTCAGCTTCGGGGGGCCGGTTTCCGGCGATCTCTCGCTGACCATCGGTGACCACGCCCCGTTCGCGTTCGTGCGCCGGCCGGTGGAGATCCCGGTCACCGTGCGGGGAGACGCGGGCGTGGGCGGCGAGGTGACCGTCACCCTGCGGCGGGATGGTCAGCTCCACGCCAGCCGTGCCGTGTCCTTCTCCGGAGGCGAGGGGACCGTCCTGTTCAGCCTGACCCCGGACGAGATCGGATATCTGTCCCTGGAGGTCTCGGCGCCGGCGCCGGCGGGGGACCCACTCCCGGGCAACAACACCGATTCGTGCACCCTGCGCATCATCCGGGACCGGACGCGGGTGCTCCAGCTGTCCAGCCATCCGTCCTGGGACGTGCGCTTCCTGCGCCGCTTCCTCAAGACCGATCCCAACGTGGATCTGGTGAGCTTCTTCATCATGCGGGAGGCCAACTTCCTCGGAGCGTTCCGTAGCAGCCCGCTGAGCCTCATCGAATTCCCCCACGCCAACCTCTTCGGCGAGGACCTACCGGGGTTCGATCTGGTCATCCTGCAGAACTACCGATTCCACTCGCTGCCGAACATCCAGTCCGAGATCCACGGCTACATGAGCAATCTGGCGCGTTTCGTCGAGGGTGGGGGAGGGCTCCTGTTCATCGGCGGTGACAGCTCGTTCTCCCGCGAGGAGATGGTGGGACCGCTGGGCCAACTGTTGCCCACCGCCTTCGGAGAGGGATCCATGGCCAGCGGCGGCCCGGTGACGTTGTCGCCCACCGCGGCGGGGCTACGCCACCCGGTGATGCAGCTGGCCCGCGGAGATGAGGCCAATCGCGAAGCCTGGGGTTCACTCCCCTCGCCGGGTAACCACAACCTCCTGGGGGCGGCCCACGAGGACGGCGTCGTGCTGGCGCGGGGGGAAGAAACCGGTGCGCCGCTGGTGGCGGTACGCCAGGTAGGCCAGGGGCGGGTGATGAGCGTCGCCACGGATGACACGTGGCGCTGGGCGATGCAGGAGGAGGGGGGCGTCACCGACGCCCACGCGACGTTCTGGCGCAACTCGATGCGCTGGCTGGTGGGCGACGAGGCGCAGCAACGCATCGAGGTCCGGCCCCATCGGGAGAATATCCAGCCGGGGGATTCGGTGACCGTGGACGTGCGGCTGCTCGAGGAAGATTTCTCGGGGCTTCCGGAAGCTCCGTTCACCCTGGCCGTCGAGCCCCTGGCCAAGACGCGCTCCCCCGAGACGCTGGCGGGCAAGACGGACGAAGAGGGGCACTGGAGCACGACGCTTTCCCCGAGGATCCCGGCGACCTACCGCCTGGTCGCCACGGACGACAGCGGTGAACGGGCGGAAGCCCGATTCACCGTGCGGCCCTCCACCGAGGAGCTGGAGGACCCGGCGGGCAAGCCGGAGCTGCTGCAGGCGCTGGCGAGCGCCACGGGCGGTCAGAGCCTCGGCAACGGAGACGATCTGGACGACCTGGATCTCCGGCTGCAGCCCACCCAACGGCACACCCGCAGCGTGGCCAGCACGGACTGGGATCGCTGGGGCTGGCTGTTGCTCGCCGGCATCCCGTTGGGGTTGGAATGGCTGCTGCGGCGGCGCTGGGGGCTGGCCTGAGATCGCGCGCTATGGAAACTGGCTCGAACGCATAGCAGCATTCGGCAAATAGCGGCCGTCGCGAGGCCCGCGAGGGAGTCAGCGAGCCGGTCGGCGTTCGATCGGAGCCGACCGAAGCGTACTGGATGTACGTTGACCGAGGCTCCGAGCGGACGACGGGCGGCACAGCAAGCCAACGTGGGCCGCAGTAGGTCGATTTTTGCTGGAAGCTGCTGTTATGCTGCGTATCCGAACCTCGCGGATCAGGAGGCCTTTTGACGACGCGTATTCGCGGTCGTGGAGTGCTGAGCGTCCCCAAGGGGACCAAGGTGCGTCCCACATCGGACCGTGTCCGCGAGGCGATCTTCGACATCCTGGGCCAGCGGTGCGACGGTGACCGAGTCCTCGACCTCTATGCGGGGACGGGGGCTCTGGGGATCGAAGCGCTGGTGCGAGGTGCAGCTCAGGCGGTGCTGGTGGAGATCGACGCCTCGGTGGCTCGGACGATCCGGCGCAACCTGGACCGGCTGGTCCCGGAGGCCGACACCAAGCTCGAGCAGATGGACGCCGTGGAGGCGCTGCGACGGCTGGCCGGGCGGCAGAGGCGGTTTGACCTGATATTCGCCGATCCGCCTTATGACCGTGGAGAGGTATTGAAGGTGCTCGCAGCGTTGGACGAGCACCCGGTTCTCGGGGAAGGAGGAGTGCTCGTCATCGAACACTCCCCTCATGAGAGGGCGCCCGAACGGCTCGGCGGCATCACGCGCGTCGAGGATCGTCGCTACGGGCAAACCCAGGTCAGCTTCTACAAGGAGGCTGCCGCGGAGACAGAGACCCCATGAGCAACCGCATCGCGATCTACCCGGGCTCCTTCGATCCGGTCACGCTGGGCCACCTGAACATCATCAAGCGTGCCGCCAAGGCCGTCGACAACCTGATCGTCGCCGTCGTCCGGAATCCGGGCAAGAGCCCTATGTTCACGACGGACGAACGTATCGACCAGCTGAACCGGCTCACCTCAGACTGCCCGAACGTGACCGTCGATTCCTTTGACGGCCTGCTCATCGATTTCGTGCGCAAACGCGGCGCTGGATTCATCCTCCGTGGCCTGCGCTCCGCCTCCGACTTCGAGTACGAGTTCCAGATGGCGGTACAGAACCGCAAGCTGGCGCCGGAGGTGGACACGTTGTTCATGATGACGGACGCCAAGTACTTCTATGTCAGCAGCCGGATGTCCAAGGAGATCGCCATGCTCGGCGGCGACGTCGCCCACATGGTGCCGGACATGATCATCCGCGAACTCGAACAGAAGAGGGGATAGCCATGAAGCTCTCCGACCGCATGTCAGCCATCAAGCCGTCCGCAACCCTGGCCGTGGCCGCGCGCGCCGCCCAGATGAAGCGGGAAGGGGTGGACATCATCTCCCTGACCCTGGGTGAACCCGATTTCCCCACGGTCCCGGGGGGGAAGGCCGCCGCCCACCAGGCCATCGATGACAACTGCACCCGCTACACACCGGTCAAGGGCATCCCCGAGCTGGTGGAGGCGGTCGCCGGCTGGACGAACGATCGCTACGGATTCGCCGCCACCCCCGAGATGGTGGTGGTGAGCAGCGGCGCCAAGCAATGCCTCTATGACCTGGCGGTGAGCCTCTGGCAGGAGGGGGACGAGATCATCATCTTCTCCCCTTACTGGGTGAGCTACCCGGATCAGGCCAAACTGGTGGGCGCGTCCACGGTGACCGTCCGTACCTCCCCCGATGATGGCTTCCGCATCCCCTTCGACGATGTCCGCGCCGCCATCAACAGCCGCACCAAGGCCATGGTGATCAACAACCCGTCCAACCCCTCCGGCGCGGTCCTGCCGCGGGAGGACGTGGAAGGGCTGGCCAAGCTCGCCTGCGAGCACGACCTGATGATCATCGCCGACGCCATCTACGATCCCATCGTCTACGACGGGGCCGAAGCGGTCTGCCCGCTGACCCTGGGGCCGGAAGTGGCCGAACGTACGGCCCTGGTCCACGGCGTCTCCAAGGCCTACGCCATGACCGGCTGGCGCATCGGCTGGCTGGTGGCCCCCCCGGCCCTGGCCGCCGCCTGCACCAAGGTCCAGGGCCAGTGCACCTCCAACCCCAGCTCCGTCGCCCAGTACGCGGCGCTGGGGGCGCTGCAGGCTTCCCAGGCCCCCGTCGAGGAGATGGTGGCCACCTACGCCCAGCGCCGCACCTGGCTGCTGGATCGCATGGCCGGCATCCCCGGCCTGCACATCCCCGTCGCCCCCCAGGGCGCCTTCTACCTCTTCCCACAGGTCAACGATCTTCTGGGCCGCACCACCCCCAGCGGCATGAAGCTCGAGTCCTCCGTCGATGTCTCCGAGTACATCCTGATGGAAGCCAAGGTCGCCTCCGTCCCCGGCGCGGCCTTCGGCGAGGACAGCTGCATCCGCTTCTCCTATGCCGCTTCCATGGACGAACTGGAGCGGGCCTTCGATCGGATCGAGAAGTTGCTCGAGTCCTGGGTCTGAAGTTAGGCGTTCTGGGCATTCCAAACTGAGAAGAAAAAGAAAGAAAGGCCGTCCGTCCGGGACGGCCTCCCGCAGAGTCCGCAGAGCGCGCGTCCGGCGCGCGCAGAGGACGCTGAGGGGGAAGGGAAGGGGGGAATTGTTTTGGGAGGACCTTTTGGTCTAGCGCCCAGTTTTTCCTTGAGCTCGATTCTTCCACCCCCGATCTCCCGATAGCCCCGAGAAGGGCTTCCGCCGCCCGCCCCGCCTCCACAGCTCTACTCTGCGTCCTCTGCGCTCCTCTCCGCGTCCTCTGCGCTTTTTTTCTTCTCTCCCTCCCCCCCCACAGCCAGCCTGGCCAAACCCTATACAGACCCTGTACAGTGAACAAACCTTATACAGCCGTACAGGCGCGGTTCTGGGACTGGAGGGCGGTTTTGGGGTTGTGAGAGGGGGCTGAAGGGCTGTGGAAAGGCGCTGAGCGGGCTAGCCGATGGTGCCGCGGCGGTGGACCCGGCGGCGGGGGCGATTGCGGGCAGAGGCGTTGCGGCGGCCGTAGGCGCGGATTTCCTTGACGGTCATCTTGCGGCGGATGGCCAGCTCCGGATCAACGCCGGCCTTGAGGATCTCCTCGGCCTTGAAGATGGAGAGGCGGCCGCTCTCGATGGCGTCCCGCAGGACCTGATTGCCGGCAACCCTCAGGTAACGCTGCAAGGTGCGCTTGCGGCGGCCGGTGATCTTCTCGATCTCGTTGAAGTCCACCTGGCCCTGATAGAGCTTGACCGTGGATTGCAAGCGGCGCAGGGGCGTGCTCTCCAGCACCGGGGCGTCGTCGTACTCCATGATCTTCAGCCGATCACGGTCCTCGAGGGACAGGCCGCGGAAGACCAGCGCCGGTACCGACGCCATCTTGAGCTGACGGGCCGCCGCTACGCGGCGGAAACCGTGGATGATCTGGAACTTGCCATCCTCGCGGCGCCACAGCACCACGGCCCGGCGGATGCCCTCGACCCGCAGACTGCGGAGCAAGGCCTCGCCGGGGATGGGGGGCTGGGTGGAGCAGGCCTGGTCCTGGAGATCGATGCGCTCCAGGGAGATGCGCTCGGTCAACTCGTGCGTGGCGCGCTTGCGGTCGAAGCGGTCACCACCGGACGTGCCCAGATAGTCCGCCAGGCTCGTCTGCGCGGCGGGGCGGGCCACGACAGCAGGCGCAGCCGGTAGGGACTGTTCGGGGGTCATGCGTAGCATGCCGTCGAGCAGTTCCCAGTGGAGCCGGATGGTCTCCTGGGGCTGGAAGGGGAAGGTCTTGGGGAGGACGATGCGGTCCTGGCTACCCAGGCGCACCTGGATGCCGAACTCGAACATGCCGAAGTAGGCGTGTTTCTCGTCGGGGAACCAGCGCCCCATGCTGGCGGCCAGTTCCTTTTTCTCTTGCCACCCCTGGGAATCGAAGACGTACAACTCCTTGTCGTGGATCGAAACCCACATGGGGTCCCCACGCTGGATGTGATGACGGTGTAGGAACTCGGCGGGGATGGAAAGCCGCCGTTCCCGAGCGATGAACTTAACGCGACGAGTCAGTTTTCCCATCTCGATACCACTCCTTCCACAATTCGGCCGCGCCACCCAGGTGCGACCACGCGAGCTACTGCTTCAGCTGAAATAGGGGAAAAAACCGCAATGGTAAAAACACAGCATTCCCCCTCGGGGGGCTGTGAGTCGAGCTGTGGATGACAACGTCATGGTAAAAACCTAACTCGCCCTGGTAAAAACTGTCAAGTGCGGCATCCGCGCGCTGTGGATAACCTGTGGAATTCACGCTACTGGTAGGTTGCGCCAATATTGGCGCAGGTGTGGCGCAGTTCCCCCATGCCGGTGCTTTGCGGCCCTGGGGTCAGATCAGGCGATGACGGTGGAGTGGGTCCGAGAAAAATGTTCGAGCGTCTCGCGCAGAGTCCTCACGGGAGCGTATCCGAGCTCTTTTCGGATCTTGCTGCCGTCCACGACACAGTTGTAACGCAAGAAGTTCAGCGCGCCGGTCGGCAGCGGTGAGAGCCGGGCCCGGAAGAAGACCTCATTGGTGGCGAACAGCAGCGGGTGTGGGACCGGGTAGTGGGGCAGATCGAGTTCCTTGACCAGGCGGGCGACCGGGATCGACGAAGACCCGGTGACGTTGTAGATACCCCGCGCGCGAGGCTTGAGGCTGCACACGATGGCCTCGACGACGTCGTCCTCGTGGCAGATCTGGAGCATGGGGCTGAATCCCATCAGCACGGGCACCCGCGGCAGGCTCAGATATCGATAGAGCATGCCTTCGCGGACGTTGGGCCCCATCGTGAACACCGGCCGCAGCAGGACCATGTGGGATTTGGTCTGCTGGTACATCCAGCTGCGGCAGACGTGGTCGAACTCGATGAGGTCGCTCAGCTGCCCCCACGAGGCCGCCGCCTTGAGGGGCATGTCCTCGGTGATCATCGACGGATTGGTGGGGCCCGCCCCGTAGACCATGTGCCGTGAGACCACCAGCACCTTCTTGACGCCGTACTTGGCGCAGTAGCCCAGCACCTGCTGGGTGGCGATGACGTTCGTGGCGTGGCGCTTGGCCCGGGAGACCGACTGGTCGCGCAGGAAGGACAGATGGATCACCGTGTGGAACCGGTTGCGGCGGAACACGTCCTCGGCCCTGTTGCGCTTGATGTCCAGCTGGATGAAGTTGAAGTTGGACGGCTTGTCCAGCAGCCAGTTGCGGACGTCCAGCCCGGTGATGTCGTTGTTGCGGTTCTCGATGAGGCGGCGCCACACGGCGCGCCCCAGGCTGCCCGCCACACCCGTGATCAGGATCTTACGTTTGGTCACAGCCAGTCCCCCGGTATGAACGAATCGACCGCGGGAATATCGAAGATACCGCGACGTTCCTCACGGCCCTTGCGGATCAACTCGGCGATGCGATCCTCCACCTGCTGGACCATCGGCCTCAGCTCGGCATCCGGCGCGTCCGGGTCCCCGTCGAGCACCATCGGTTCGCCGAAGTTGAGGATGAACTTGGTGGGCATGGGCAGCATGGCAAAGATGCCCAGCACGGGGAGCAGCGCGGGAACGGGGACGTAGGGGGCGCCGGTCAACCTGGCCAGCCCCTTCCAGTTGGCCACCGAGATGCACGACTCCTCGCCCCCCACGACTCCCACCGGAAGGATGGGGGACCCGGTGCGCAGGGCCAGCCTCAGAAACCCAGTGGGGAAGGTCTGGATCTCGTAGCGATCCCAGATGGGCTTGCCGCTGCCACGGACCCCTTCGGGGAACACCAGTATCGCCTCGTCCCGCTCCAGCAGCTTGGTGCAATCGTGAGGATTGCCCACCATCTGGCCGCAGCGGAAGAAGAAGGTGGACACCCAAGGCAGCCTGGGGAACCAGCGCTCCACCATCGCCCGCAACAATCGCGGGGGCTCCCCGTGGAGCAGCGCCGCCGTCGAGACCATCATCGCGTCGAAGGGCAGCTGCCCGGAGTGGTTGCCCACCACCAGGGCACGCTTTTCTGGCAGATACTGCGTCCCATGGGTCTCGACCCTGAAGTAGTTCTCGAAGATCCACTTGGAGGCCGCCAGCGCATAGAGCGCCGTGTCGGGGGACAGCCCCCAATCGTCGTAGCCGTACTCGTTGAGCTCGTTGGGGATGCGACTTAGGAGATCCTGCAGCTCCTCGCTGCGGATCTGCCTGTCCAGTTCCCGGAGCAGTTCTCGGGTGTTTCCCATCGAAAGAGCCCCTCTTTTGCGTCTGGAATCGGGTCCGTTCCGGAGCCCCGAAGTTAGCCCCGTGCCGAAGGGCTGTCAATTGCTACGCGGGCCTGCACAGGGGTGTTACATTGGTCACACCTCGAGTCACGATCATGAAACAACCGCTTCCTAAAAAGGGCGTGCAGCGGGTGGGCCGCAACGCTGCCGTCATCGCCCTGGCCGGACTGGCCGTCCGGGCGCTGGGTCTGGTGCGCGAGGCTACGCTGGCCTACTTCTTCGGCGCTGGACCGGCGCGGGACGCCCTGGCCATCGCCCTGCGGCTACCCGCGGTCCTGCGTGATCTGTTCGCCGAGGGCTCGATGGCGGCGGCCTTCGTCCCGCGCTTCACCGAATACCGGGAACAGAAGGGGGATGCCGCCGCCCACGAGCTGGCCAACGTCATGCTGGGCTTCTTGATGGTGGTGGTGGGGCTGGTGGTGGCCTCGTTCATCTTCCTGGGCAAGTGGTGGGTGCTGCTCTTCGCTGGCGGCTTCAAGGACAAGCCCGAGACCCTGGAGCTGGCCGTCCAGCTCACCGCCCTGGCCGGCCCGTTCGTGCTGATGGTCTCCATGGCCACGGTGTTCATGGGGATGCTCAACGTCAGGGGCAAGTTCTTCTTGCCGGCGCTGGCGCCCTGCCTGCTCAACCTGGCGACCATCGTCGGCTGCCTGGTGGGCCTGCCGCTGCAGCAATGGACCGGGCTGCAGCCCATCACCGCGGTGGCGGCGGCCTACACCGTGGGCGGCCTGCTGCAGATGCTCGGCATGTACCCAGCCCTCCGCCGCATGGGCTACCGCTTCCGTCCCCGCATCAACTTCCGGCACCCGGGGCTGGTCCGCATCATCTTCTTGATGGCCCCGGGCCTGCTGGGGCTGGCGGCGGTCCAGCTGACGAGCATCATCGACATGCAGATCGCCTCCCGGTACGCGGATGGCGTCGTCTCCTACGTGGAATACAGCTTCCGCCTGCTCCAGCTCCCCATCGGCATGGTGGGCATGGCGCTGGCCACGGCGACGCTGGCCAAGGCCAGTTTGGACATGGCCAGCAAGGACAACGAGGCGCTACGGGCCACGGTCTCCAACTCCATCACCATGCTGTTCCTGGTGGCCATGCCTGTGGCCGGCATGCTGGTGGCGGTGGCCGATCCCATCACGCAGGCGTTCTACGCCCAGGGTGAGTTCACCTTCGAGGACGCCCACAAGACCGCGCGGCTGGTGCAGCTGTACGCCCTGGGCACGATGGGCACGGCCCTGCCGCGGGTCCTGATCCCCATCTTCTTCACCCTGGGAGACAGCATCCGCCCCATGCTGCTGACCCTGGCCACCATCGGGTTGAAGCTGGTGCTGGTGGTGCTCCTCATCCCGGTTATGAGCTACGAGGGCCTGGTGGCCGCCACCTCCATCGCCGTCACGGCGGAAGCGGTGGCGCTGTGGTGGATGCTGCGACGGCGCATCGGCAAGTTCATCCCCGGCACGGCCAGCGGGCTGCTGCGCATCAGCGTCGCCTCCGTGCTGGCCACCGCCGCGGCCTGGGGCGCCCTCTCCCTGCTGGGTGACTCCTGGTACGAGCCGGGCAAGGTTCGACAGCTGATCAAGGTCTGCTTGGGGGTGGGAACCGGCGGCGTCGTCTACCTGATCGCCTGTGCGGTGCAGCGGGTCGAGGAGCTCTGGGTGTTCCTGGCCAAGGTGCGGTCCAAGCTCAAGCCGCCCGGGCCTCCGCCCGGTGCGCCACCGGGTGCACCGCCCGGGCCGCCTCCACGCGGCTAGTCAGGTACAGCCGCCGTCCCCGGAACAGCTGAAACTCGCCCCCGCCTCATAGTCCCCGTAGCAGCCCGCACCGGTGCAGACGTCGTAGGGATCGTTGTCGTCGGCGTCCGTACCCCAGTCCACGGTATCGCTGACGAGGGCGGCGGGGTGGGCCGCCACGGCTCCGCTCGCGTTGTTGCCGGTCACGCTGCCTCCGCTGATTTCCAGGGAGACGCCGGCCTCCTCGAAGCCGCCGATGTAGAAGCCACCGCCATCGGCCGCGTCGTTGCCGTGGCAGGTGCAGTCGGTGAAGCTCAACGCCGAACCGTGTGTGTTGGAGGCGTAGACACCGCCACCCACGCCCGCCGCCGTGTTGCCCTCGACCGCCGTATCGGCGACGCCGACGATGGTGACCCCCTTGTGCAGGATGGACAGCCCGCCCCCGGCAAAGCCGGAGTAATTGGCCAAAAAAGCGCTGGACTGGATCGTCAGATCGATATCCGCGGAGGCGGTGACGGCCAGGCCCCCGCCATTTTGCTGGGCGGTGTTGGCCACGAAGGTGGTGTTCAGCACGAACAAGCGGGTCTCCCGCGGGCCGTCCACGGCCAGGCCACCGCCGTGCTCGACGGCCGAATTCCCCTCGAACCAGCAGTCCTCGACCTCGACCTCGACGGCCTGGGTGTTGTCCGCCATCGGCAGCAGCAGCAGCCCGCCGCCGGTGAAGTCACTGATATTGTCCACCAGCACGCAGTGTTCCAGAGACAGCACACGGGCCCGGGACTGGATGCCACCCCCGTAGAATTCGTCCTCCTCGGACTGACCGTGCCCATTTTGGAAGGTGAGGTGGGACACGGTGACCTCCGAGTCCCGCTCCAGGATCAACGCCGGGTCACGGTCGCCGCCGTCGATCGCTGTGTCCGCTGGGTCGCCGGACCACGATGTGAGCACCAGCTGCCGCAGCTCGGGCACGGTCACCGGCCCGGCATGCACGCCGGGGCAGACGTAGACCGTAGCTCCGTTCTCGGCTGCGTCCACGGCGTCATCGACTTCGTCGTAGTCGGTGCCGGCCACGAAGGCCCGCGGTTCGACAATCCCGTCGCAATCCTGATCGACCTGGTCGCAGGGGTATTCCTCGGCCGCACCCGGATAGATCAGCGGATCCGTGTCATCACAATCGCCGCCCGTGGCCACGTGGGATTCGGGGGCCTCGCACGCCTCCACCGCCTGATCGTCGTCCCCCCAACCGTCCCCGTCCCCGTCCAGGAACCACATTTCTTCCTCACAGCCGCCGTTGCTGTCGTCGTCATCGTCCGAATCGGTGGCCGGGCCATCGCAGCCCACGAGGACCCACAGGGGCAGCAGAAACAGGAAGGGTCGAGCGATCTTCGGCACGTGTCATACTCCAGGTGCAGGTTACCCGGATCGACCCGCACATTGACACCCCGCAGTCCGGAGCGCTAGACAGGAAACACGTCACCACGTCTCACAGCGGAGGCCAAACATGGCAGGTGCAACCCGTTCCATCGAGATCAACGCCCCGGCGGAGGTCCTGTTCGACGTCATCATCGACTACGAGAAATATCCGGAGTTCCTGCCGGACATGGAGCGGGTCTCGATCCAGCGTTCCGACGGCGACAACGCGGTGGCCGAGTTCCATCTCAACCTCATCAAGCGCATCGCCTACACCCTCGATCTGAAGGGCCAGCGCCCGCACAAGGTGCGCTGGAGCCTGATCAAGGCCAAACTGTTCAAGCACAACGACGGCGGCTGGGACATCGAAGAACTGGGGGAGGACCGGGTACGGGCCACCTACACCATCGACATCGGTTTTGGCCTGCTGGTGCCCAAGTCCATCAGCAATCGTCTGGTGGGCACGAGCCTCCCAGCCACCCTCGAAGCGTTCAAGCGCCGCGCCGAGACCCTAGCCCGCCAGTGACCCGCTTCATCACACCTGCCGCGGCAGCGCTGCTGGTCTTGCTGGCGTGCTCCGCTGGACTGTCGTCCTGCAGCGACGGTTGCGGTGGCCGCACCGTCATCAACCCTCCCGAGGATTTCACCGCCCGCAAGCAGGAGCTGGTGCAGCGGGCTGCCGAGGTCCGGGAGCGGTTCGCCAGCGGGCAGCCCGACGCCCTCGAGGCCTGCCGCCAGCTGGGGACGGATGCGCTGGTGCTGCCGGACGATGAGGTGGCCGCCGAGGTGGCCTGGATCTACATCGAGCAGGCGCGTCACGGCGACGCGCTGGCCTACATACACGAAGCGGAGGCGGTGTATACATCCGCCACCGGGCACAAGGCGCTGCTGTTCCCGATGGCCGCTGCCCTGGACGCCACCGGCAAGCCGGCCGAGGCCGCCCGCATCTACAGCCAGGCCCTGGCCATCGAGCCCACCAACCCCTTCGAGTACGCGGGGGCAGCCAACCTGTGGGTGGCCGCAGACGAATTCGATCGCGCCTCCGAGACCATCGAATCCGGGCTGCGCACCTTCCCCGATTTCCCGGTCTTGCTCCAGACCCGCGCGGAGATCGCCCTCAGGCGCGGGAACACCTCCGACGCTCTGGAGCAGCTGGACGCCCTGGCCGCCCAGGCCCCCGAGGACGTCAACATCCTGTTGCTGCAGATGGAGGCGCTGGCCGTGCTGGGGCGGTGGGGCGATGTGCGCAACGCGGCGCGTGCCTTTGGCGAGGCCTACCCGATCCTGGGCTTCGGCCCGGTCTTCGAAGGGCTGGCGGCCAGCAAGCTGGGGGAGAGCGGAACCGCGGAGGCCGCATGGCAGCAGGCCGAGGAGATCATCGCCGAGTGTGAGGTCTGCTCTGGCGACGAGGCCGATGTGCTGAGCTGGGCCAGGGAGCAGGCAGTCGCCGAAGCGGTCCAGCCCATGGATCGTTGATTCAGACTCGAGTCAGAGACTCAGCCCGATCTTGACCCCGCCCTCGATGAAGGTATCCGTCGCGATGGTCCCGAGCGAGCCGCCGACGCGTAGGAAAACCCCGGGAACCTTGGGGGTTACGATGTCGAAGTTCAGACAGAGGGCCAGGCCGGTGACCACCGACGGGCCGTCGTAGGCGGTCTGGGCTGCCAGGGACTGATTGAACCGCAGCAGCATGTCGATGCCGATGTAGGTCTGGACCGACCTGGGGTGCCAGCGGTAGCCCAGGCCGCCACGGGCCAGCGGGGTGATCACCCACACCTGGCCCCCACCACTACCCTCGAGCCGGTGCGTCTGGAGTGCCAGACCGGCGTTGGGGGTGAAGCCGGGACCGAGGCGCACCGCCACGTTGCCGCCGGGGTTGAGCACCCAGTGAAAACCCGCGCCGGAGGAATCGACCTCGGCGCCCACGGCGCCACCTACGGCGATGCGGACCCGGTCCGAAAACGGCGGCATGTGCCGCCGCAGGGTCTTCATGGCGGTGAGCGTCTCGAACATTCCGTCTTTGGTGCCGAACCGGTAGACCAGCGGTTCACCGGCGGATTTGCGGTACGTGGTGTCCACCACCACCACCCGCTGGGCGCTCCACTGATTGGCCACGGCGTTGAGCACGGTGGCCGCCACGGTGGCGTTGAACGGGTCGTCCGGCCCGGCCATCAACGCAGCGGTGGCCCCGGCCCGGTCCACCAGCACGGAGCGGCCTCCGGCCTTGGCGTCCAGCACGATGGACATCACGCCACCTTCACTGTCCTTGAGCTGGACCAGGTGGGGTACGGGGGCGATCTCGACCAACGTCCTGGGCTCCACGGGGATCCCGTCGATATACACCTCGCTGGCGCCGATGAGGGACAGGTTCCAGCCAAAATGGGCCGGCGCCTGCTTGATGATCTCCTCCCGTGCCGTCAGGTAGTCCTGCTGAGGCTCCGGCGGGTAGCCCACATCCCATTGCAGTTCCGGGTAGGTCCCCGCCGCCCGGACGAACATCTTGTGGGCTAGCTCCGGCTGATTCTCCACGTGGTGGGACAATCCCCGCAGCAGTGCCAACTCCGCCATCTTCTTGGCGTCCACGATCTGGTCGAAACAGGCGGCGTTGCGGTCGAAGGCGTCACCGATGCCGACGATGGTGTTGATCTCGACCATCTCCATGGCCGCCTGGGCGCGCGCAAGGCTCGCGTCCAGGCTCTCGGGGGCCTGCATCCCGGCCGGGCACCAGGCGACCTTGCCGGCGCCGGTCATCCACAGCTCGCGGTCGGTGGGGAAGGGGATCCCAGTGACGCTCACGCGCTCCTTGGGGCGCTCCTTGGCCGGCAGGCGTTCCCGGACGTACCCGGAAGCGACCACGCCGTCCGTGTTGGAACCACCCGGGCCGAAGACCAGCACCGACGTGACCTCGGCCTCGGCAGCATCGGGGCCGGAAGACTCACCGGCGGCCGGAGCTGGCGCCGGCTCGGCAGGTTCGTCCGCGACGGCGTTCAACGCCGGGCAACAGACCAGCAGCAACGCCTGAAGGATCCAGTAAGTATGGATTGATCTCACGAAGCTCTCCCCTCAGCTGAAACCCCCAACCGTCCGGCGAAATGATCCGCCATCCAGCGATCGATCCGCGGATAGATCACCTCGGGCTGCTCCACGATCCCCGCATGCGTCGCGCCCTCCAGGTAGAGGAATTCCGCGCCCTCGATGGTGTCGCGCATGTGGTAGGAGGCGGCGATGGGGGTGAAGGTATCGAACTCGGCGGCCACGATCAGGGTCGGGACGTCGATCTTCTCCAACAGGTCGGAGGCGTCGTGTTCCCCCATCTGCTTGGCCATCTTCATGAAGAACGGCATGCTCACGTCCATCAGATGGTGGCGATACCGGCGGAGCTCCCCCCGGTCCAGGCGGCTGGTGTCCACCATGCCCGCCTTACCCGCCACATTCCAAGCGATGGGCATGGCCAGCAGCGGCCTCACCAGCCACCGATCGAGGGCGGGCCCGGTACGGGAGCCGAACAGCCCGATCATGGTGTCGAATGCCTGCCGGCTGTACTTGAAATCGTAGAACGTATCGAGGGGGCGCGCGTAGGTGCCCAGCACCAGGACCAGCCCACCCACATCTCCGGGCCGCTGGCGGAACGCCTCCAGGGCCACCTGGACCCCCATGCTGTGCCCCGCCAGCACCGGCTTGTCCAGCCCCTGGGCGTCGATCACGGTCCACATGTCCCGCGCCATCCGGGGGATGGACAGATCCGCTCCCGGGGGTGGCGCCTGGCTCCGGCCGTGGCCGCGATAGTCCCACAGCAGCACGGGGCAACGATCCCGGAACCGCTCCACCATGAAGTGCCAGAAAAAGGTGCTGACGCCGATCCCGTTGCAGCAAACTATGGGGGGATCGCCGTCGCCGTGCACCCGGCAGAACAGCTCGATACCGTCGTCCGTACGAACGAAACCCCGCTCACCATCCCTCGTCTTCGTGGTCATCGATCCCTCGTCGTAGGCCATGATCTACCCCCTCATCATAGGCCAAGGAGCGGTGCGATGCCCGTGGCGGCCGTTACCGACCGACTACTTCGTACCGGCGCTACAGGAACAACCCGCGGTTGACCCGTGTTCCGACCATTGGCAGACTCGTTCACGAATCAGGTCCAGCCCGAGAGGCCAGCAGATGAGCTCCAAAAAGGGCGTCAATCCAGATAGTTACAACAGAGTTATTGAACTGTTGAACGAACAGCTGGGACCCGAAGAAATGGTGCAGCAGTTGCTGGATCTGGCGGACCAGGGACGCACCTCTCGCAAGGCGGTCGAGATGGCGCTGGCCACTCCTGATACGGGACCCCAGCAGGGCCCGGTGATGGCCGAACTGGCCCGGCAAGCGGGATTTGAAGCGGGGGCGGAGGTCCCGGTCCGCCGGCTGCTGCGTCTGGCCAGCCACAGGGAGCAGGGCGCCCGGGTCCGCACCAATCCTCGCCCCCGTAACGAGGCCTTCACCTGCGCCCAGTGCGGCGAGCAGGTACTGCCCGCGGACCGTGGCATCCAGCGCAACCATTGCCCCCGGTGCCTGTACTCGCTGCACGTGGATCAGGTCCCCGGGGACCGGGCCAGTGACTGCGGCGGCCTGATGGAGCCCATCGGGCTGGAGGAGCTGAGCGCCGAGCGGGGGGTGATCCGGTACCGGTGCACGGTCTGTGGCGCGGAGAACCGAAACCGGGCGGCCTTGCGCTGCACGGTCCAACCCGACTCACAGCAGGCCCTGCGGAAGCTGTCGGTGATGATCCGCGATGGGAGCTGATGTGTTGCTCGAAGCCGTCGGCCGTACGCTGACGGGGCCCTGTGGCGTCCAGGCGGGATCGCGCCTGTTGGTGGCCTGCAGCGGCGGTCTCGATTCCACGGTGCTGCTGGACCTGCTGGCACGCCTGCGGGATGGGCTGTCGTTGGAGCTTTTTGCGGCCACGGTGGAGCACGGGCTGCGGCCGGACGCGGGCGAGGAGGCGGAGGCCGTGCACCGCATGTGCGCTGCGGCCGCCATTCCCTGGGCCCGGCTGCCGGTGCAGATCTCGGATGACGGGCGCCGGCGTCACGGCCTGGAGGCCGCGGCCCGGGAGGAGCGGCACCGGGCGCTAGCGGCGGAGGCTCTCCGGATCGGCTCCCCGACCGTTGCCCTGGCACATCACCTGGACGATCAGGCCGAGACCGTTCTGATGAGGGCGCTGGTGGGGACGGGGATCCGCGGTCTGGCGGCCATGCGCCCTCGCGCGGGCGGTCGGGTGCGCCCGATGCTATTCACTCCGAGGGCGCAGATCCTGGCGTATGCGCAGGAACGGGGCCTGGCCTGGTCCGAAGACCCGTCCAACGGAGACAGCCGATTCCTGCGCAATCGTATGCGGCACAAGCTGATGCCGATGATCCGGCAGTTGGTGGATCCCAGCTCTGCATCGCATCTGGCCGCGCTGGCCGACCGGTGTGCGGTGGACGACCGCTACCTGACCGAGCTCGCCGACGCGGCCACCGGCCTCGGATCCGGCGATGCGCCGGAGGTCCCCGTCGCGCGCGTGGCCCAGCTCGACCGGGCTCTGCAGGTGCGGGTCGTGCTCGGCCTCCTGCGGCGCCTGGACGCCCGGTCGACGCCGGGCAACGTGCACCTGGACGCGGCCCTGGCCCTTCTGGAGGGCTCGAACCGGAGCGCGGGCGTGGACCTACCCGGCGGCCTGCGCATCGAGCGCAACGGCGAACGCCTCCGCGCCATGCGTTCCGGGCCCAACGTCCCTGCGCCGTCCCAGGAGAAGGTCCTCGGCATTCCCGGCCACCTGCGCTGGCCAGGCACGGGGCACGTGATCCGCGCCGAGCTCCATTGCGGCGCCGTCCGGATCGGTGAGGGTTCCGATGCCGGAAAGTGGCGCGCCTGGTTCGACCATGACCAGTTGACAACTCCCGTGCGCGTGCACACGTTTGAAACTGGTTGCCGGATGCGACCGTTCGGCGGTCCAGGGAGCCGGAAAATCAGTGATCTGATGTCGGAAGCGAGGATTTCGCGCGAGCAGCGCGCCAGCTGGCCGATCATCTCGGACGCGGAACAGGTACTATGGGTCCCTGGCTGTCGTTCTTCCGACGCGGCCCGGGTGGACTCGGGGACCGAAAGAATTCTTGAGCTGAAGGTGGAAGATAACCGGTGAAACAAGCTCACAAGACCATTGCTTTCTGGCTCTTGCTCGCCATCGTCGCGCTGCTGGGCTACATGTTCATCAGCTCCCAGAAAGAGGCGGACAAGGAAGAACTGGGGTTTGCCGAGCTGCTTCAAGAGATCGAAGCGGGCAACGTGCTGACCCTGACCGCCCAGGGCAAGACGCTCACGGGGACGTACCGCCCGGACGGCGTGACGGACAAAGAGTTCGTCAGCTACGGCAACCTGGAAGCGGACAATGTCCAGGTGATCCTCTCTGAAGCGGCCCTGCTCTACGACGAAAAGGAGGATCGCGAGCCCCGCTGGCAGTTATTTGCCATCTACTGGCTACCGTTGATGCTGGTGGTGTTCGTGTTCATATTCTTCCTCAGACAGGTCAACTCCGGCTCGGGGCGGGCCATGCAGTTCGGCAAGTCCAAGGCCCGTCTACTGGCCGAATCGTCCAAGAAGATCACCTTCGAGGACGTGGCGGGCATCGACGAGGCCAAGGACGAGCTCGAGGAGATCATCGAGTTCCTCAAGGAGCCGCGTAAGTTCTCCCGCCTGGGTGGCCAGATCCCCAAGGGCGTGCTGCTGATGGGTGCCCCCGGCACCGGCAAGACCCTGCTGGGGCGTGCCATCGCCGGTGAAGCGGGCGTTCCTTTCTATTCCATCTCCGGCTCCGACTTCGTTGAGATGTTCGTCGGTGTCGGCGCGAGCCGTGTCCGCGACCTGTTCGAGCAGGGCAAGAAGAACGCCCCCTGCATCATCTTCATCGACGAGATCGACGCGGTCG